>CAJAKX010000419.1 GCA_903940425.1 uncultured Opitutia bacterium | reverse complement strand
TGCTATATTTCCAGGCCGACAATGCGGCGCTGGCCTTCGGCCTTTTCGCCAACGTGCTCTTGCTTCAGCCGCGCACGGCGGCGGCCAAGCCGCCGGTGCTCGCCGCCATCTGCACCGCGCTGGCGGTGTGGTCCAAACAAACTTCACTCGGACTCGTGCTCGCGCAATTGATCTGGCTTGCCAGCACTGCCGGTCCGCGCGCGGCGGCGCGGTACGCTCTCGCCTGCGCAGCCAGCGGGCTGGCCTTGGGCGCTGCGTTCATCGCCTGGTTTGGCTTCGACGCACTTTGGCTCAATCTCGTACGATTGCCGGCGCGGCTGCCTTTCTGGCCGGACTCCTTCGAGCGCATCCGCGGCTTGTGGCCTCACCTTACCGGCTACCTTGTGCTCCCAGCCATCGTGGTCGTCGTTAGCCGCTCCGCCGTGTGGCGACGCGATTCGCCGTGGCTCCTGCCCGTTCTCGCCTGGCTCTGTTTGCTGCCCACGAGCATGGTCTCGATTTTGAAGATCGGCGGCACGGCCAACTCATTGAACGGATTTCTCTATTTGCTACCGACAGGCGCCCTCTTCGTCGCGTCGTCGCTGCGGATACGCCTGACCGCAATCGCCCCGGCGCTGCTCGGCGCGGGTGTGGCCGCTATCGTCGCTGGGCAGCTCTTCAGCACTCCGCACCTGCAGCTTCGGCCGGTCACGGCGCACTTGCGACAAGCGGACTACCTCGCGCGGCAGTTTCCTGGACAGATATATTTCCCGTGGAATCCGCTGGTAACGTTCTTCAGCGAGCGCCGTTTTTATCACACTGAAGATGGACTCTACGTGCGCTACACCGCTCAACTCGCCCCGACGCGCGCCGCGGCTTGGCGTAATTTCCCGCCGCGCTGGTGCGTGACGGCGATGCAAGACGACGGCTGGGGCATCATCTTACAGCTCCAGCCTCCGATCGCGACCCGCGTGCGATTCGGCGCGTGGACGCTGTGGTCCTGGCCGCTGCCATCGCCCTGACGATGCCAGGCATCCGAGTCGCCTAAACGGCTCTGGGAGCCACCGGCCGCAGGAACCGGCTTTGATTGCAGCGTTCTCTGAGCTGGCCCAAAGACAATTTTACCGCAGACGCCAGACGGCTCATCGTGCCCAAGGAAATGGACGGGCTGGCGTGCATGGAGCGGAGCGGTGCGAGCATGGAAACTCGTCGGCGAAGGGCGAGCACAAGCGTGTGGCTAGCGCGGGCCATTCACCTTGCGCGGATCGGTGAGCGCGAACAGCAGAAGATTGTCGCGATCGAGCACAGGCGTCAATTCGGCCGATGTCGCCTCGGCCAGCGCGGGACATTGCTCCAGATAAGTTTGGTTAAGGCTGCCTTTCGCGATGAGCACATAGCGAACACCCGATGCGAACAACCTCGCGCGCCCATCGGCCGCCGGGATGCGGCGGTCGAAAAGGAACGCCATGCCGGGGCTCCATGGCGGCTCAACGGCCATGCCGAGCTTGGCGAGATAGACGTTGGGGCCGAGTGCGAGCACGCGCGCTCCGGCAGTGCGACGGACGAGTTCGTGGTAGACCGGGCGGTCTTGAAACGCCTCGACCGCGTGATCGACCTCGAGCCATTTCGCCGGCTCGAGTCGATAGGTATTGTTGGGAAGCGTCAGCGCACGAAGCGCCGCGTCGGCGCTGAGAGCGGCGATCACGATGAGCGCGAGCACGCGGCGGCGTCCGGCGAGTATTTGCGCGCAGGCGGCGCCGCCGAGAGCCGCGCTAATCGCCAGAGCCGGATTGAGTACGCGCAGCGAATTTGCGAGGCCGGCGGCGGTGTCGCGTACCGAGATGAACCAGAGCGCGATCACGAGGAGCGACGCGAGAATCAATCCGCGCGCGCGGCGAAAGAACAGCACCGCGCCCGCCAGGCCGGCGACGAGCACCGCGGCGCAATTTTCGAAGATCACGGCGGGCTGTTCGCGCAGCTGCGGCAGGAAGCGGTAAGCGTCGCGATAGATGGCCATCAAGCGTTCGTGTGCGGCGTTGATCGGAAACAATCCACCGAGCGAATGGTTGAACAACGGATTGCCCGTCGCCGCGAAATTGCGGGCATACCACGGCACGACGAATACAAGGACGGGCGCGGCGAACCACGCGAGTCCACGGACGGAAAGTCCGCGCCGGATCGCAAGCACCACGCCCAGCAGCACGAACGCCCAGCCGTATTGGCGGGCGAGAGCGCCGGCTGAGATGGCGATGCCGGCGGCGATCATCGCCGCGGGTTTTTCCTCGGTGCGATCACGCGGCAAATAGAGCATCAGCATCACGAGCGAAAGCGCGGTGAATCCGGTTTCCTGTCCCATGGCGGTCGCCCACGCCGCCAGCGGCGTGACGGCGAGCAGGGCGACGGCGAACGCGGCGGCGCGGATGGAAAAAAACCGCCGCGCGAGCGCGCCGGTGGCCGCAAGAAGCAGCAAGAATTGCGCGACCACCAGCGGAGAAGTGGCTGGGCGCGCGATCCGGCCTGCGAGGGCGTAGACGCCGAAATAGAGTGATGACACGAGCGGCGGAATGCCGTCGGGCCACACGTACAACGTGTAGTCGGCGTCCGTCACCGGCGGATAAAAACTGAGCGTACCCTGAGTCCACATCAGCTCGGCGAGGTGACCCCAGCGAAAACCGGTGTCGACGCCAAACAGTGGATGCGTTGTGGCACGCCAGACGATTACACTGAGGATGGGGATGACGGCGACGAGGAGGATCGCCCGTTCGAGAGCCGAAAGCCGGTCTGCCGCGGCGGCGTTTGGAACCGGCGCTTCGCCAGGCGGGCTTCGGCGAACAACGAGCCACGCGGCGAGCGACCAGATCAGCCACGCGGCGCCGAGCGTGCGGCGCGTGAGGCTGAGGCCGGCGAGTTGCAGCACGAGGACAAGCGTCAGCAGCAGCACGCCGCCGCCGACGAATCCCGCGAGTGCAGGCAACGGCAGTCGATGTCGCCGAGCTATCCACCAGCCGGGCGCAGTGAGGAGCACGAGCGCGATTAACCCGGCGATGAGATTGGCGAACATCGTGGTGATTGTTCCGCGTGCCGCATGCTGGTCGGCCTAGCGAGGCGACCATGCCCGTTCATGCACGCCACGCGGATGAAGCACGACCGCGCCGTAACCGGCGCGGCTATATGCCCTCCGTCGTAGCTGCGACCGTTAAAGCGTGGGACTGGAGTGACGCTGCCTGATATGGTCGAAAAGAATATAGCGGGCACTACCGGAGGAAATCATCCTTCACAACCCAAAAACGGCAGTTGGATTTCGCTCCTGTCTGGAACAACCCCATTCTCCCCCGCGGCCGTCGTTCCGCTTTTTCCCAATGAAGCGGCACTCCATGGATTCCTGACGCGGCTGACCGCAATGTTCGCTGCCCACCGGGTGTTGTGCCGGCCCCTTAGAAACGGCGTTGCCTCTGCATCCGATCTGCGCTGTGGTCTCGTAAACGTGTCAAATACCATCGTCGTTGTCATCCCGGTCTACAACGAGGAACCCGTGCTGCCGGAGCTGTTCCAGCGGCTCGCCGCGGTGTTTGATCGTGAGCCTGGCTGTGCGTGGTCGGCCGTCCTGGTGAACGACGGCAGCCGTGACCGCTCCGCGACTCTGATCGCCGAGCAGCATGCCCGCGACCCGCGTTTCAAACTGGTCGATCTCTCGCGCAACTTCGGTTTTCAGGGCGCGCTGGCCGCCGGTCTGGCCTCGGCGGCCGGCGCCGATGCCGTCGTGACGATGGACGCCGACCTGCAGGATCCACCCGAGCTGATTCCGGAGCTGGTGACCGCCTGGCACGGCGGCGCCGAGGTGGTGCGGGCGGTCCGGCGCACCCGCAGTGAAACCGGGCTGCGCCGGGTGGCCTTCGATCTTTTCCACAAGCTCTTCGGGGTGCTCACTGATTACCCCATCGAGCCCAACTCCGGCACCTTTGGCCTGCTCGGCCGGGCGGCGGTGGAAGCGTTCAATCACCTTTCCGAACGCAACCGGTTTTTCCCGGGATTGCGCGCCTGGGTCGGCTTTCCCCGCGCCGACGTGCTCTACGACCGGCGGGAGCGCGCGGCCGGCCAGACGCAGCAGACCCTCCGCCGGCTGGTGCGTTACGCCTTCGACGGCGTCTTTAGTTTTTCCTATCTGCCGCTGCGGCTGCTGACGTATGCGGGGCTGTTCATCGCGTGGCTCGGTTTCGCCGTCGGCCTGTTTTTCATCGTCCGCCGCCTGCTCGGCATCGAGATCGCCCAGACGGGATTTACGACGCTGGTCACCCTCGTGCTGTTCCTCGGCGGGGTGCAGCTCATCGGCATCGGCGTGCTCGGAGAATATCTTGGCCGCGTTTACGACGAAGTGAAGCGTCGCCCCAACTACATTGTGAAACGCAAAACCGGCCTTGAGTAAAAGGGTGCTGCCAGTTCTTGCCGGTATCCTGCTCGCCTCCGCGCTGGCAATCACCGGGTACTGGTTGCTGTTCACCACCTTCATGGCCTACGACGATGAAGGCTATGTGCTCTGGTCGCTGCGTAATTTTGCCGCGCACGGTCGTCTCTACGGTGAGGTTTTCACCCAGTATGGACCGTTCTTCTTCAACTATTATGACGCGCTTGCCCGCATTCTTGGACTTACTTTTGACAACGACACCAGTCGCTGGATCACCCTTTTCCACTGGATGGGAGCGACGGCTTTTTGTGCGACTTTCGCCTGGCGTCAGACCCGGTCGCACCTTGTCATGGCGGCCACTGCCGGCCTGACCTTTGTCTATTTATGGGTCATGATCAACGAGCCTTCGCACCCGGGAGGATTGCTGACATTGCTGGTCGCCGCTGGCGCCGCCCTGGGGGCTTGGGCCATCGAGCGTGAACGACCGCCGGCGTTCGCGATTGTGGCGGGCGTCATCGGCGCAGCTATGGTCCTGACCAAGATCAATGTTGGCGCGCTTTTCGTGTTTTCCGCTGTCGCCTGGATGTTGGTCAACACGGGAGAGGCACGGTGGGGTCGCAATGCCGCATTGCTCGTGGCGGTGAGCTGCTTGCTCCTGCCACGATTGCTGATGCAGTCCCCTTATTCCCTCCCCTGGGTCGCCACTTTCGCCTTCCTGGTGGCGGCCGCCGCGTTGCCGCTCGTGCACCAGCTGTATCGATCCCGGCGGCCGGAGCATGGACCCGCCACGTGGGGTTGGTTGGTGGGAACCGGTCTGCTGGCAGCCGCGGTGGTCATCGGGTGTACCTACTGGCGTGGCTCCACCCTGGTTGAGCTGATGCAGGGCATCCTGCTCGATCCCTTGCGCCATCAGGGTGTCTACCAAATTCCGGCTCAATGGCTGCCGATGACACGGGAGCTGGCCCTCGGCTCGCTGGCTTTTGCCGCGCTGGCGGCCACCCGCGCTCGCGTCTCCGGGTGGGTCACCTCGGTGGTGATCGCCGTTCGGCTTGGCGCCGGACTGTGGTTCTTGGCCGCCTGCGCCGGGCTCACGACGTTCGACATGGCGAAGTTTGGCTTCGTGTATGGACTGCCGCTGGCTTGGATCATGATTGCGCCGCTCCATGACCGGCAGGCCTCGCCGGCGGAGCGCGCCCGGTCATGGGTGGCGTGGGTGTTCGTCTGGCAGAGTCTGCACGCATATCCCGTGGCAGGCAGTCAGATCAACTGGGGAACCTTTCTCTGGGTGCCGGTATTCATCGTCGGCTGGCATGAGGCGCTTTGTCATGTCGCGGAACGGTTGCCGCGTCTGCGTCTGTTTTCATTGGTCACCGGCGGGACCCTCCTGGCGATAGCCACAGCCACGGCCGTTGGCGACATCGCCCAAAAGGGGTTTGTTCGCTATCGCTCCAGCACGCCGCTCGGCCTTCCGGGTGCGACCCAGCTGCGTTCGCCGCCCGACCTGAACTCCACGCTGCGGATCCTCTGCGACAACCTCCGGGCGCACGGTGGTCTGCTCTTCAGCTTACCCGGCCTCTACAGCTTCAACATCTGGACCGGCAGGCCCACGCCCACGCTCGCCAATGCCACGCATTGGTTCTCCCTGCTGTCGGTGGCGCAGCAGAAGGCGATCCGTGCTCGCCTGGAATCTGATCCGCGCGCCTGTGTCGTGGTGCACCGGGGCCTCGTGGATTTTCTTCATGCCAGCGGTTTCCCCACCACCGGTCCGTTGTTCGATTACCTGATGGCCGACTTCGAGCCGATGCTGCAGATCGATGACTACGAGCTGTGGGTGCATCGCGGTCGAACACTCGCACTTTATGGCACCGCCCGCCTCTCCCCCGGTGCCGCGGGTGGGCTCCGTCGTCTAGAGCTGGTCGTCAGGCGCACGGATCATCCGGTCGCCTGGGTTGAGGTAAGGGATTTGTTCCCGCCCTATGGCCTGCTGGAAAAAAACCTTATCAACGCGGTCCACCCGGCATGGTTGACGCCCATCGACGAGGCGGGCGTGCCAGCCGGTCCGATGCAAATCCTCTCCGAAATACCGCGTCTCACCCGGCCAACGCGAATTTCCGTGGAATATCCGCTACTGCCCCGGCCCATGCCGACCGCGTATTTATTGGTGGTGCTACGGGCATCCGACGGCCGGGCCTTGGGAGAATTGCGCCTGGTGCGCTGAGCGGTCCCCCAACCGAGGCGCAGCTAAAAACCCCGCAGCCTGCGATTGATTTATGCCGGTTAGATCCAGCAAGATATGCGGCGTGTGAATGAATCCCTTATGGCATCAGACGGCAAACGGACGGCCTTGATCAACCGCGCAACCGGTTGGACGGGACTCGCCCTCTTGGCGGTGGGGCTCGTCACCGCCGGATATTGGCTGCTGTTTACGACCTTCATGGTCTACGACGACGAAGGTTATGTGCTCATTTCACTCAAGAACTTCGCGGAGCACGGCGCGCTCTACGACCAGGTCTATTCGCAATACGGACCATTTTTCTATGTCGCCTACGACGCTTTGCATCACCTCTTCGGCTTTGCCTGGACAAATACCGCGGGGCGGCTGATCACCCTGGTCAACTGGTGGGGCACCGCGGCGATCTGTGGTTTGTTGGTCTGGCGGTTTACCCGTTCCGCGTCGTTGACGGCGTTCACGGGCGCGGGCGTCTTCACTTATCTGTGGGTGATGATCAACGAACCCCTGCATCCCGGCGGTCTGCTGGCATTATTGGTCGCCTTGGTGGCATGGCTCGGCGCCGAAGCCATCGCCTCCCGCCAGATATTGATGTTCGCCGCGTCAACCGGCGCAATCGGTGCAGCGGCCGCGCTCATCAAGGTCAATGTCGGCGTGTTCCTGCTGCTGGCAGCCTTCGCCTGGCTGCTGCTGCACACCCCGCTGGCCGCACGCTGGGCCCGCTGGGCATTGGCGCTGCTGTTTGTGGCGCTGCCGTTTGCCCTCATGCACACGCTGTTCGATGCCGCTTGGGTGCGGTTGTTTGCCCTCATTTTCGGCGCCTCCATGCTGGCGGTGCTCGTCAGTGCCCGGCCCGGCGAACCAAGCGCCAACGGTCGCGTTTGGCTGGCATTTCTCGCGGCCAGCGGGCTGACGACTGCGGTCATCTGCGGATTGGCAATGGCACATGGTACCAGCCTGACGGGATTATTGACGGGGGTGGTAATGGAGCCACTAAAGCATCCGGGGGTCTATTTCTTCGCCTTTAACTGGCGGGTTGGTGCACTGCCCATTCTGCTGGCTGGTTTGATCGTTTGCCTGCTATATGACAACTTTGGCAGCCATGAGCGATTTCGCCACGCAGTGGCTTGGATTCGGCTGGGACTGCTCGGCGCCGCCCTGCTATCGCCGCTGAAGCTGATTCCAACCAGTCTGGCCGCGTTCGGCATGTCCTACGGTGTGGGGATGGCGGGACTCCTGGCCTTGCCACTCCGCCGCGACCGCCTGGCTACCGTGCGGCTGTGGCTCGCATTGCTGTTGGTGCTACAGTTGTTGCACGCTTATCCCATCGCGGGCAGCCAGATCAACTGGGGCACCTTTCTTTGGTTGCCGCTGCTGGTGCTTGCGGTACACGAAGCGATCGAAGTGATTGCTGAGCATGGCGGAGCCTGGTCGCGATACCTGCGCCTGGCTGTAAAGGGCACCTTGGTCGCGGTTGCGGTATTTGCAGGCGGTCAGCTGGTCAAAACCGGCTGGACGAATCGCCACTTCGGGGAACCGCTGCAATTGCCGGGCGCCGAGAATATCATTCTGCCGGACGATACAGTCTTCGCCTTACGCATTATAACCGAGAATGCGCGCCGGCATGGCGATATGCTCTTCAGCCTGCCGGGCGTCTATAGCCTCAATCTTTGGTCGGGGCTGCCCACGCCCACGCTGGCCAACGCCACCCATTGGTTTTCGCTGCTCTCGCCGGACCAACAGCAGGCGATCATCACCCGGCTTAATCAGTCACCCCGGGCGTGTTTGGTCGTCCAGATGGACACCCTGGAATATCTTGTCGCCCACGATTTTCATCCCCACGGCGAGCTGGCTGAATATCTCGGCAAGACGTTCAGACCGGCGTTCAAGGTGGACAACTATGCCTTTTGGGTACGCCGTGGCCGCGAAGTGGCCCCGCTTTCAACGGGCGTTCTGCTAACCCGCGACGGGGCGCCCGACGCGCGCCGGCTTGAACTGGTGCTCGCCCCGACAGGCGGTGCGGCCGCTGCGATCGAACTCTGGGAGATTGTCAGCCCGGTGCGACTGCATCGATTGACCCTGTCTTCCGCCAACGCCGCGCTCGATATCACACCACTCGATGAAGCGGGTCGGGCGGAAGGCGCCACCCGACCGCTGGCCTGGTCGACCACGCTTCCGGGTGGAATCATCCGGCTCGGTGCAGATTTTCAGGGCGAATTGCCGGTCCCGAAGAACCTGCTCGTCTTTGTGCTCGACGCCCACGGCCGCCGGCTGGCCGCCGCACGCGTGCTGCGCTGATTACCGGCCGTGGTCATCGGCGGCGCGCCACGAGCAGCAAACTGACCCCAAACGGCAGCGGAACGCGGAGGCGACCCGTGCCGACAAAGACGCGTTGCAGCAACCCGTTGAGCCAGGGTGCCGGTTCGCGATCCTCGGTGCGCGGGCCGGGTGCCGCGCCGGCTGGCGTGGTCCAGCGTCGCCATTTGCGCACGAGCCACACCGCGGGATAGGCGGCGACGTTCGTGTAGTTCGCGTGCACGATCTCCCAGTGCTCCGCGGGAAACAGGGCGCGCAACTGCGGGCGCGAGTAGCGCCGATAGTGATGCAACGCCTCATCCCAATCGCTCCATAACGCCATGCCCGCCGGTACGGTGATGACGGCGAGCCCGCCGGGTTTGAGGAGCCGGTGAAAACCCTGCACGACCTTGGCGTCGTCAGCCACATGCTCCAGCACGTCAAGCGCCGTCACGTATTCGAGCGAACCAACGGGTAGCGGCACTTGGTCGCCCGACAGGCTGAGAATCTGCCCGGGGAGAAATCGCTGGCGCAGGAGGCACAGCGCCTCCTCGTGGTCATCCAGTACGAGCACCCGGCAGAGGGCCTCCATTTCCTTGGCAAAAAGGCCCGTGCCCGCCCCGCAGTCGAGCAGCACGTCCTCGGGTCGCGGCGGCCGTGTCCGCTGAATCCAGCCGCGCACCAGCTCGCGTTTGCCGGCGTAGTACCAGTGGGTGCGCTCTACGCGCTCAAGGTTCTGATATTCCTCCGCATTCATGATCCGAGTGGCAATGGCGCCGTGTACTTCCGGCTTGTGGGAAGCGTCATGAGCCGCCGATAATGTGTCCACGTTTTTGTTGCCCGCCCGTATGACGCCACCGCATCGCCTGCCTTCTGTGGTCGTGACCGCCGCGGTCACCGTCCTACTCGCCCTGCATTGGTGGCTGGCGGTCAGCGCGACGTTTGGCAAGAGCGTGACCGCCGACGAGACGGTGCACCTCACAAGCGGCTACAGCTACTGGCGTTTCAACGATTACCGTCTGCAGCCGGAGAACGGCAATCTGCCGCAGCGCTGGGGTGCGCTGCCCCTGCTCCTGGAAAGGCCGCGGCTCGAGCCCGCGGCCGCGCCGGCGTGGTGGTCGCTTTCGCACGTATGGCTGATCAGCCAGCAGTTCTTTTTCGCATCGGGCAACGACACCGACTTCATGCTCGCCACCGCCCGCGCCACCATGGCGTTGTGGAGCATGGCGACCGGGCTGCTGGTCTTTGGCTGGTCGCGCCGGTTGTGGGGCAATGCCGGCGGGCTGTTTTCGCTCACCCTCTACACCTTCTCGGCCACCACGCTCGCCCACGGGCCATTGGTGACGTCGGACATGACGGTGACGTTCTTTCTGCTGGCTGCGACCGGTGCCTTCTGGCGGCATCTCCAGCGTCTTGATGCCTGCAGCCTGGCCTTGAGCCTTGCTGCCACTGCCCTCACCTGCGTGGCAAAGTTTTCCTTCCTCCTTCTGTTGCCGGTCTACGCGCTGCTGGTGATCTGGCGCCTCACCGAATCGGCACCACTGGTGGCGATCTGGCGTGGCAAGGAACGCCAACTCGCCGGCGGCTGGGCGAAGTTCACGGCGATGGCGTCATCAGCTGCGTTCCATGGCGTGACCGCCTGGGCGGTGATCTGGGCATTTTTCGGTTTTCGTTACTCCGCCTTCGCGCCGGGTCTGCCGCCAGGTTGGAAGTTCTACATGCCCTGGCAGGACATCCTGCCCGCCCCGGGTCTCTGGCTGAGCCTCATCACGCAGGCCCGGCGATGGCAGGTGCTTCCCGAGGCCTTCCTGCAGGGTCTTGCCTATGTGCGTTACGCAGCATCGCAGCGTGGCGCGTTTCTGAACGGTGATTACAGCACCACCGGCTGGGTGACGTTCTTCCCCTACGCCTTCATGGTGAAAACTTTCCTGGCTGAACTTGGAGCGATCACACTTGCCTTCGGCGTCGTGATGATCCGCTGGTGGAGGGTGGGCGGGGAACGCATTGTGAAAGACCTGCGTCGGGTCGCTCCTTTGGTCGTCCTGTTCGTCATTTACTGGGCCTTCTCCCTTGTAAGTCACCTCAACATCGGGCACCGCCACATTCTGCCCGTCTATCCGATTCTCTATATTCTTGCGGGCGTGATAATCCGGCCCGCGGCCTCGCGCTGGTTGTACGGCGCCGCCGTGGCCCTGGCCGGACTTGCCGCGGTAGAGAGTATGGCCATCCGACCGCACTACCTGGCCTATTTTAATGTTTTCGCTGGCGGCCCAACCAATGGCTGGCGGCACCTGGTCGACAGTTCGCTCGATTGGGGCCAGGATCTGGCGGGCTTGGCTCAGTGGTTGCGCAGTCACCGGCAATCGGGTGAGCCAGTTTATGTGGGCTCCGTCGGCATGAGCGACTTCCGTTATGAGGGCATCCCCGGCGAACCGCTCGCCCCATATTACTACCATTACCGAACGCGCCGCTGGCAGGAATTGAAACCCGGACTGTATTGTGTGAGCGCCACCCTGCTGCAGGACGTTTACAGTTCAGTTCGCGGTCCATGGACCCCGGCTAAAGAATTTGCCTATCGTTATCTCCTCCGCAAGATGCGAGCAGAGATCGCCGAAGGAAAACGCGACACGCAAATTGCCGAATTCGGAAACGGACCCTCCAAGCCGTTATGGGATCTCGACCGGCTGCGGTTCGCGCGGCTCGCGCAATATCTGCGTCTGCGCCGGCCGGACGCGATGATCGGCTACAGCATCCTGATCTATCGGTTGTCTGACGAAGAAGTACATGCCGCCGTCAATGGGACAGCCGCCGAACTGGCGGATGCGATGGCGCGCGCCCTTCAGGCGCGCTGACAGTTCAGGGCAGCTGACGCAGCCAGTCCGCCAATTGGCTCGCGTCCGCCGTCACCGGAATGGGCGTGAGCTTCTTGTCCTCGACCAGCTTCTTATGCTCCTTGGCCCAGTCCAGGAGTTTCGCTTCATCAACTCCAACCACCCGGCTGATGCGCACGAGATAGGTCGGCGCGTAGGCTTTCTCCTCCATCAGTTCGAGTTGGATGCCGGGCCCCACCTCGTCCACCACCGAAACGAACCGCCGATTGGCTGCAAGGTCGAATCCCACCCGCTGCACAACGATGATTTCGTCGAAGCTGTGCCGCCGGTAGTGATATAGAAACGCCTCCGGTCGCAATGAGAGTGCCACGGGGTTGATGCAGGATTTGTGGTAGAGGAACCACAGCGGGCCGGTGTTGTTGTCGATGGCCAATACGGACTTTGGTCCCAACGCGCGAATGTACCCGCCGACCCAGTTAGTCGTGCGTGCCGCGAAGTTTTCCTGGGAGAAACGGTGCATGGCCGAAACCGGCACTGTCACCCCCACAACATAGGCAAGTACGGTGCCGATCAACACCGGCCAGCGCAAGCGGTGGCTTGTCAGCCGCGGCAGCACAAAAATGAAGGCGAAAATCAGCAACATGTGCGCCGGCAGGCTGAGCCGCCGGATAATCGGATCATCCCAGTGGCCCCAGAAATAGCATAACATAAGACCGGTGTGAACAATCAGCCCGATCAGGAAGATGCAGAAGACGGCCGTGGCTGGCTCAAGGGTAAAGATCTCGCGATGGTGCTTGTAGAGGGTGAGGACAAAGAACCCGACGCCCAAGGTGCCGAGGATCGCCACCAACCACGAGCTCGGCTGCGTGCCGTCAAAACTGAGAAAGAAGTTCATCGCATGGCCCACATTTTCGTAGAAATACTGCAGGCCGAACGGATGCGTTGCCCCGGCTACGTCGTTGAGCTGCCAGCTGGCTTGGGAAAGATTGAAGACATTGTGCTGCAATGGCAGCAGCAACAGCAGTAATGGCGTAAGGATCAGCGGCCACGGCAGATCGGCGCGACGCTCACGCCACCATACGTAGAAAACCGTGGCGCCCACCGGC
>CAJAKX010000418.1 GCA_903940425.1 uncultured Opitutia bacterium | reverse complement strand
TGAGCTCCACTTCCGTGCCCCGGGCGGCGAGATCATTGGTCGCGGCGATGGTCGGCTGGGGATTGTTCAGGGCGGTGATCGTGGCCGCGGAAAGGCCGATCTCCTTGGAGAACTCATCGAAGACCTGCTGATCGGTCCACGTCGGATTGAGTGTCTTGATCCAGCCGTATTGGTTGTTGTTGGGTCCGAAGGTCGCCGTGGTGCCGCCCGCGACATTCTGGAGCACGAACCTCGCCGGGGTCGCATTAGTGGTCAGGAGGTCGGTGCGGATCACGCGTTGGGCAGTCGTGTTGGCGTCGCCGTTGCGAATATCTTTCTGCAGCGTTTGATAGTGGGTTACCCGGAGGACGACTTTCCCGTCGAGCAGGCTGAGTCCCAGGCCGTAGCTCTTGTCCACGCCCCTGGGATTCGGCAGGAGGTTCAGGTAGAGATCCTGGGCGGGGGTCGCCGCGATGAAGCTGTTCGAATGGTTGAAGTTGAGCGACAGGCCGTGGAGCACCTCGGCGAGATAGGGGCCGGCTCCACCGCACTGGTCGACTCGCTTGAGGAACGAAGACAAATCGCGGAAAGGCCGGGCGACATATTGGACAGTGGTGGTCTTGCCGCTGTTATACCCGTAGTCTCCCGCCTGCCAGGAGTTCATGTAACCGTAATCAATGTTCATGCCATCGTCGGCGAGCGGCACTGTTCCTGCCGCGGTTTGATTGCCGAACTTCGAATAGACTCTGTCCTCACGCGTGCCCAACGTCACGACGAGGGCGTCGTTGAGGAGATGGCTTTGCAACACGGCTCCGACCGTCTTGATAATCTGCTTGGTATTGAAATTGCCGCCGCTTTTGTCGGCCGCCGCCAGGCCCATCGTGGTGGGTTCGCTGTTCCAGAGGGCGGGCAACGCGCCCGCCGCGGCGCGGCCCCACGTGAAGTTGTAGACGCCGTTGTTGTTGAAGTCCGGCGGAGCGTAATCGACGTTGTTGCCTTGAGTGTCGCCGACGTAATAGCGGAAAAGGCCGTTGGTGATGCCTTGAACCGTCGGGGTCCCCGCGGGCACGGCTTGGTAGCTCCGATAGAGGCCCGGCGTGAGCCACGGCTTGGCGTCCAACATCGCCTCCCTGAACCTGTATTGCCGGCCGATCTGGTATTTGTATTCGTCGTAGGCGGAGAGCTGCTGCACCCCCAGCCACTTGAGGAGGTTCTTTTCCTGGGTGAGATCGAGTTTATAAGCGAGTTGGGCGCGGTAGGTATCCCACTTTTGCGGAATCCACAAGGTGGCGGGTTTGTCCGAGGCGATAAACGGGCGCAGGAAATACGGGTTGGGCGTGCCGTCGAGCAGCTTCTCGTTGGGATCGATCTCCAGCTGGCCCGACTGGCCTTCGGTGTTGGCGATGCCAAGCAGATTGCGCTGATAGCGCTGCGAATCTTCCCGCATGAACGCCACCTGGCCCACCAGCAGCTGGCGGTTGGTGTTGAGGAACTCCTGTTCGAGCTGGACGTTGGTGGTCAGCGTCCGGTCCATGAGCCGGTTGGGTGCGGATAGGTTGATCTTCGACCAGTCGTACATGCTTTTGTCGCTGATCGTCGGAGTGGTGACAAACAGCGGCTGGGCGGTGGGTTTGGCGGCGGTGCCAGTCGCGCCGGCGATGCCGGTCGTCTGCAGGAAGCGAACCGCCTGGCCGCCGGCGGTCGGACCCCGCACGGTGGTGCCGGGCAAAAGGGCCGAGGTATTGTTGAAAGCCTGGGGAGCCGACCAATAGCCGAGGCCGCTCTGATCAATGAACATCTGGCTGTGGGAGCCGCCCAGCAGCGTGGCGCTGAAATAATCAGGGCCGTTGTAGGTCGTGGAAGTGTACGTGCCGACCGTGACGCCGTTGATGTGAATTTGCTGGGTCGTCGGATCCCACGTTGGACTCCCGTTGCTGACCCAGTAGGAGATGTTGTCACGCGCGGGAATCTCGTTGGGCCGATTGCCGTTCATGCGGTAATAGTTCACGGACACACTCAGCATGGTCTTCCTGAATGGCCGGAACTTGACCATGCCGTTGTATTTCACAATGTTCGTGCCGGACGGCTTGCGGATGTAGCCGTCGTGCTCGAACACCCCGCTGACCCTGAACGCCAGTTTGTTCTGCCAGAGGACACGGTTCAGATCGAGGGTGCTGCGATAACCGCCGTAACTGTCGGTCCGCTCGGTCGCCTGGGTGAAGCTCCGGCTGGTGTTGGCGGAGGTGGGCACCAGGTTGACGGTGCCGGAGGGATTGCCGAGGCCGAACACGTTGGCGTTGGGTCCGCGGCTGATCTCAATGGAATCGATGTCGATCGGGTCGATCGGGACGCGCCCCATGGTCTGGATGTCGCCCAGGGAGATGTTGGCGGGGGCGATGCCGCGGACGCGGTTGGAGTTGACTGGATCAATCTGCACATTGTCCGCAACGCTGCCATTACGGTCCGCGACGCCAACTCCGGTCCCGGTC
>CAJAKX010000417.1 GCA_903940425.1 uncultured Opitutia bacterium | reverse complement strand
GTGCCAAAGGATGCCTTCCTCGACCGTCTTTGTCTCCATCGGCGCGCCGAGCAGCGCCAGGAGGTCCTGCCGGGCCAGTTGCGGCGGGGTTTGGTTCGGGCCAAGGTCTTCCCGGACGCTCGTGCTGGCGGTGCGCTTTTCCTTGTCAATCCGGGCGTGGCCGAATGCCCGCACGATCGCGAGGAAGAACCGCTTGGGGATGAATGCAAACAAGCGCTCGGGAAGGATGACGCGGGTGAGCTTGTGCTCGACAAAGATGAAGTCCACGGCGACCTCGTAGTTCCGCGGATTCTCGCCGGCCACGGTATAATCCTTCACCCACCGGAACTGCCAGCGTTCGGCCACGCCCACCCGCTCGCGCGATTCCGGCACGAGTTTGAAGAAGGCCATGTCCTCGTCGAGCAACACCGGTTTCCGGCAGGAGATCTTCACGCCATCCCGCAGGTCCGCCTCGAAATAACGGTCGAAAGCGGCGAGCTGGTTGCGCAGTTCGAGCAATCGCAGGTAAATGCACCCGCCAAGCGTCAGACAGACGAGCGCCCCGGCCAGCAAGACCGGGATCCGCCAACCCGGCGGCCAGATCCACCGCGCGCGCTTGCGCTGGGCCGACGCTTCCAGCTGGTTCAATTCTTCGTCTCCGGCGGAGGCTGGGTGAACTGCATTTTCCCCACGAGATCCAGCAGCCGCTGGCGCAGGGTGGTGTTCTCCTCCTCGATCGTTTTCTGGTAGGTCGAATGCTCCAGCACGCGCTCGGACAGCTCGGTGCTGACGACAAAAACGCAATTGGATTTGACGAAGCAAAGGTTGCCGCGCTTGGCGACCACCGGTTCCGCGGCGGACCCCAAGGTGACCCGCTGGGCGAAAAACGAACCGCCTGGCAGCAGCGTGAAGATCAGCAGCGAGCCGTCCTGGAACTTGGGAAGAAAGGCGGCGTTGTCCTCCATTTTGGAGCCTGGGAAGCGGGCCACAAAATCGGGCATCACGAGACTGGTGAAGAAGTAGACGAGAAAATCCTTGGCGCCGCGGGTGTCGTATTCCCACTTCAGCTCCCGCGAGAGCGGGAAGGCCCCGATGCTGATGTGCGTGCTGAAGTCGTCGTCAAAGGTGGCGACGTTGGGCGTGTCCGAGATGCTGCCGCCCAGCTGGGGCAGCACGGGAATTTTGACCTTATAGATGCCGGTGGGCGAAGTGTAGTAGTCGCCTTCAACCTTCCCATAAATCTGTGGGGGGGGAGCCGGTGCGGTGGTCGCATCGGCCCCGGGTTGCAGTGCGGTGGTCGCATCGGCCCCGGGTTGCAGTGCGGTTTGCGCCGGCAGGCGGGGCAATAGGCACAGACTTGCAGCAAGCAGGAGGGGGGGGGCGCGGAATTTCATGGGCCAGGCTCGATTGAATGACAGTGGCGGTTCATTTCAAGTTCCTACACGCTGTGAAAATGCGCGCACTTATACGACTCGCAATTTCTGCCAGAGTGCCACGGAAATCTGTTCCGGACGGGCCTGCGGGCCGAGGCCAGCGGCGGTGAGCTCGGCGAGCCACGCCTGGACGGCGGCAACCGCAAGGCGCCCGCGCAGCAAGGCGGCGATCTGTTTCCGGCGTTGCTGAAAGCAGGCGCGGATCAGGGCCTTGACCGGGGCCGTGAAAAGAAAAGGCACGGGTTTGCGCGCGAGATTCAACAGGCAGGAGTCGACGTCGGGCTGCGGATAAAAGCAAGCCGCCGCTACCCGGTGTCCCGGCGCGACGTCGCAGGCGGCCTGCACAAAGATGGAAATGGCGCTGAAGTCCTTCGTGCCGGGCCGCGCGGCATAGCGCTCGGCGGCCTCGCGCTGAAGCATCAGTACCATGCGGAGGGGCAAGGGGCCGGAAAGCACGGCGTCCATCCATGGCGTGGAGATGGCGTAGGGTAGATTGGCAATGATCTTGAAGCCGGCGGCGGCGGGCCCGGCCGGCAGCCCTGCCAGCGGAAGTTCAACGGCGTCACCCTCGCGCAGATGCAGCCGTCCGGGAAATTCCGGCCC
>CAJAKX010000416.1 GCA_903940425.1 uncultured Opitutia bacterium | reverse complement strand
CACCTACGCGGTGAACCTTCTACCTATTCATCGCAGAACACGCCACCCCTAACGTCCGTTGGGAGTTTCTCGCTCCACCGCTACTGCGCCGCCACTGCGTTGTTGCTCGACGCCATCACTATCGATCAGGTCATGGGCGGCGGCGAGTCCGATTTCTCGATCCATTGATTCGGAATTCGCGAATCACGGTGGGAGCATCGTCCGTCATCAGCACGACCGCCAGGGCCGAATCTATCGACAGCGTCGATAGAATACTCGTGGCAGATTTACCAGACAGCGTCTGAAAATTTGACATCCGCCAAGTGACTTTGGCCGTTGTCAACGATCAGCGAATGGGAATATGGGTGGTTGTGAGCATGGATGCGGCCCCCATCAAGGTCAGCTTCACCTTCTACCCTGCCGACGTGCAGGCGCTGAACAGGTGCCTTGTGGGCCTGCGTCGGGCCGGACTGCCGGTTCGCGGCGGCACGGTGCTCCGCGCGCTCATCCACCTCACCTCCGCAACCGAGCTATTCGCGCACGCGGTGCTGCTCGCCAAGACCTACGACAGGAAGGACGGTCCGAGGGAAGCCGACTATGTGGCCGCTCATCCGACAGTCGATCTGCCGCCCGATTTGGTGAAGAAGCTCGACGACGTGGTTACGGAGCTTGCCGACAAGCTGATACCCGCCAACCGGGCGTTTGTCGTGCGCGCGTTGCTGCGTTCCGCTCCCGACGTCAAAACCCTGGCGCCGGCGATTAGGAAATACCTGGCGGCCTTCCCTCCAAGGCCGCGCGGGTGGGCGGCCCGTAAGGCACGCAAGCACGGGAATACCTGAATCAGCGTATTGCCCCGCCGACCGGTCAGTAGTCATCCCGGGCGATTTTCGGTCCCCGTCAGCCCGGCGACACCGGGACCGGACCCGGCTGCGCGACCGCGGAGAGCCCAAGAAAGCTCGGAGCGGTCGCGCGGGCACGTCGGCGGCAGGCATCGGTCCGTAAAATTATAACGTATGGGTTGTAGCAAAACAAAGACAGTATGGCCATTGGATAAGCAGAGCAGCAGCAACGCAGCATCGAAGCAGTACTGAAGCAGCAGTAATGCAACCAAGGCCTAACGGACGTTAGGGGTGGCGTGTGCTCGCTAGTATAGGTAGAAGATTGCGGCGGATGCCGCTCATTCGGCCTAAGATCCAACTCTGAATCAGTGCGAGATAGCTGGTCACGCAATGGTAAAAGGAGAATCCTCAAGGGCGTTTTTTGGGGGTATGCCGGGTGGAATAAGCTCGCTTTCGTATGGGATAATGATACGGACCAAGTATGGCAGAATCACATGAACGCTCATTGCGGGTGAATAGTGACATGGAGTATTTTTACGTGCTTTCGGTCATGGGTCGCTGTCAGCTGCAAGGGAGTCAGGAAGAGGTGACCCACTGCTGACGAAATGAATGGGACCAGCGTCAGGACCTTTTCCGCCATCCGTGCGGCCAACGGGCGCCTGCGTCGGTTATGGCTGGAAGCCGCCGACGAGACGGAAGCCCATGAGCTCTGCCTGCGCATTGAAGCGGGCTTAGAAGGCGAAGACCAGCGGCCGGAATCGGCCGCACCCCTTCTGCCGGAAGCCTATGACGCCCGGACCGCGCGGCGCCTTCTCGGGGGGATCTCCCGCTCTTCCCTCTACAAGGAACTGATTCTCGGGAACCTCGAACGGGTCGGCGGAACCCGGCGGGTGCTCATCACGCGGGAATCGCTCGAGCGGCGCTGCCGCCGCCGGTGAAATCCACCTTCTTCGCCGCGGCGAAACTATGATCACGCAGCAAATGGCCGTAGGTCTTCATGGCGAGCGCACCGCCGTCGGCGTGGCCGAGCCAGCGGGAGACGGTCGGCACGTCAACGGCGCTGGCGATGCAGGCCGAGGCAAAGAAGTGCCGCAGGTCGTGGTTGCGCAGCGGCGGCAGATCGAGCCGCCGGCAGGCGCGCTTCAGGGCCACGCCCGGCTCCCAGGTGACGACCAGCGGCGACCGCGGGCCGATCCGCCGGCTCTTGATGCGATCAAGCACCGAGCGCAGCATCGAATTCACCGGAATCGTGCGCTCGGAGCTTTCCGATTTGGTGCCGTGGATCTTGAATTCGTCGCCCAAGTCATCGGCGACGGTCGAACGCTTGGCCTCGCCTTTGCGCATCCCCGAAAACGCCAGCAGTTCCGCGAAGTCGGCCATTTCCACCGCCTGGGCCTCCAGGTACCGCCGCTGTTCAGGATTGGGGCGGAAGTTCTCCGAAGTCTCCGGGACGCGCCGCATTTCTGCCAGGATGCGCATCATGTCCGGGCGCGAAGGAATGGCCGGCTTGGGTTCCGGTTCGGCCGATGTCCTCGAACCCTTCCCGCCAGCGGTCAGCCGCTGCTGCAGCACGCGGGAAACCCGAAACGGGTTCTCAATGACGACCATCTTTTCGACGGCCAGATCCATGATGACTTTGAGCACCCACAGGGTCATGTTCACCACGCGTCGGTTGAACCCCCGTCGCTTCCTTCCAAAATGGTAATGCCAGGGCGCCTCCTTCAGCAGGTGATCGCGCAGCTCGCTGATGACGTCAGCCGTGACGTTCCGGGCCAGGAAGGTGTCGAAATTCCCCCGGCGCCAGTGCTGCCTGAGACGCGCGATGTTGTTCCGCCTGCCAACCGTGGTCCCCTTGGCCACTTCAATGGCGGCCAGACGCCTTTCGACCTCGGCGAGCAGGCTCCCCAGAGTCTTGAACGGGGTGCCGAGGTCCGCACCCCGGCGCCGGTCTTTCTCGACATCGACCAAAAGCTTTGCGTGCCTAATCTTTGCATGTTCAAAGACACTGGTCTCGTGAGAGCGAAAGGTCCGGGTGCCGTTCAGGCTGAAGCGGGAGTAGTAAACCCCACGCTCGGTATCCGGCGTGCCACGCGGCCGGTATTCGTAGAGGCCCTGGATCGTGGTGCGGCGCCACTCGGCCTTGGTCGATTGATTCATTTCGGACGTGGGTGGTATGAAGCTATGGTATGAAAGACCTCACACCAATGATGCAACAGTATTTCGAGGTCAAACGCGGCCTTCCGCCCGGCACGCTGCTGCTCTTCCGCCTCGGCGATTTCTTCGAGATGTTCTACGAGGACGCCGCTGCCGGCTCGCGCCTGCTCGGCCTCACGCTCACCCGGCGGCAGGACGCGCCGATGGCCGGCATCCCCTACCACGCGGTGGACAACTACGTGAGCAAACTTCTCGCCGCCGGCCGCAAGGTGGCGATTTGCGATCAGCAGGAGCCCGCGCGCCCCGGCCGGCTGGTGCGGCGCACCCTTATCCGCATCCTCAGCCCCGGCACCACCCTCGCCGCCAACCACCTCGACGCCGGGCGCAACCACTATCTATGCGCCCTCGCCTTCGACAAAGGCGTCCTGCGCGCCGCCTGGCTCGATCTCTCGACCGGTGAATTCAAGGTGGCGACCGACGCGCATCCCGAAAACCTGCTGCCGGTGCTGGCCGCGCTCGATCCGCGCGAGGTGCTCGTGCCGGAGGGTTCGCTCGAGGCGTGGCGCACCGTGCCGCACGAGCAGACCGCGGTCCGGGCCCTGCACGCCTTCTGCACCGGCCGCGCCTGCGCCGAGCTCCCCGGTTATCACTTCGACACCGCCGCGGGCGCGCGGACGGTCATGGAGGCGCTGGGCGTGCTGAATCTGGAAGGGTTCGGCCTCAGTCACACCCACCCCGGACTCGGCCCGGCCGGCGCGCTGGTCTATTACGCCACGGAGCATCTCTGCGCCAGGCCGGAGAACCTCCGGACCCTGCAGGAATACCGCAGCACGCACACGCTGCTCCTCGACCCGGCGACGCTGCGCAATCTCGAGATCTTCCAGTCGGTCCGCGGCACGCGCGACGGTTCGCTGCTCGGCGCCATCGGCCGCACCGTCACCGCCGCGGGCGCCCGCCTGCTCGAGCGCTGGCTCGCCGCGCCCACGCTCGATCTCGCGGAAATCCGCCGCCGGCAGACGGTGGTCGGCGAACTGCTTGCCCAGCCGCCGCGCCTCGCCGAGTTGCACGCGCTGCTCCGCAATGTCCGCGACATTCCCCGCATCCTCGGCCGGCTGCAAAACCGGCTGCGCAATCCGCGCGAACTTGGCGGCGTGAAGGACACGCTGGCCCAGCTGCCGGCGCTCATCGATTGCGTGGAATCATTTGAAGCCGGTCCGGTCCCGCCGGTTGAACTCACCGGCAATCCCCCGGCGGCCATCCGGGATCTGAAAGTCCGGATCACCGACCTGCCGGCGCTGCGCGATCTGCTCGGGCGCGCGCTGGCCGACGAACTGCCCGTCGATCTGCTGGAGGGCGGCTACATCCGCGGCGGCTTCGACGCCGAGGTCGACCGCCTGCGCGGTCTCACCCGCGACAGCAAGACGTGGCTCTCCGATCTCGAACGCAGCGAGCAGGAGCGCACGGGCATCAAGAGCCTCAAGGTCCGGTTCAACTCGGTCTTCGGCTACTATCTCGAGGTCACCAAGGCCAACCTGCACCTCGTGCCGGACGATTACATCCGCCGGCAGACGACGGTGGGCGGCGAGCGCTATGTCACCGAGGCGCTCAAGCAGAAGGAAAAGGAGATCCTGCACGCCGAGGAGAAGGCCGTGGCCCGCGAGCTGGAGCTGTTCAACGAGCTCGTGACCGCCGTCATCGCCGAGGCGCCCGCCCTGCAGCGGACGGCCGATGCGCTCGCCGAGGTGGACGTGCTGGCCGGCTGGGCGGATCTCGCCCGCGATTGGGATTACTGCCGCCCCGAGCTCGATGAGAGCGATGTGCTCGAAATCCAGGAGGGCCGCCACCCCGTGGTGGAGCAGATGCTCAAGTCGCCGGACGTCTCCCCCGCCCTGGGCGGACAGGCCTTCGTGCCCAACGACGCCGTGCTATCCTGCGCCGAGGCGCAGATTCTCATCGTGACGGGTCCCAACATGGCCGGCAAATCGACCTACATCCGGCAGGTGGCGCTCATCACGCTGCTGGCGCAGATCGGATGCTGGGTGCCGGCGAAGCGCTGCCGCATCGGCCTTGTCGACCGCATCTTTTCACGCGTCGGCGCCAGCGACGACCTCGCCCGCGGCAACTCGACGTTCATGGTCGAGATGAACGAGACCGCCAACATCCTCAACAATTACACCGTCCGCAGCCTGATCATCCTCGACGAAATCGGCCGCGGCACGTCCACCTACGACGGGCTCAGCATCGCCTGGGCGGTCGTCGAGCACCTGCACCACCATGCCGACCGTGGGCCCCGCACGCTTTTCGCCACGCACTACCAGGAACTCACGCAGCTCGAAAAGCACCTGCCGCGCCTGCGCAACTGCTCCGTCGCGGTCAAGGAATGGAACGACGACATCGTGTTCGTGCGCCGCGTCGTGCCCGGCGCCGCCGACCGCAGCTACGGCATCCAGGTGGCGCGGCTCGCCGGACTGCCGCTCAGCGTCATCGACCGCGCCAAGCTCATCCTCAGCAAACTCGAGTCGGATGACACCGAGGTGGCACTGCCCGCCCCCGATGCCCGGCCGAAGAAGAAGCTCACGGTGAAACCCGGCGACGCCGCCCAGCTGGACCTGCTCTGACCGCCGGCGGCGCATTCCCCGCGTTTTTCCTGCTGTTCATTCGCCTTGAAGTTAAGGAGGAGCAGCCGGATCCTCCCGCCCCAGCCTGCTGGCACCTTTCATGAAAACCCCGAAACCCAAAGACACCGCGGCCGGCCGCTGGCTTTCCTACCGGTCCGAAATCAAAGTGTTCGATTGCACCATCCGCGACGGCGGCTTGATGAACAATCACCATTTTGAGGACCAGATCGTGCGGGCGGTCTATGACGCCTGCGTGGCGGCCGGCGTGGACTACATGGAACTGGGCTACAAGGCTTCGCGCCGGGGCATCAAGGCCGGCGAGTACGGCCACTGGAAGTATTGCCTCGAGGAAGACCTGCGGCGCATCGTGGGCGACAACCCGACGGATTTGAAGCTCAGTGTCATGGCCGACGCCGAGCGCTGCGATTACCGGGAAGACATTCCCCCCAGGAAGGAATCCATCGTGGATATGATTCGCGTGGCCACGTACATCAACCAGATCCCGACCGCGCTGGACATGGTCAAGGACGCGCACGACAAGGGCTACGAAACGACCGTCAATCTCATGGCGGTCTCGATCGTGCCCGATCACGAGCTGGACGAGGGACTGGACATGCTGGCCGGGTCCGAAGCCAAGGTCATTTATGTCGTGGACAGCTTCGGCGCATTGTACAGCGAGCAGGTGCGCTATCTGGTCAGGAAATACCTGCACTACTGCAAGGCGGCGGGCAAGGAGGTGGGGGTCCACATGCACGACAACCAGCATCTGGCCTATGCCAACACCATCGAGGGCATCATCACGGGCGCGAACTTTCTCGACGCCACCATGGCCGGCCTGGGGCGTGGCGCGGGCAATTGCCCGATGGAACTGCTCGTCTCCTTTCTGCACAATCCGAAATATGATCTCCGCCCCGTCTTGGAATGCGTGCAGCGCAGCATCACGCCGCTGCGCTCAAAACTGCTGTGGGGCTACGATCTGCCGTATTTGCTCACCGGCATGTTGAACCAGCACCCGCGCGCCGCCATCAAGCACAAGCAGGCTGAACTCGACGGCGCGAAAAGTGACATCTTGGAGTTCTACGACGCCATGACGGAAGAAGCGGAGTAAGCCGCTTTGCCCGAGCCTGCGTTGGCACCCGGCATCACCCGGTTCGTGATTCCGTGAGTCCCGCGCCCGCCCGCGCCGTCGTGGTTTGAGCGGAATCCCACCGATCGCTTTTCGATCACGGTTTGTAGAGGCCATCCGAAAACCCTGCTGCGCTGCCCGGTGGAGGGCGCTGCGCCGTCAGCGCCGCTCGGGCATTGGGCGGCGACTCTGCTGGCCAGCAGAGCGCCGCCCTCCAAGTCCCGATGGTTTTCGGATAGCTTCTAGCCTGCCTTCACCGGCCGGCGCAGGGTCCAGATCTCCCGCGCGAGCCGGATGGTTTCGGCCAGCACCGACGGAGTGACGGCCTGCTTGGGATCGTCGCCAATGCCCTTGCTGGGTTGCACGTGGGCCTCAATGCACAGGCCGTCCGCGCCGTAGGCGACCGCCGCCAGCGCGCAGGCCGGGACGTAGGCGGCCTTGCCGACCGAATGCGACGGGTCGATCACAACCGGCGCCCACGTGCGCTCCTTGAGCAGCGGCACAATGGATTCGTCGGGATGATTGCGGTAGCCGTCCAGGGCGGGCGCCGTGCCGCGCGGGCAAAGGATGACGTTGGGATTCCCAAAATTGGCGATGTATTCCGCCGCGGAGATGAATTCGTGGAGCGTGCCCATGTGCAGGCTGCGCTTGAGCAGCACGATGGTCTTGCGGCCGGACACGGCGCTGCCGATCTGGCGGAGCAGCGAGTAATTCAGGGCGTTGCGCGCACCGACCTGGAGCATCGGCACGCCGGCGTCGAGCGCGAGCTTGAGCTGGTCCTCGTCCATGACCTCGGTGTCGACCGGCAGGCCGGTGCGGCGCGAGGCCTCCATGAGGATGTCGAGCGATTTGTCGTCGCCCTGGAACGCGTAGGGATTGGTGCGCGGCTTCCAGACCCCGCCCCGCAGGACGTGGGCCCCGGCCTCCTTCACCGCCTGCGCCGTCTCGTAGAAATAGCCCGGATTTTTTGGATCGATCGTGCACTGGCCGGCGATGACCAGCAGTTTCCTGCCCAAGGTCACGCCGCCGATGGCGATCTTATGCGTCGCGAGATCCGACCGGATGTCCATCAGTTTGAACGGCGACTGGATGCGGTCGATGCGCTCGATGTAAGACAGGCCCTCGAGCCGGTTGATCATCAGCTCGTCGCGCTCATCCCCAACGATGGCGTAGATGGTCCGCACCGCGCCGACGATGGGCTGGATGTGGCATCCGAACGATTCCACGATCCCGGTGATTTCGCGGACTTGCTCGGGGTTGAGACGGGGGCCTTTGGGAAGGATCATGAGCGTGAAAGCGACAAGCTAGAACCAGACGGGCGGGCGGGCAACAGGAGAAAATCCGGGCCGTCACCCTTTGCAGGAGGGTGATTTTTCTCGCAATTTCGACCCGTCCCGTACAATGGGATTACCCCTCTAATAAATGGGAAGACATACAAACGCATCCTGGCCGAGTTCGCAGGGCGGGTCTCGTCCCGACATCGAATATGCGTCCGAAACGCTGCGGGTGACACACCGCTACGAGGACTTGTTGGAAAAGGAGATCAGGGGGTCACCTTATGAATTCAAGACGATGTTCACGGCCGAGGGCCGGGGGGCCCACCAGCGCTTGTTAAGGCGTTTCAAGCTGCTCAAGGCGATTGATCCGCGCCTCATCCGCATGCTGCGGCCGGACGAACGGGTTCCTTTCATCACCCATGGCACACTGGTCAGCGCGGTGGATGACTTTTTCACCAGCTGGGCGGCGCACTTTCTGGATTTGCGCGCCATGGTTTTCACGAGCGAGCGCGTTTTCCTCATCCAGATCAACACGCGGAGCGAACCCCGCGACCTTGTCACCCAGATCGCCTACTCCGCCGTCGTGGCCGTGGTCTCCTCCGCGGATGGTTCCTGCCGTCTGATTCTGCGCGACGGCCGAAAACTGCATTTTCGCCACATGCCGCGGCCGGATCACAAGTTCCTGCAGGATTTTCTAAGTGACGCCGTCAAGCGCGCCGGTGCGGGTGGTGACAAAGCGGCCACGGCGGAGGAAAAACTCTGTCCCAAATGCTTCAAGGCTGTGAAGGGCTTTCCGGCCCACTGTCCCGAATGCAATGCCATCCTGACACGACCGTTCGTCGCCGGATTTCGCACCTTCCTCTTTCCCGGCCTCGGCAACTGGTACCTTGGCAACCGGGGGTTCGCGGCGGGGGAAATGCTCTTCACCACGCTGCTGTGGCTGTTCCTGGTGATCCTGCCGCTGATCAGGCTTTTTTTGGAAGGAGGCCCGCCGCCCACCCGCGTGTACTGGATCGGTACAGCCAGCGTGCTCGCATTCGTTTACGTAGGAGTCGCGGTCTTGACGCATCATATTGCCCGCAAGGGGCTGCATGCCGCCGCCCCCTGAGAAGCGCGGCGGGCATCAGGCGAGGACCGCCGCGAACTCATCAGGCAGTGGCGCCGTGGCGGCAAAAACGTGGGTGCGGTGGTTCAGCTCGTAGCTGAAGCGCGTCTCCAGTGAATGCAGGAAGAGCCGCTTGCAGCCGGTGGCCCTGGCAAATTGGCGGTTGAGGCGGAAGTCGCCGTAGGTCTGGTCCCCCACGATGGGTAGTCCGCGCCGGGCACATTGCACCCGCAGCTGATGACTGCGGCCGGTCTTCGGGTCGAGTTGCACCAGCGCCAGCGATGGCGGTCCCGGAACGCGGCGCAGGACGGTGAAGTGCGCCTCCGCGGTGATGGGTCCGGCCGCCTCCGTGCGGATGATGCCGCCGCGCTTCGCGACAGCCAGACGGTCGCGCCAGACCTGCCTGGGGACGCGCGGCACGCCGAAGACGAGCGCCTGGTAGATCTTGCGCACCTGCCGGCGGGCAAACTGCTGCTTGATCGTCAGGGCCACCGCCTCGGAGTTGGCGGCGAGAATCACCCCGGAGGTCGCCGAATCCAGGCGGTTGAGCAGCCAGAGCCGGTTGTCAGCTCCCGTCGGATCGCGCCAGACGAAGCACT
>CAJAKX010000415.1 GCA_903940425.1 uncultured Opitutia bacterium | reverse complement strand
GGCCTCGGGCCGACCTGCGACGACCGCACGCGCGAGGCCGTGGCCGAGGTGCTCGGGCAGAAGCTGGTGTTCGATCCGGCCCTCCAGCAGGCCATTGCCGACCGCTTTGCGCGCCTCGGCCGCAAGATGACGCCCAACAATCTCAAGCAGGCGTACCGCTTCGAGCGCGGCGAGGTGCTCCCCAACGCCAACGGCACCGCGCCCGGCCTCTGGGTCGAGCAGGGTGGCAAGGTGCTGGTGATGCTGCCCGGCCCACCCAACGAGCTTCAGCCGCTCTTCACCGAACAGGTGCTGCCGCGCCTCGCCCGGCTCGGCCTCATCAGTGAGAGCGAGGCCTACGTTCAACTTCGCACCGCCGGCGTGGGCGAATCCGCGCTCGAGACCAAGCTGCAGCCCATCTTCGATCGGGCCGGCACCGCGCTCAGCGTGGCCTACTGCGCACACCAGTGGCGCGTCGACGTGCGCCTCAGCTCGCCCGGCGGTCACCTCTCGATCCAGAAGCTGCAGGCCGTCGCCGACGAGTGCGCCGCGCTGCTCGGCGAGGACTTCGTATGCTATGGCCACGACTCGCTGTCCAAGGTCGTCGCGGACCTGTTCCGGGCGCAGGAGAAGACGCTGGCTGTCGCCGAGTCGTGCACGGGCGGCCGGCTGGCCAACCTGTTCACCGATGTCTGCGGCGCCTCCAAGTTTTTCCGCGGCGCCATCGTCTGCTACAGCAACGACGCGAAGATGCAGATTCTCGACGTGCCCGAATGCCTGATCAAGCAACATGGCGCGGTGAGCGCCGAGTGCGCGGTGGCGCTGGCCACCAGCGTCGCCGAGACGCTGGAGGCGGACTACGGCCTCGCCATTACCGGTTACGCCGGACCGGGCGGCGGCACGGAGGACGATCCCGTCGGCACCATCTACCTCGGCCTGCATTCGCCGCAGGGCGTGTGGTCCAAAAAACTGAACTACACCGCCTCGCGCACCATGCTGAAGGAGCGCGCCGTCACCGTCGCGCTCGACTGGTTGCGCCGCGAACTGGGGCGGGCCGCGCGCAACCCTGCCGCGCCCCTCCGCCGGGCGCCGCTGATCGGGTAGGGGAGCTGCGCATCGCAATTGCAGTCGGATCAAATGTAGGAGCGAGCTTGCTCGCGATTCCAACCCTATCGCCTGCGAGCAGGCTCCTACATCGGAGAGCTTTTCAGTCCAGCAGGTTTTTCAGCGCGGCGAGATACTTCGCCTGCGTGCGGGCGATGACGTCGGCGGGCAGCCGCGGCGCCGGCGGCTTCTGCGCCCAGTTGAGGCCGAGCAAATAGTCGCGCACAAACTGTTTGTCGTAGCTCGGCGGCGACTGGTCGACGGCATAACTGTCCTTCGGCCAGTAGCGTGACGAGTCGGGCGTGAGAATCTCGTCGATGAGGAAGAGCTGGCCCGCGGCATCGGTGCCGAACTCGAACTTCGTGTCGGCGAGGATCATGCCGGCCCGGGCGGCCCGGTCGTGGCCGAAGCGATAAAGGGCGAGGCTGACGGATTTCACCTGCCCGTAGAGCGCGTCGCCGATGAGCGCGGCACCCTGCGCGTCGTCAATGGGCTCATCATGCTGGCCCTTGGGCGCCTTCGTGGTCGGCGTGAAAATCGCCGCCGGCAGGCGGTCGGCCTGGCGCAGGCCGGCCGGCAGTTTGAGGCCGCAGACTTCGCCGGTTTTCTGATAAGAGTTCCACCCGCTGCCGACGAGGTAGCCGCGCACCACGCACTCGATGGGCAGCGGCTGCAGTTTTTTCACGACCATGCTGCGGAGCTGCAGGTCGCGGGAGAGCTGGTATTTCTTGGCCAGCAGCCCCGGCTGATCGGGCAGCAGGTGGTTGGGGATGAGATTTCTCACCTGCGCGAACCACCACAGGCTCATTTGCGTGAGCACGATTCCCTTGCCGGGAATGCCGTCGGGCAGGATCACGTCGAAGGCGGAAAGTCGGTCGGTGGCGGCGATCAGCAGTGCGTCGCCGAGGTCGAAGATCTCGCGCACCTTGCCGGAGGCGAGTTTTGGGAAAGGGAGGCCTTCGATCTGCGTGACAGCGATGGAGGGAATAGCGCGGGCGATGTCAGCGAAGGTCATGGAAGCAAAAAAGGTGGGGCCCGCCCGGCGGGCGAGCCGAAAAATGACGGACGGCCCGACGGTTTGCCCCTCCGGGGGGCTGGAAGTCAAAATAGCCTTGCGCGGGTCGACCCCCGGGGTAGGGTGCCCGACTCCGCATTTGGGTCCCCATCGTCTAGCCCGGTCCAGGACACCACCCTTTCACGGTGAGAACCGGGGTTCGAATCCCCGTGGGGACGCCACCTTCGGATATCAATCCGAATGTGGTGATGATTCGCAGATAGGTTGGCCTATTTGGCCAAGGTATACGCCAACTCTGCTGTGGCCAAGGTATACGCCAATCCTCCGAAGTGACTAACGGCGTCGGAGTTCGGTGGGCGTCATTCAGGGTGCAACCCCCAAAGCCGCTTCTTGGCGGTCCCGGTCTGGCTTCCGTCTCGGAACGAAAAGGCTGCCACGCAATCGCCTGATCGCGTGTGATCTTATCGTGACGACGCGGCGGCCTCGAATCGTATTCGCTGAAAGTCCTTCGCGTCCTTTGAATCGCCGCCAATCGTTTCGAGCTCGGCCAAAGAATCCAATTCTCCGAGCATTTTCAGACGTTCGTCTTGGCGATAAAGAGTCAGGGCTTCGGCTTCGTTGGGATGCCAGCCATGCAAGACGCTGAGAAAGTTGAAATAGTATGCGGCGACCTGACTCAGCGGTCCAAATGTCACGCGATAGAGTGGGCTAATATAACGCTTTTCGGCGATCTCCAGCTTAGCCCCATCCGGCAATACGTCCGTTGCCGTGAGCTTTACGCGATCGCCCCACACGATCACGGGCTCCATCTGGACGACTTCCGGATCGGGCGGTGGCAACCTTACGACGGGATTTGGCGGCGGGGGACTCCACGCTGGCAATACAGAAGAGATCTGCTTCGCGAGTACGGGCGAAGGTCTTGATTTCGCGTCTGGTGGCAGAGGTTGGACGGCACTGGCAGGGATCGGAGCGCCTCTGGCCGTTGGTATTGGCAGCGGAGCCAAACCGTTCGAGACGGCAGATTCCTGAGCCGCGCTGCCTAGCGGGACTAGGCCTAGCATCAGAACAAACAACGCATCCCTAACTGGGACAGGCTGGGCCATCACTAGATTGGATGGGCGTTAGCCGGATATGTTTCCACATAAATTCACAAAAACCATCCGCAAGGACCGCACATCGACGCTTGGCCGCGCTCTGTTTGAAGGCCGCCTTGGTGGGGTAGCGCCGTGACGCTACTGGCGGCCATGGTATGCGCTAACGGGTCTGACCGTGGCCAACGTATGGGCGAATTCCTTTACGAATCCGTGCCGAAGAGACCCGATTCTTGGCCAACCTATGCGCTAAGTCCTCGAAAAACTATGCGCTACTCACTATGTGGTGGTGGCGGAGAGGATAGTTTTAAAGTCCGGCAAATAGTTCTGAAATCTCCGGAAAAGTCTTGGGAAACGTTTTTTTAGAGACAAAACGAGGCCCGGCTTCTTCTGTTATTCGCCGAGACGGCAGGTGTCAGTGTGTCGCACACACAGCAAGAGACTATTACCGTAAGGATGGATACGCGAAAAGGCTTCGTTTTGACCGGAGGGCATAAGCTGGAAACGCTGTGTTTCTCGTTCCCATCATCCGATTTCCTGTCAGGTCCGGACCGATTCCGACCACTTATGCAGTGACACCATGACACCGATCGCCATTTCCACCGCCGACAGTAACGACGCCGAGCTTGTTGAGCATAGCCTTGCGGGTGACCGTCAGGCCTTTGGCCTGATCGTCGCCCGCTACCAGTCGCTGGTTTGCGCCCTCGCTTACAGTGCCACCGGCAGCCGCAGCCACAGCGAAGACCTGGCACAGGACACGTTTCTCGCCGCCTGGCAGAACCTGCGCGAGCTGCACGAGCCCGGCCGGCTCTGTTCGTGGCTCTGCGGCATCGCCCGCAACGTTATTCACGGCGATCTCCGCCGCCTCGGGCGCCAGCCCGCGCACGAGGCCGCCACGCTCGACAACGCCTTGGAACTGCCGTCCGCCGAACCGCTGCCCACCGCACAGGCAGTCAGCAATGAAGAGATGGCCATCCTCTGGCGCGAGGTCGGGCGCCTGCCGGAAATTTACCGCGAACCGTTGATCTTGTTCTATCGCGATCACAAGTCGGTTGGACATGTGGCGGAGGCACTCGAACTGACCCCCGACGCGGTCATGCAACGGTTGACGCGCGGACGGCGCCAATTGCAGGAACGTATGCTGGAATTCGTGGAATCGACGCTGCAGCGGACCAATCCCGGTCCGCAATTCACGCTCCAGGTTCAGGCCGCCATTCCCCTCTTAGTGGGAGCAGGACCGGTTGTCGCGGTGGGCACCGCCGCCAAGGGCGGTGCCGCGGCCAAAGGCGGCATGCTCGGTTTCCTGCTGGCGTGGGCCGCACCATTTGTCGGGCTCTTTGCTGCCATCGGGATGTCCTGGGCCGAGATTTCCCAGGCCGCGACGAAGCGCGAACGCAGGTTCGCGGTCCGCTGGACGCTCGTGCTCTGGCTCTCTGTGTTGGGATTTTTGGCGGCAATGTACAGCGTCGCCTCTCTGGCCCGGTCCGCAGACTTATCTCGCCGCCAGGACTGGACAACGACCGCGCCGAGGGTCGCCGTTTGGTTCGGTTACACCATGATCGTTGTCACTCTGATCGTGTTCCTGATCCGGGGAAAGGCCGCGCTCCGTCGTCAAATGATTGCCGAAAGGCTCATTCAATCCTCCACGCCGGCACCGGTCTCGATGAAAAGGCGCGTGGCGATGACCGCGGGTTTCCTGACGGCAGCATTTTGGGTGTTGATTTTCCTAGCCTGGCAGACCGGCGATCGCACCGTAGCCGGCGGCATCGTGGGCGGCGTGTTCCTCCTGGGGGCAGCCCCACTCTGGCTCGCACGAAATGCCCCTCCGCCGGTCGATGAGACGAAAGCGGGGAGCTGGTATGTCTCGTTTTGCGGCCTGGTCTTTCTCGGCATCTTGAATTGGCGCCTCGATGTATGGCTGGCGCCCCTCTACGGCGTCGGCGTGGACACCATGCAACGCCTTCTTCCCATGGCCATCATCCATTGGCTTTCCGCCATCGTGGTCGCCTGGACTACCGCACTGGTGTTCATCACCCAGCCAGACGAGAAGCCCTAAACCTCCGCCGGTCGGAGAGGAGTTGCCGGATCTTACAAAACTTACCTCACTAAGCCGGGGAGGGAAGGACCAGGTTGTTTCAGACTTTAACCTCAACGATTGGTCCAAATCGGTTCTAAAACTTTTCTCTTCGTCACTAGGAGGCTTCGGCTTGGCGGGCCAGCCGCCCAAGAGGATGAGGACTTTGAGCTTCGACGGCATGAGTGGAACGGGCGGAGATGGGGTCGGCATCCGCGCCGCTTTTCACTGAGCGGGCGAGAAGATCGCCACGGTTCCGCCCGCGGGTGCCAGCTTCAGTTGCAGGGTATCAGACGGGCGCACGGCTTTTTCGTTTTTAACCAGGTACTCGGCGTTCTGGCCGCTGTCGGGCGCGTCTTCCCACAGGGTGACTTTCCAATCGCCTGCGCCCAGGAACTTCAGCGGCACCGGCAATTCGCGGGCATTGCTGTCAGTGATCGCGGCCAGATACCAGTTCTTGCTGTTGCGCCGCACCTCGACCACAAAATTCCCCACTTCACCGGCTAGGCCGCGGGTTTCGTCCCAAACGGTCGGCAGGCTCTTGAGGAAATCTATGCCGGGCTGATATTTGCCATCCTGGTCTTTGTAATTATTGAACGAATCGCAGGCGACGGTGAACGGGCTCTCGATGAGAATGAACATCGCCAGTTCGCCGGCGCGCGTAGCTTGCACCTGCGTATTGACCTTTACGTTT
>CAJAKX010000414.1 GCA_903940425.1 uncultured Opitutia bacterium | reverse complement strand
TCTCCGGATCGCCGAAGCGGGTGTTGAACTCCAGTACCTGCGGGCCTTCCGCTGTGAGCATCAGCCCGATATACAGGGTGCCGCGGAAATCGATGCCCTCGGCGGCGATGGCATCGACGCTCGGCCGGGCGATGGTCCGGACGATCTCGGTGAGGAGGTCGGGGGCAACGATCTCGGCCGGCGAATACGCGCCCATGCCGCCGGTGTTGGGGCCGGTGTCGTTGTTGCCGGCGCGCTTGTGGTCCTGACTCGTCGGCAGCACGACAAAATCTCGGCCCGAGACGACGAGATGAATCGAGGTCTCCTCGCCGAAGAGGCAATCCTCGATGAGCACCTGCCGGCCGCTGGCGCCAAACAGGCCGCCCTCGAGCATGCCGCGCACCGCCGCCTCGGCCTCAGCATGGGTCTGCGCGACGATCACGCCCTTGCCGGCGGCGAGGCCGTCGGCCTTCACCACGACGGGCACCCGGCGCGAGCGGAGATAGGCGAGGGCGGGGGCGACGGCGGAGAACGCCGCCGCGGGCGCCGTCGGAATCCGGTTTTTCTGGAGCAGCTCCTTGGTGAAGATCTTCGAGGCCTCGAGGCGGGCGCCGTCGCGCGTCGGGCCATAGGCGGGAATGCCCGCGGCCGCGAGCGCATCGACGAGGCCGAGCGAAAGCGGCACCTCGGGGCCGACGATGACGAAGTCGATTTTCTCGCGCTGCGCCAGCGCGACGATGCCGGCCAGATCCTCGGCCGGGACAGGGAAGCAGGCGGTTTCTTGCGCGATGCCGCCGTTGCCGGGCGCGGCAATGACGCGGGGACGCGCCGGCGAGGCGAGGCAGGCTTTGACGAGGGCGTGTTCGCGCCCGCCGGAGCCGACGACCAGAACGGAGTGGGGGGAAGAGTTAACCACGGATGGACACAGATGGACACAGATTCCCGTGGCGTAAAGCCGTTCCCGCTTACTCTCGACAGGCCGGGTTCGTAATCGAGTGTTTCCGATCTGGAGGGCTCGGCTCCAGCCGGGACGCGGCGGACAGTTTATTGTCCAGACGCGACCCCCTCCTGACCTCTGGCGATCAGTCAGGCACGTTATGGCGCTTTGCTGACGGAGAAATCGGTGGCTCCCTCCCCGTCGGGAACAAGGGTGACTTGATACACCGCGATCTCGTTGGTGTCGTGCTTTACTGTCCAGCGCTCACTCCCAATCTTCTGGTTGTCGTAGGGGAGAATCACTTCGATGTGAACGAGCGTTCGCTCCTTCGCATTCGGATAGGCCGCCCGATCCACAGACGCGACCCCGCCGACTGCGGTCAGCAGGTCGCGAAACGAGGTGTCGCTGGCCGAAGACTGCCTGCGCACCTCGGGCGCATAAGTGAGCTTCGAAGAGCTTCCGATTGTTGCGCAACCAGCGAGGGTGATCATCATCACGAATAACGGTAATTTTTTCATAGGGATTTGGGTCATGGTGCGTCGTTGGGAAGCTGCTTCGATGCTGGTTTTGCCGAACGCTACCGATGAGACATTATCTCTGGCGACTGGTTCGCCCTTTCTTTCAGCTTTATAGTCACGGAAACCAGCGCTGGCGGGAAAGCAGGCGCCGCGTCACAGCACCTGCAGCGTCTTGCGGTAGAAGGCGACGACCTCGTCGGGATCGTCGGTGAAGAGGACGTACCCGGCCATCCAGGCGGGGGACCGGCCGGTGTGAATCATCTCGCGGAACTGCTTGCGGAGATCGCTCCAGTAACGGGCGCCGTAGAAGATGTAGGGCACGCGCGGACGGATGCCGAGCTTCAGGTTGCACAGCTCGATGCCGATCTCCTCCAGCGTGCCGACGCCGCCGACGTTGAAGATGCAAAAGTCGGCCACTTCAAACCACTTTTGCCGGTTGTGGCGCGAGGTTTCCTGGAAGGTGTTGAAAAAATCGACGCCGAGCTCGGGCGGCTGCGCCTCCAGTTCGAGGAAGCACGCGCCGGTGAGCGCCTGGGCGCGGCGGGCCTCGTCGGTGGCCAGGCGCATCACGCCCCCGCCGCCCCCGGTGAGGATGCCGACCTTCGGCCCGATGAACCCGGTGAGTTTGCTGATGAGGGTGGTGATGTTCTCCGAGTGCTCGGAGCCGATCTCCACGGCGGAACCGTAGAAGGCGAGAATGGTGGATTCCTGGAAAAGTTTGCCCATCTCCTCGCGGATGAAGAAGCCCGCGTCTCGCTTGTAGGTGTGGAGGTAGAGGTCCTTCATGCCCTCGTTGTACCAGTACACGTCGAGGTTGATGTTGAAATAGGTGTCGAGGCGGGCGTGGGCGTTGCCGGACAGGAAGAAGCCGTGCGTCCGCGAGGGCTTCCGGAAGATGAGGCGCTTGAGCTTGAGCTGCGGGATGCGCGTGAGCAGCTCGACGTGCTCCATCAGGTTCGGGAAGTAGTCGACGACGAGGGTGTCGGCGCCCTCCGGCGCGTGGTCGAGCGCCTGGATGAGCGTGCGGAACCCGGGGATGGATTTCGGGCCGGCGAGCTGCGTCTTGAGGCCGGAGAAGTCGCCCGCACCCAGGAAGGCGGTGTAGTTTTCCATCAACGCATTCTGGCCCTTGACGGTGATGCGGGTCTTCGGGCGCGGTTCGCCAGCGCTGTCGCGCGGTGGGTTCTTGTCCATGCCGCGGTAGAGGTCGCCGGCGACGGCGAAGAAACGGCGGCGCTTCTTCTCCAGCGTCTTGACCTCGGGATCGGCGAACGTGGGCGCGCGGAACACCTCGACCGAGACCATCGGATTGACCACCGGCTGGTCGCCGCTGTTGTAGATCTCGAGCATGATGTTCGTGCCGAAGGTCTTGATCGGGTCGAGCAGGATGGCGCCGCAGTGGAGGCCGAAGTTGCCCTCGCCGCGGTTGAGCACGACGAAATGCTCCTTCAGGTACATCGAGCAGCTGGTGAGGGCGCCCGAGCGCGGCGGCACGGAGAGGATGTCGACGTCGTGGCGCATCTGCACCTTGTCGAGATAGCCGCGGCCGGCGTCGCCGTTGATGAGGCGTTCGAAATCGGGACGCTGCAGCCGCGGATTGAGGGTGTAGCGGACCTTGTGCGGGGTGAGGTAGACGCGGCCGAGGCGGTCGATGGAAATGGTGTTGGGGAGCTTGAGGCGGTTTTCCTTCACCGCCTCCCAGATTTCGTTGGTGGCCAGCTTGGCCGACTCGGGCGCATAGAACAGCCGGCCGACCGGCGTGCCGGGGCGGAGCAGTTTTTTCCAGTACGGCGCGTCGGGGAAACTGGGGTCGAAGAGGAAGGCGTCGGTCTCGAGGATGAGGCGGTTGTTGTGGTCCACCCGGGGCACGCCGGGGGTGATCATCTCGATGCCGATGCGGGCGAGGGTGCTGCGTTCCGTGAAATGGATCTCGTTCAGGCGCGCGCGGATGAATTCGAGTTCGGCGGGGTTGCGCGGCCAGAACGCGAGGACGAGGGAGAGCGTGTTGGGGTCCTTGTTCTTGACGGAGAGAATCTGGCCGTCGCTGCTGTTCCAAAAATACTCGGGTTGCATGAATTTGCTGCGGGATTTGAACTGATGAAGGGGAAGAGCTTGCACCAAAAGGCGCGGAAACGAAAGGCCGGAGTTGCCGCGATCGGCGAGCGTCCCAATCATTACAGAGGATTTCATCTTGCAGCGCGGAGGGGCGACCGCCGTGTCGCCCGTTTCGCCCATCGACCTCGGCCCGCACGGCGGCGGGCCCTCCATGATTTTGCTGTACCGGAAATGCCGTCGACCGCCGGATCATAACAATTGGGCGGGTGCGCGGCGTGCGCTAAGGGATTGCTTTTCACGGGGCAGGCTGTCATGTCCGTGCGTTTTCCATGGCACAAACCGCCCGCATCGGTTTCCCATACGTGAAATCAACCACCGCATCCATGAATCGTTCCCTCCTCATCCTGGCGTGCCTGCTCGGCCTCGGCGCGCTCGCCACGCTTACCGCCCAAGAAGTTCAGCTTAAGATTCCCGGGCAGCAGAACGCCGCCGCGCCGGCCGCTCCCGCCGTGCCCGCGGACAAGACGCCGCTCATCGCCCCCGCGCCCTCGTTTACCGAGACGCAGATTCTTGAGGCGTTCGGCTGGTTCGTCGGCCAGCGGCTCGGTCTGGCCCAGCTCGAGTTCAACCGGGAGCAGACCGACGCCATCGTGAAGGGCATGTTGGCGGCGGCCGCCGGCAAGGCTGCGCCCTACGAGCTCGACAAAATCGGGCCCCAGATGGACGCGTTCATGCAGAAGAAACAGGAGGGGTTCCTCACCAAGCTCCGCAACCAGAACCTGGGCGAGGCCAAGGCGTTTTTCGACAAGCTCAAGGACAACAAGAACGTCGTCGAGCTGGCGGACGGCCTGCGCTATGAAGTGGTGCAGCCCGGCACGGGCGCTTATCCGAAGGCCACCGACACGGTGAAGGTGCATTATACCGGCCGGCTCATCAATGGCACGGTCTTCGACACCTCGCTCCAGCCGCGCCAGCCCGGTGCGGCGGTCGAGCCGGTCGAGTTCCCGCTCAACTCGGTGATCCCGGGCTGGACTGAGGGCCTGCAAAAAATCAATCAGGGCGGCAAGATCCGCCTCTACATTCCGCCGCATCTCGCCTATGGCGACACCGGCCAGCAGGGAATCCCGCCGGGCGCGACGTTGATCTTCGACATCGAATTGCTGGAGGTCAAAGCCACGGCCCCCGCAATTCCGGTGGAACCGAAGAAGTAATCCGCACCGATTCTTTTTACCCAGCCCCGCCTTTCACGGCGGGGCTTTTTGCTGGACGGAGGCAGACTTCATACCAACGTCCCTCAAGATTCAGACGATTGCGTGGTAGGGACGGACCGCTGGGCCGTCCGCTGTTCTCGGCGCGCCCTACCGGCACTGCCGCGCCCAAAGTCCAAACGTTACGGGCGATTGGTATCAATCCTGACCACACCGGGTTTCGACACGGCGCACCGGCGTGGCAGACGCCGTCACGTCCTATCCGATCAGCAAGCCGGCCGCCGCACCGGTCAGTTCGCGCCGGGGGTGGTGGTGCCGTTGCCGGGCTTCTTGGGCTCGGCGGTCTTGGAGGCGTCGGTTCCCGCCGCCGGCTTGCTCTCGGGCTCCTCGCTGTTGGCTTTCTTGAATTCGCGGATTGCTTGGCCAAGACCCTTGGCCAGCTCCGGGAGTCGTTTGCCCCCGAACAGCAGCAGCGCGAGCAACAGGATAAGGACCAGTTCGGTGCCACCCAGATTGAAAATGGCCAGCGGAGGTGCGGAAAAGGTCATGATGATGGAAGGTATCCGGCGAGAGAGGGGTGTAAAGAGTGAAAGCGGCGGCGGCGGCGTCTGATTCAAGACCGAAGATGCAAGCTGCCTACGGCTGCGGCGGATTCGAATCCGACGGCCGGACGGCCTTTTTGAGCAGGTTGTTGGCGTTCTCAGGCTGCTCCGCGTCGAAGAAACCGGTGAGCTGGCGGATGCGCGTCGGGTGGCGCATCTTGCGCAGGGCCTTGGCCTCGATCTGGCGGATGCGCTCACGGGTGACCTTGAACTGCTTGCCCACTTCCTCGAGCGTGCGGCTGTAGCCGTCGACTAGGCCGAAGCGCAGCGAGAGGACGCGGCGCTCGCGCTCGGTCAGTGTGTCGAGCACGTCGATGATCTTTTCACGCAGCAGCGAGAACGCAGTCATGTCGTACGGA
>CAJAKX010000413.1 GCA_903940425.1 uncultured Opitutia bacterium | reverse complement strand
CTTCGCGCAGGCTGATCTTCGCCTTCCAGCCGAGGGCGGTGAGTTTCGAGACGTCCAGCAGCTTGCGCGGCGTGCCGTCGGGCTTGGCGGCGTCCCAGACGATGCGGCCCTGGAAGCCGACGGCGGCGGCGACCATCGCGTAGAGCTCCTTGATGGTCACGTCCGTCCCGGTGCCGATGTTGATCCAGTCGGGCGGGTCGGCCAGCCGGAGCAGAAACGCGCAGGCGTCGGCGGCGTCGTCGACGTGCAGAAACTCGCGCCGCGGCGCGCCGGTGCCCCACGCCGCCACCTCCGGGCGGCCGGCCTCCCGGGCTTCATGGAACTTGCGGATGAGCGCCGGCAGCACGTGGGAGTCCTCCAAATGGTAATTGTCGCCCGGCCCGTACAGGTTGGTGGGCATGACGGAATGGAAGGTCACGCCATACTGGCGGCGGTAGTACTGGCACAGCTTGAGGCCCGCGATCTTGGCGATGGCGTAGGGCTCGTTGGTCGGTTCGAGCGCGCTGCTGAGCAGACAATCCTCCGGGATCGGCTGGGGCGCCAGCCGGGGGTAAACGCATGAACTGCCGAGAAAGAGCACCCGCTTCACGCCCTGCCGGTAGGCGGCATGGAGGGTGTTCGCCGCGATGGCGAGATTGTCATAGAGGAATTCCGCCGGGTAGGTGCTGTTGGCACGGATGCCGCCGACCCGGGCCGCGGCAATGATGGCGGCGTCCGGTTTTTCCGCGGCGAAGAGCGCCTCGACCGCGGCCTGGCGGGTGAGGTCGACCTCGCCGAACGGACGCAGCAGGAGCGAGACGCCCGCCTCGCGCTGGAACCGCCGCACGAGCGCGGACCCGACCATGCCCTGGTGGCCTGCGATATAGAGTTTCATGGGGAAGTAGCGAGTAGTGAGTAGCGGGTAGCGAGTAGAAGGCGATCCGGATGCCCGATGGCGCGAGCGTAACCGAGAGTAGCGAGGAGTGAGTCGCGGGTAGAAAGGCGGCGGTTTCCCATGCTCCCTACTCACTACCCGCTACTCGCTACTCTGTTACGATTTCGGCAGGTTCGCGATCTGGGCCTCGCGTTTCGCCAGTTCGAGGTCCGCCTCGACCATGATTTTCACGAGTTCCTTGAAGCGCACCTTCGGCTCCCACCCGAACTGCCGCCGGGCTTTCGACGGGTCGCCGACGAGCAGATCGACCTCCGCGGGGCGCTCGTAGCGCGCGTCGTGCTTCAGGTATTGCTGCCAGTCGAGCCCGAGCTGGCCGAACGCCTCCTCGCAAAACTCGCGCACGCTGTGGGTCTCGCCCGTGGCCACGACATAATCGTCGGGCTGGTCCTGCTGGAGCATGAGCCACATCATCTCGACGTACTCGCGGGCGTAGCCCCAGTCGCGCCGCGCGTCGAGGTTGCCAAGGTAAAGATGGCTCTGCAGCCCGAGTTTGATGCGGGTGGCGGCCCGGGTGATCTTGCGGGTGACGAACGTCTCGCCCCGGCGCGGCGACTCGTGGTTGAAAAGAATGCCGTTGCTCGCGTGCAGGCGGTAGCTCTCGCGATAGTTCAGCGTCAGCCAGTAGGCGTAGACCTTCGCACAGCCATAGGGCGAGCGCGGCCAGAACGGGGTGCGCTCGGTCTGCGGCACCTCCTGCGCCTTGCCGAACATCTCGGAGGACGAGGCCTGGTAGAAGCGGACTTTCTTCACGAGCCCGGCTTCCCGGATCGCCTCGAGGATGCGCAGCGTGCCGAGCCCGTCGACATTGCCGGTGTACTCCGGGATGTCGAACGACACGCGGACGTGCGACTGCGCGCCGAGGTTGTAGATCTCGTCGGGCTTGAGCTCGTAGAGCAGCTTCACCATCTGCACCGGGTCGGCGAGGTCGCCGTAGTGCAGAAAGAGGCGCACGCCGTTGACGTGCGGATCCTTGTAAAGGTGGTCGATGCGGCTGGTGTTGAAGGTCGAGGCCCGGCGGATGATGCCGTGGACCTCGTACCCCTTGGCCAGCAGGATTTCGACCAGATAAGAGCCGTCCTGGCCGGTGATGCCGGTGATGAGGGCGCGTTTCATGCGGTTAAGGTGCGAACGCTAGGCCGGATGGCGAGACGCTGGCAAGCATCGTGATGAGCCGGCCGGCGTCATCGTCCGGCCGCCCCGCGCTTGCCTGCGCCCGTGGTTCACCTACCTTTTTTGCCATGCGCATCGTGCTTATCGCCGCCCAGTCGCTCGATGGCTTCATCACCAAACATGCCGAACCGGGCACGGCCTTCACCTCGCCGGAGGACAAGGCCTATTTCCGCGCGGTGCTGGCCGGCTTCGACGTGGGCCTCTTCGGCGGCGAAACCTACCGCGTGTCGCGCGACGTCATCCGCGCCCAGACGCCGGGCCACCAGCTCCGTCTGGTGATGACCCGGTCGCCCGAACGCTATGCCGCCGAGGCGATCCCGGGGGCGCTGGAGTTCACGGATGCGGCGCCGGCCGCGCTGGCGGCCGACCTGCGGGCCCGCGGATTCCAGCGGTGCGCCCTGTTGGGCGGCTCGCACGTGCACAGCCTGTTCTTCGAGGCCGGCCTGGTGGATGAAGTCTGGCTGACGGTCGAACCGGTGCTCTTCGGCGGCGGCACGCCGCTGCTCGCCCGCCGCGCCGATCTGCGGCTGGAGCTGCAAACCAGCGAGAAGCTCGGCGCGCACGCCCTGCTCCTGAAATACCGCGTGCCGCGATGAATCTCCGCGAGATCCACTGGTCGCTTTATTTCCTGTTCTGGGTGGCGGTGATCGCGGGAACGGGGACGCTGCTCGGTGCCGTGCTCTTTCCTCTCACTGGATGGTTTTTCCACACCGGTTTCACGCCCTGGCAGCTCGTGCAGAACGGCGGGCGCATCGGCGGCTTTTATTTTTTATTGTGGGCGCCCGGCACGGCGGTGGTGCTGTGCGTGATGCGCGCCTACCGGCGGCGGCATCCGGCCTCACGGTGACACCATGTCCCCTGCCAGAAACGACCCGAAACACTTGACCGGTGCGGACAAGATCTCGCCGGCGGGTGCGACCTTGCCGCGGCTGACCATCGCCCTGAAGGTGGCCGATATTCTCCGCAGTCTGGGATATCCGCGGGAGGCAACGCCACCCGCCCAGGTGGTCCGGTCGACCAAACAAATTCTGGCCGAGGCCCGGCCCTGGCTTCAGCCGCGCGGAACCTATGCGCTCTATGCCGTGACCAGGCAAACGGCGCACTCATTGAAGATCGGCGGCGCCACGATTGCGGGCAACATCGGCGACATTCTTCACGGAGCCGATCGCATCGCCGTGTTCATGGTCACGGTGGGGAGCGAGATCACCCGGCAGGCCGAGGCCCGCAGCCGTGCGGGGGACGCCTTTGCCGGCCTGGCGCTGGATGCCATCGGTTCGTGGGCCGCCGAGGCCGCCGCCGAGTCGCTGATGGAGCAGTTGAACTCGCAGCTCCGCCCCGGCGAGTCGTTCACCATGCGTTACAGCCCCGGATACTGCGGCATGGATCTCAAGCAGCAGCGGACGCTCTTCAAACTGGCCCCGGCCGGATCCGTCGGCATCTCGCTGCTGCCCTCGCTGCTCATGCAGCCGCTTAAGTCCATCTCGGGGATTGTCGGTCTGGGCCCCCGGGAGGTCGTGGGCGTTCATCTTTCACCTTGCGAGCGCTGCCCGCAGATCGGCTGCCATATGCGACGGTGATGGTTCGTGCTTGGTCAACCGGGGGCTATCGCGTTTCATAAAGCTTCTCCTCTCCGTCACCAACCCGCAAAAACTGCATGGCCGCCTTCTCCCAACTTCGCGAAGCAGTGCTCACCGGCAACGCGCCGGCTGCCGTCGCCGCCGCCCGGCAGGCCCTCGATGCCGGCGTTGATCCTGTCGAACTGGTGAACCAGGCCATCAGCCCCGCCATGGAGGAGGTCGGACGCCTCTACGAAGCAGGGGAATATTTCGTCCCCGAACTCCTGCTCGCAGCCCGCGCCACCAAGGAGGTCTTCCTGTTGATCCGGCCGCTCCTCGCCCAGAAGGATGTCCAGCCGGCGGCCCGCGTGGTGCTGGGGACCGTGCAGGGGGATCTCCATGACATTGGGAAAAACCTGGTCGGTGCCATGCTCGAGGGCGGTGGTTTTGAAGTCATTGACCTGGGCGTCAACGTCCCCCCGGAGAAATTCGTCCTGGCCGTGGAGGAGAAGCAGGTCCAGATCGTCGGCCTCTCGGCGCTGCTCACCACGACCATGCCGGCGATGAAGAAGACACTGGACGTGTTCCGGACGGCGGGGATCCGCGGCCGCGTCAAGGTGATGATCGGCGGGGCTCCCATCACACAAACTTACGCGGATTCCATCGGCGCCGATGCCTACGGGGCAAATGCCGCCGCCGCGGTTGATATCGCCCGGAAACTCGCCGGACGGTGAGGCCTGATGGGGAGTGCCTTCATGCCCACGCTTTCCCTTAACCTGCCGCCCGGGCCCGTGATTACTGACGGTGCCTGGGGAACGCAGCTTCAAGCCCTGGGCCTTGGTGCCGGCGAATGTCCCGACGCTTGGAATCTCACCCATGCCGGCCGGGTTGAGATCGTCGCCCGGGCCTATGTCGAGGCAGGCAGCCAGGTCATCCTGACCAATACCTTTGGAGCCAATCGCCTGCGCCTCGCTGCGCACGGGCTGGGCGATCGGACGCTGGAAATCAACCGCGCCGGCGCGCGCATCTCGCGCCGTGCCGCCGGCGACCGTGTCAAGGTCTTCGCCTCCATCGGCCCGACCGGCAGGCTGCTGGCCACGGGTGAAGCCAACGAAGTGGAACTGCGCGCCGTTTTTGAGGAGCAGGCGCGCGCGCTGGCCGCCGAGGGTGTCGACGCCTTGCTGCTCGAGACCTTTGCCGACCTTGATGAAATCCGCGCGGCCATCGCCGCAGCCAAGGCGACCGGCCTGCCGGTCGTGGCCAGCCTGGTGTTCGACTCCGGCCCGGCGCGGGATCGCACAATGATGGGAGCGACCCCCGAACAGGCGGCTGCAGCCGTGATCGCCGCCGGCGCCGATGCCGTGGGCGCCAACTGTGGAAACGGCATTGATGGATTCATTCCCATCTGCCGCCGGCTTCGCGCCGCCACCGACCGCCCCCTCTGGCTCAAGGCCAATGCCGGCCTGCCCGAGATCGTCGATGGACGGGTCGTTTACCGCACGTCGCCCGAATACTTCGCCGCCCGCACACTCGATCTGGTCAAGGCGGGCGCCACCTTCGTAGGCGGCTGTTGCGGCACGACCCCCGCCTTTATCACGGCGATCAAGCAGGCCATGCAGGCGGCAAAGCAGGGATGACCGTGGCCACAGTCTGAGTGGGCCTTGAGGGTCGAAAACTTTATTTAGGACATGTCCTATTAAAGTTTTATACCCGATTAATCCGACCTACGTTGATTGGCTTGGATTACACGCTTTAAGCAATCGTTGGACCTCCGCGTGCTTGGCTTGGAGATCCGCCAGTTGCTTCCTCGCTCCTGCAATCACCTGCGGTGGTGCCTTGTCGGTGAAGGCGGTATTGGCAAGGCGCGCCTCGGTACCGGCGATATGCTTGGCGAGCGTCTCCAATTCCTTCGCCAGGCGCTGCTTTTCGGCCGCGGTATCCTCAACTTGTTTTAGGAGATTCCAGCTTCCCGTGTAAGTCGTGACCGCCACCGGAGCCGTTGGCACGGTATGTTCGCTCCTAGTGATGGCAGAAGCTCCGACCATGCGCTGTATCTTGGAAAGATTTCGGTAAACCAAGTTCCACTGCTCATCAGTCGCGACAATGGAAAATTTGACGTTTTTGTTCGCTGCCTCTCCCTGCTCGGATTTGAAAGCCCTGATTTGTGATGAGTCCTTTTTCAGGCGCTCCACGCCCTCGGCCGCCACGCGATCAAGCTTCACGCCCGCTTTTTCCATGGCCTCGGCCAGCTGGGAGGGATTTTCAACCTGGGCGCCCTCAATAAAAGCCCCGGGTGCTCCATAGCCAAGCAGACTCCACAGTTCCTCGGTGATAAAGGGAATGAAGGGATGCAGGAGCAGCAGCGTCTGGCGCAGCACCAGGTCCTGGATGGCCAGACAGTTCTCCCTGGTGTCGGCGGCCTGCAGCTTGGTCTTCGACACCTCGACGTACCAGTCGCAGAAGTCGTTCCAGAAAAATCCGTAGAGCGCCTGCATGCTCGCACTGAATTCAAATTCACGCAAGCAGCGGTCGACCTCGCGCGTGACCGCGAGCAGGCGGTCGAGAATGGCATGGTCGTCAGCGTCGAATTTCGCCGGCTCCAGCCGTCCGATGATCGCCTGGAGCGTCGCGTTGTCACCGGCCTCGCCGCTCATCTGGCGGAAACGGCAGGCGTTCCAGAGCTTGTTGCAGAAATTCTTGCCGGCCTCGATGCGCTCCTCGGCAAACCGGATGTCCTGCCCCTGGGGCGCGATGGAAACGATGCCGAAACGCAGGCCGTCGGCCCCATACTTTTCAATGAGATCGAGCGGATCGGGCGAATTGCCGAGCGACTTCGACATCTTGCGGCCCAGATGGTCGCGGATGATACCTGTGAAATAAACATTCCGGAACGGTATGCGCCGCTCAAGCGGCTCGCCGGGCCGGATGAATTCCAGCCCCGCCATGATCATGCGCGCCACCCAGAAGAAGATGATGTCGGGGGCGGTCACGAGCGTCGCGGTCGGATAGAAGAAATCGAAGCCGGCCTGGTCCATCGCCGCCTGGTCCGGCCAGCCCATCGTCGCGAACGGCCAGAGCCAGGACGAGGCCCACGTGTCGAGTACGTCCTCCTCCTGCTCCCAGTTCTGCGGATCAGCGGGGCCCTCCAGCGACACATGCACCTTGGCCGGATCGCGGAGATCGGCCTCGGTGAGCTTCTCGCGGTCGAGCCCACGG
>CAJAKX010000412.1 GCA_903940425.1 uncultured Opitutia bacterium | reverse complement strand
TCTCCGGCGCGTCCTCCTTGCGCAGATAGTCCTGCTCGCTGGCGCCCGCCACATAGTGTGTGCAATGCACGACGGACTGCATCCAGCGGAGGCGGGTGTCGCGAGTGGGGCTTACCTGTTCCGGGTTGAAGGTGCGCATGGGGAGGGTCACATAGGAATCTCCACCTTCATGCAGCTTGAGCAGGCCGTCAAGGAACCGGGCGCGCACAATTTCGCCCTCGTGCGGCACGTCCACGTAGAAATCCGGCACCGCGCACGCCGCGCGCCGCACGGCTGGATCACTCGAGCGGACCACCTCGACGCCGTCGAGCAGGCCCATGCGGCGGTACATTTCGAGGCAGAAATCGGCCACCATGGTGGCGGTGACCTGCTTGAACGCCTCCACCCAGGGCGCGCCGACGAAGGCGGGAAGCTGCCGGGCCTGCTTGTCGCGCCAGCCGGCGGGCACGCGTTTCAGGTAGAGCGGCGAATATTTGCGCTGCAGCCGGTTCTCGAACGCGAAATTGACCGTCAGTGGCTCGCCGGTCTGGCGATGGCGCAGGCAGGTCTGGGTTTCGCGCGGGTCGTGGTCGCTGTCGTGGCAGAAGAACACGAGCCGGCCGCCGAGCTCCGTCTGCAGCCGCCGGGCCGTGGCGATCTTGGCGTAGAGAAACCGGCGCGGAAAGATGCCGCACGGCTGCTGGCCGAAACAGATGACGGGGCCGGCCGTCATGCCGCCTGCGCCGCGTCCGGGCGGCGGCCGGCACCCAGCACGGTCTGGAGGATCACGCTGAATCCCACGCACGCCGCGCAGCCGATGAGGTTGTACCAGAGGTAGGAAATGCTGAGCGAGAAGTAGAGGACGAACACCAGCACCTGGGCCGCCGCCGCCGCCCAGAACACCGCCGTGCCCCGAACCCATCGCAGGAAAAACGCCACGAGAAAAAGGCCGAGCATGACGCCGTAGAAGATGGAGCCGAGAATGTTCACGGCCTGGATGAGATTTTCGGCCAGCCGGGCGCAGAGCGCAAAGCCGATCGCCACCACGCCCCACAGCGCGGTGAACCATTTCGAGGCGGCCACATAATGGGCGTCGGTCGCCTCACGCCGGATGACGTGGCGGTAAAGGTCGATGGTGGTGGTCGAGCCGAGCGCGTTGAGCTCGGCCGATTTCGACGACAGCGCGGCGGCGAAGAACACGGCGACGAGCAGACCGATCACACCGTGCGGCAGGTGGTCGAGGATGAAGGTGATGAACACGTAGTCGGCGTCGCTGGTCGTGGTCCGCCCGCTGGCCGCGGCCAGCACCTGCTGGGCTTCCGTGCGCCACCCGGCGGTGCGCTGCTGGGCCGCCAGCATCCCGGTCCGGGCCTGCGCCGCCGCCACCGGGTCGCCGGCGCGCCGGGCCGCGAGCCAGGCGTTGAGGTCCGCGCGTTCCTCCGCATGGGCGGCGGCGAAGCCGGCCTCGATCGTCCGCAGCCGGTCACCGGTCCCGCCCTGCGCGTGGGCGGCCCAGACGGCATGGTTGAAGACGACCGGCGGTGTTTCGAACTGGTAGAACACGAACAGCAGCGCCCCCAGCAGCAGGATGAAGAACTGCATGGGGATCTTGAGGACGGCGTTGAACATCAGGCCGAGCCGGCTCTCGCGCAGCGACGCGCCGGTGAGGTAGCGCTGGACCTGGGACTGGTCGGTGCCGAAATACGACAGCGCGAGAAACATTCCGCCCAGCACGCCGGACCAAAACGTGTACCGCCGGTCCATGTTGAAGGAGAAATCGACCGCCTCCAGCTTGTGGAAGCTCCCGGCCACTCCGAGGGCCTCGGGGAACGTCAGCCCGGCGGGCAGCTTCGCCAGCAGCACGAAGAAGGCCGTGACCATGCCGGCGAAGATCACGCCGATCTGGTATTTCTGGGTGAGGCTCACCGCGTCGCTGCCGCCGGTGACGGTGTAGACGATCACGAGCAGGCCGCTGCACACAATCGTCAGGTCGAGCCGCCAGCCCATGACCGTGGACAGCACGATGGCCGGCGCGTAGATGGTGATGCCCGCGCCGAGCCCGCGCTGCAGGAGAAACAACGCCGCCCCGAACAGGCGCGTCTTGGGGTCGAAGCGGCGCCCGAGATATTCGTAGGCGGTGTAGACGTTCAGCCGCCGGTAGATCGGCAGGAAAACCACCGCGATGATGATGAGCGCGAGCGGCGCGCCGAAATAGTTCTGCACGAAACCGAGCCCGCTTTCATAGCCCTGGCCGGGCGTGGAGAGGAAGGTGATCGCGCTGGCCTGGGTGGCCATGACCGAGAGGCCGATGGTGATCCAGCGCGTGTTGCCGGCCCCCTTCAGGTAGGTGCGCAACTCGTGGCGTCCGCGGGTGCGCCAGATCGCGAAGGCGGCGATGCCGAGCATCGTGCTGAGCAGGACCGCATAATCGAGCGGGTTCACGAAAACATCCTCGTCAACAGGGTCAGCAGGCCCACCCAGACGATAAAGCAGCCGAGCACAAACAGGTAGACCGCGCGCCAGGTGCGCAGTCCCGGCACGCCGGTCCTCGCGTCTTCCGCCGTTTCCCGGGAGGCTGGTGACGGATCCGCCGGTTCTTTGGCGGGCGGTTTCATTTCCCGAGCGAAACCAGGTTGGCGAAGAGGCGGTACGCGCCGGGCACCCCCGCGGGAAGCTGCCGGAACCACGAGAGCCCGGTATAGACGTAATAGCCGCGTCCATGGCGCGCCACCAGCAGCCCGCTCGTCAGCGGCGCCTCGCCCGGGTCGCTGCAGGCCAGCAGTGGAATGAAATGCGGATCCCACTCGCTGGGGAAATTGAGGCCGCGCTCCTGCACCCAGCCGTCAAAATCGGCCGCGACGATGCGATTGGGCGCGGTGAACGCAGGATGGTCGGGCACCAGCAGCGTGACCGGCGCGTTTTCGTCGGTCACCCGGTTGTGCGGCAGGTCGCGCGAGAGCTTCAGCTCGTAGGGAGCGAGCTGCGGAGTCTGGAGTCCGCCGGGCGTGTTATATTGAACGATGACGTTGCCGCCGTCCTCGACATAGGCGAAGAGCGCCGCCAGATGCGGGGCGAGGTCCGTCCGGGTGTTGAACGCGCGGACGCCGAACACCACCGCATCGAATCCGCGCAGCCGCTCGGGACTGAGGTCCGCGCCGGTGAGCAACGTGACCTCATAGCCCATCTCCTCCAGGCTCCCGGCCACGCTGTCGCCCGCGCCGGGCACGTAGCCGACCCGGCGGCCGCGGATCGCCAGCTCCAGGCAGACCGCCTTCAGGCGCGCGGGCGGCTGGAGCAGGATCGGCGGGATGTGGTTGTAGCGGATTTCAACGCGTCCGGTGCTGAAGCGCGCGCCGCCGATCTTCACGCGGGCGGTGATGCCCGCCGTCGCGGGCCGGGCCGGCGCAGTGACGGTGAACGTGTATTGGGCGTGTTCTCCGACGGCCGCGAGTCGGAACGCCCGTTTCGCCGGAGCGACCTGCCAGCCGGCGGGCGCTTCCAATCCCAGCGTCCCTGCCGCGCCGGTCCGGTAAGCGACCACTTCGACCACGACCGGGCGTGTCGCGCCGGGAGCAAAGAGTTCAACGTCGGATGCAAATTTGAGCGAGACCGGCGGAATCACGTCCAGCCGGCGGCGGATTTCGCCCTTCCCCGGATCGGCGATGACCTGCACCGGTTCGTCGGGAACGACCAGCGTCTGGCCGCCGACTTCAAAGACAAACTCCACCGGGAAAACGGGCGGATTCTCCGGACGGCCGATCAGGGCGGGATCATCCACGCGGAACATGCCCGGGGTGCCCTCTTCGCGCAGCCAGTACGGCTGGCTCACCGGCGTGCCGGCGGGCAGGGTTTCGGTCACCTCGCGGAAGGCCGGCTGATTGGCAGGCAGCTCGATCGTGTTGCTGGCTTCGCGCGCGCTTCCCGGATAACGCACCGCCAGCCAGCGAACGGGGACGCCGGATCGCACGATCGCGGTGTGATGCAATTTCATCGCCTCACCCGGCACGACCTCCGCCTGGGGCACCGTCGTTTCCACGTCAAGGCCCAGGCACGCCTGCAAGATGCGATCAAGCTGCCGGTGTTTCTCATTCACCACGGGGTCTCCGGGCAGCGCGGCGAGGCGGCTGCGCAACGCCAGCAGCGCGGGCACGCTCGCGGCGGGATCCTGCGGATTGTACTGCGCGACGATCTCGCCAGCCAGGCGGCCGATCTCGGCCCCGCCGGGCACGCGGTTCCAGGTGGTGTCGACACCGTCGAGGATGTCCTTGCCCGCCGGATCGCCGTCGAGAAGTTTGAAGGATTCCAACCTTGGCCCGCTACCGCCGCTGTTGGTGAAACCACCCAAGCCCTGGGTCTTGTGCATCGAGCGGCTGTGCGCCGCGATTTCTGCAAACAACTCCCCGGTCACCGGGTCGCTGCCCCCGACGTCGAACTGCAGGGCGCCCTCCGGGCTCGGGCTGCCGGGGCCGCGTCCGAAGCCATTCTGGAGAATGCGCCGGGGCTGCCAGGGTGTCAGGACGCCGAGCTGTTCGGGAAACGCCTTGGGGTCGCCGGCGAGCTTGAAGGCCTCCAGGGCCAGGACGGCCGATGCCGTGTGGTGACCGTGGGTGGTGCCCGGCTCGGGGGGAAAACGCGTGATGAGCACGTCCGGCCGGAACTCGCGGATGACCCGCACGATGTCGGCAAGCACCTCCTGGTGGTTCCACTTGGCGAGGGTCTGGCGGTAGTCCTTCGAGTAGCCGAAGTCACGGGCCCGGGTGAAAAACTGCCGGCCGCTGTCGACGCGCCGGGCGGCAAGCAATTCCTGGGTGCGGATCACCCCCAGTTCGTCGCCAAATTCGGGACCAAGCAGGTTTTGGCCGCCGTCGCCCCGGTTGAGCGAGAGATAGGCCATGCGGTAACCCCGGCCGCGCGCAAGGTAGGCGATCAGCTGGGTGTTTTCATCGTCGGGATGCGCCGCAATGTAGAGCACGCCGCCCAGCTCCTCGAAGCTGCGCAGTTCCTGCAGAATGGCGGTCGCGGACAGCGGCGGAGATGCGGCGGTCACGGGCACGGTGACCAGGCCAGCGAAACCAACCACAAGGGTAAGTCGCCGGCACAGGCACCGTGCCGGACCAGGCAGCAGGTCGGCGGACTTCATCAACGCAGGCTGGCGATGAGCGCCTCGTTCAGGCGGGTGTACTCGTCCTTCGCCGGGCCGGTGTCCTTGGCTGCCATGGCGATCGACTGCCGGGCCAGCGCGATTGCGCCCTCCTTGTCGCCCATCTTGGCGAGGATCCTGGCCTTGTGGTAAACGAGATAATAGGCGTCGGGCTGTTCTGCGATGGCGGTGTCCAGCCAGGCGGCGGCCTTTTTCAGGTCGAGGTCGTGATCGCGATAAAACATTGCGGCCTGCGCGTAAGGTTTCTTGGCGGCGTCCGAGGCCATCACGGCCTCGATCTGCGGCACGAGGGTGGAGACGACATCGACCTCGAGCTTCACGGGCACCCGCCAACCGGCCCAGATCAGGTTGAGCGTGGCCGACTCGTCGCGAATGTCGTTGATATCGATCGTGAAAGTCTCGACCGGGTTGGCGAGCGCAACGGGTTTGGCCTTCACGCGCAGGGTGTCGTTTTCCTCCTTGTATTGATAGGCGCCCCACTGTTTGCCGGCCTTTTGCAGAATGACCGTCCACTCGTCCTGGCCGGGAATGGTGAAGAGCTCATAGGTGCCCGCGTCGAGTTTGCTTCCCTGCAGCTTGACCGACGTGCTGAACGCGACGCGGGTCGCGCTGTTGGCGCCCGTCCGCCAGACCTTGCCGTAGGGATCGATCTTGCCGACGACCACGCGGCCCTTGAGACCGGGGCGGGAATAATTGATCTCAATGTCGGTGAGGCCGACGCGCTGCTTGAGCGTGGCGGCGGGGCTGGCGGCGGGAAATTCAATCTTCGGCGCCTGCGGGGCCTGGGCAAGAAGACCGGCGGCAAACGCCAGCCCGGAAGCGAAGATGAAACCGGTACGAAGCGGTGGAGTAATCATGGTAAAAGTCTTTGCAGGGTTATTTGATGATGGTGAATGCCACGGAAAACTGGGTGTTCTCCCATATGATTTTCAGCACGCCGCCCCCGGCCGGGTTGTTTTCGACGGCCAGCGTGAGCTGATCGACCGGTTTTTCGAGAGTGTCCTTCTTGAGGTCAACCCGCGCCAGATCGTGCGTCTCATCGACGGGTACGCCCCATTTCCCGATATTCGTGCTGAACGCCAGTTTCATGGGTCCGTTTTCGGACGGCACGGTGTAGAGGGTATAGGCTCCGGCCGGGATCGTGGTCCCGCCGATCAGGATCGGCTGCTGGGTGATGAGGAGCGTGGCTTCGTCGGCCCCCAGGCGGTCGGCTTTGTCCCACGGCACCAGGCCGCCCCAGATTTTGCGGGGTTCGCCCGTCTTGGGATCCTTGGTATAGGGACGCCCGTAGGTGATGGTGATGCGGTTCCCCGTGCGCCGTTCGCCGATGACCGTGCTGATCGTCTCGTGCGGACTGATGCGTTTTTGCTGGGCCGACAGAGGCAGGGCGCCGAGCAGGGCGGCTGCCGCGATCATATGCGTGAGTCTGAGTTTTTGCATGATATCTCCTACCGGATGAGCCGGTTTGTGTGGTTGGATGCGGTTGAGAAGGTGCTAATGGTGGGTTGTCGGCAGTGGCCGTGGTGAGTGCATGACACCCATAACACCACCCGCGCCTCCATTCCTTCGAGTTGGAGCAGAATCGATCTGTGGGCAGCAGGGGTCATGGGCTGGCCGGAGCCGCTGCGGTGGGAAAAATGCCGTTCATGGCCATGCGCCGATCTTCTAAGGGGGAAGAGAACAAAATAAAGTCAAGGAGGCGTATGTCGAGCCCGGCGGAACAAACGGCCGGTGCGACTGATCCACAGGGCGATGGCACCCCTGGCCGCTCTTCATAAATTAGATGTTTCTTTCATAGGAATCGCTGTCTAAATAATAAAAGTCCCGGTACTTTGACTTGCCTGAAATTTGCCTCACGCTCGGTATAGCACTTCCCCAAAAAGTAGCCGGCTCAAACATTCCTGCACCGATGATCACCTCTGGCTTCTATAAATTGCAGCCATGGCGGACGCGGGCCGGACTGGCGCTGAGTATGTTGCTGCTGTTCGGCTTGCCGATGGGCCTGCGTGCCGCGGTGAGCCCGTTCCCGCGGGTGCTGAGTCCCGAGAGCATCAAGGAAATTCCCGCCGAGCAGGCCGCAGCGGCCGGTCCCCACCAAGCCCGGATCCTGCGCATGGCCCTGTCGGCAGACGAAACTACCGCGCCGATGGATGTCGAAGTGGCGCTCAGGATGCGGAACTTCGCCGAGCTCCAGGCGCGCGTGGCCCGCGGCGAGATCATCTCCCGCGAGGAAATGTCCGCCAAATATTTTCCCCTGGCCGCTGATTACGAAGCCATGGCCGCCTGGCTCACCGCGCAGAGCCTGACGGTCATGCGCGACGACACCATGCGGCTCTCCCTCTTTGCCCGCGGCACGATCAGCCAGCTCAGACAGGCCTTCCAGGTGGATTTCGCCCGGGTAACCTACGAGGGCACCGAATACACCTCAGCCGTCACGGCGCCCAGTCTGCCCGCCGCTCTGGCGCCGTCGCTGGTGGGCGTCAACGGCCTGCAACCCCACCTGCGGCCGCACAAGATGACTGCTGAATTCGTTGCGCAGAAGGCTTCGCTGACCTCCCCCAATGCGCCGCCCTATCTGCCCCGCGAATTCCTCAAAGCCTACAACGCCGACACCACGGGACTGACCGGCGCGGGGCAGACCATCGCCATCGTGATCGATACGTACCCGCTGGACAGCGACCTGACAACGTTTTGGTCCCGGTGCGGCATCAGCCGGTCGCCGAACAGCAGCGTGCAGCATTTCCAGGTGCCCGGCACACCCACGCCACCCGATCCCACAGCCTTGGACTCGACTGGGGTGCCCAAAGGCACTGAGGCAGTGATCGATGCGGAACTGACCAGTTCCATCGCCCCCGGGGCCAACATCCGGGTTTACACGACGGGTGATCTCTCGTTCCCGAATCTCAGCCGGGGCTACCAGCAGGTCTATAACGATCTGGCCTCACAGCCGTCGCTCCATGTGCTCAATCTCTCCTACGGCATCGGCGAGAACCTGGTTACTCCCTCCCAGCGACAGAGCGATACCCAGAATTTCCTGCTTCTGGCCGGCGGTGGAGTAACCGTGTTCGTTTCCTCGGGTGACGGTGGTTCCAATCCCGACCCAAACACCGGGGGCTACAGCGCTTCGTCCACCTTGCAGCCTGCCCATCCGACCAGTGATCCGAACGTGACCGGCGTCGGCGCCACGACCCTGACACTCGACCTCAGCAGCGGCGTAGAGAGTAGCGAGACCGGTTGGTCGCTTAACCAGTACAGCAGGGGCCTTGCTGGCAGTGGCGGCGGCATCAGCCTCTACTTCTCCCGGCCGTACTGGCAGACCGGCACGGGCGTGCCTAGCGGCACGATGCGGCTCGTGCCCGATGTCGCAGTGGTGGGCGATCCCGGCACCGGCGCCTACATCGTTAACGCCGGCTTGGGCAGCAATGAACCCGGTGGTCATGTTTGGGGCGGTACGAGCATCAGCTCCCCCATCTGGTCCGGCTTTGGCGCCCTGCTCAATCAGGCGCGATCCAGCGCCGGCCTGCCGCCGCTCGGACTGTTCGGTCCGAAAATCTATCCACTGATCGGTACCACCAGCCTGCGGGACATCACCAGCGGAAACAACGGGGCCTACACCGCGGGCGCCGGCTACGACATGGTCACCGGTGTGGGCGCACCCAATATCGCCGCTCTCGCCCAAGCGCTCGGGGCACAGAACTCCGCCCCGCAGATCACCGCCCAGCCTGTGAGCGTGACCGCGATTCCTGGGCAAAATGCGAGTTTCTCCGTAACGGCAGGCGGCAGCCCCACGCCGGCGTATCAATGGCAACTGCAGGCACCAGGCGGCGCTACTTGGAGCAATCTTAGCAACAATAGCACCTACAGCGGCACCGCCACCGCCACGCTGATGGTGAACGCGGTCACGGATGCGATGAGCGGGAATTTGTTCCAATGCGTGATCAGTAACGTCAACGGCACGGCCACGACGGCGCCACCGGCCGCCTTGATTGTGACCTATCCTCTGTATCTCAGCACGGTGGTTGGGCAGGCCGGCAGCAGCGGCAGCGCCGACGGCACCGGCAGCGCCGCCCGCTTCAATGATCCCTCCGACGTGGCCGCGGACGGGGCGGGCAATGTCTATGTCGCCGACACCAACAACCACACCATCCGCAAGATCACGTCCGCCGGCGTCGTCACCACGCTCGCCGGGCTGGCTGGAACCAGCGGCAGCGCCGACGGCAACGGCAGCGCCGCCCGCTTTAACTCACCCACCGGCCTGACCGTGGATGGATCCGGCAACATCTATGTTGCCGACACCTCCAACCACACCATCCGGAAAGTCACTTCGGGCGGCGTGGTCACCACCGTGGCCGGCCTGGCCGGAGCCAGTGGCAGCGCCGACGGCAATGGCGGCAACGCGCGTTTCAACTATCCCTCCGATGTGACCGTGGACGGCGCCGGCAATCTTTACGTCGCCGACACCAACAATTTCACGATCCGCAAGATCACGACGGCCGGCGCGGTCAGCACCGGGGCCGGCCTGGCCGGAGTCAGCGGCATCAGCGATGGCACCGGCAATGCCGCGCGCTTCTCCTCCCCGGAAGGCGTGACGGTGGACGGATCCGGCAATCTGTACGTCGCGGACACGGACAATCACACCATTCGCAGGATCACGTCCGCCGGCGCGGTCACCACCCTGGCCGGACTGGCCGGAACCAGCGGCGGCGGCGACGGGGGCGGAAGCGTTGCGCGATTCCAATACCCCTCCGACCTGACCGTGGACAGCGCGGGCAATCTCTTCGTGGCTGACACCGACAACCATACGATTCGCAAGATCACCCCGGCCGGTTTGGTCGGCACGGTGGCGGGTCTGGCCGGGTCCAGCGGCAGCGTCGACGGTGTCGGCAGCGTTGCGCGAATGTTCTATCCCACCGGCGTGGCCGTTGACGGATCGGGCAATGTCTATGTGGCCGACACCAGCAATCACACCATCCGCAAGGGGATGGTCGTCTCCGCCCCGCGGATCCAGACCCAGCCGCAAAGCCAGACGGTGCCGATGGGTGCCAACGTTACGTTCTCCGTGACGGCGACGGGCGTCCCCGCGCCGACCTATCAGTGGATCAAGAACGCGCCGATCAGTGGCGCCACCGGCAGCGCGTACACCCTGAATAGCGTGCAGACCGTCGATAACGGCACCTACACTGTAACCGTCACCAACATCGTGGGCAGCGTGACCAGCGACCCGGCCACGCTGACAGTCACCGGAGGGACAATTCCCTCCACTGCTGGCGGCGGCGGAGGTGGTGGCGGTGGCGGCGGCGCCCCGAGCCTCTGGTTCTATGGCGCACTCAGCCTTCTCGTGGCACTCCGCAAGGCCTTCCGCCGGAAATAAGGCTTCCTCCATACGAGGCCTGGTTTGTTCCAGACTTGTTTCCTTCTTCCAATGCCCATGCGCTCGCTTTTCCGGCAAACCTTCGCGATCGAAAAGCTTCCGTGGGTGTTCCTCTGCATCGCTCTCGCCGCGACGATCACCCAATTCCATGGCGCGTGGCGGGACCTGCTCGTCTACGACCGGAACGCCATCACGCACGGCGAATGGTGGCGCATCTGGACGGGTCACCTCATCCATTTCGGCTGGCCCCACTTCATCGCCGACGTCGGCCTCTTCCTGATTCTCGGCCGCCTGCTTGAGTGGCAGCACCCCTGGCTCAGCCGGTTTGCGGTCATCACGATGCCGGCCGTCATCTCCGTCACCGTCTACTGGTTCGATCCGACGATGACTCGCTATGGCGGCCTCAGCGCCGTGAACCTCGGCTTGCTCCTGTTCCTTGCCTGCAAGGGCTGGCAGAAAAGCTGGATCGACTGGTTCTGGCCCGCCGTCGTCGCCATCTACATTGGCGAGATTGTCCTTGAAGCCACCAAGGGCCATGGTCACGGCGGCGGCATGATCCAATTTGACGACCCATCGGTCCGGGTCGCCACGGTCGCGCACATCGCTGGCGCCATTTTTGGCGTCCTTGCCTGGCTCGGCACCTATCTGGGCGGCAGCAGAACGAAGTCCACAGTCCGACCAGCGCCTCCCTCCGCCACTCACTAGAGGCTATCCGAAAACCGTCAGAACTTGGAGGGCGGCGCGCTGTCGCCGCCAAATGTCCGAGCGGCGCTGACGGCGCAGCGCCCTCCACCGGGCAGCGCAGCAAGGTTTTCAGATAGCCTCTAGACTCTCAAAAAAGAGTCTGTCTACCGCGGCCGGCTTGGAAGCACGATGTGCCGGGTGAAAACTTCGGAATGGGCTTCGGCGAGGATCCACCAGTAGTCGGCCGGCGTCACGCCCACGGGCGGTTGCAGGCGGCCGGCTTCGTAGACTGCGAGAAGTCGTGCGCCTTCGTCGGTGAGCACGCGAATCATGACCTCGACGACCTCGGGAAAGGCCTGGCGGTAGTAATCGCTGGCGGCGGGCGTGGTGCCACACGCGAGATGTTGGGTCTCCGCGGAAGGCGGCACGGCGTTCGTGAACACGCCGTTCACCGGCGAGGCGCCAAAGGCCGCCGGCCGGGCCGGAAAGATCAGCCGCAGGTCCCCACCCTCGCGCCGATAAAGCCGCACGCCGAAATCGATCACGTTGTCGGCCAGCGCCGCGCCCAGCGGTGGACGGAGCAGATTACCCGGATCACCGGCCGTACCATTGGGTGTCATATATGACGTCACGGGTGTCGCCGCTGGATCGAGATTGTAGCCCGCCTCGAAGGTGCCGGGCGAACCGCCGGCGGTGCGCGTGCGTCGCACTTCCGCGCGGAAAAGCATATAGCGCTGCTCAGACGTCGGGCTGGAAGTCACGTTCTGCCGGATGATCTGGTAGCCGACGGCCACGGGCGCCGAGAGGTCGGCGACGCTGGCGTTGGTGTCCGGCTTCGTGGTGAAGAATCGCAGCCAGACACCCGCCACGCCAAAGCGCGCGGCCTCCAGCGACGGCGCGGCCAGATTGAGTGTGCGCGGATGCGTGCTGCCGGGCTTGGCCTGAGCGGTGACGGCGGCGGTCTTCCACTGGCCCGAGAGACCGGTGTCAGGCAGCACGGTGACGGCCAGCCACACGTTGCCCTCGGCGCGGAAGATTGCGCCCTCAAGATCCTGCGCGAGCTGGTCGAGCGCGAGCCGGGCCTGCGCCGCCGCCCCGAGCCGCCCCGTCAACCGGTTCCAGTGGTTCATCACGCCCGACACCGCCGCCAGCACGAGAGCTGCCAGCAGCGCGGTGAGAACCGCGGCCGTCAGAAGCTCCAAGAGGGTGAAACTGGCGTTTTCGCGCCTTTCCGTGAGGCGGTGATGGAAATTCATGGTCGGAGGGCGAAATTAACGACCGCCCAGCGGCGCTCGTTCACGGGGACTTCGCGGGCAGGATCGGCGTCGACGGCCGTGGCTTCCGGCGTCGGCGGTCCTGCCGGCAGCCGGTATGGCCACGTCACCCGCACGCTGACCGCGAGGAATCCGGCACCGGGCGCATACGGCAGATCGGGCTGCTGCGTCACCTCGGCAAGGTAATAGCGGTCGCGGTTCGCGATGCCCGGCCGCACCGGATCGTTGAGGGCCTGGCCGGCGGCCGGGGCGGCGCCGTCGGCGCGCAACACGCGCCGGCCGTCACGCGTGGCGACGAGCTGCAGCGGCGCGGCCGAGCCACCCGCCGGAACAATCGCCGCCAGCCCGTCCAGTCCCAACCCGTCCTTCAGACGTTCCAGTTCATCCTGGATGTTTTCACCGAGACGTGCGGCCACGTGGACGTCGGCGATCTCGCCCGCCGGGCGCGTGCTCGACGCCAGCAGTCCGAGTACCGCGACCAGTGTCACCGCCAGGATGCCGAGGGCCACGACCACCTCGATCAGCGAGAACGCCTTGGAATCATCCGGCGTCGTTTTCATGGCGCAAACGCCCCGGCATCGTTGAGCAGCGTGCACGCCCCCGAGGAGCGCAGGAGCACGCCGCGCAGATTCTCGGGATTGTCGAACTCGAGCGCCATACCGGACGGACTGGAGGTGGTGCGTCCGGCAGTCAGCACGAGGTTGCCGCCTCCCGTGGTGCCCCGGGAGGTGAACTGTACGCAATAGAACAGGCCGGCCGCGACGCCGTTGATTGTCATGGTCTGGGCGGCGGACGAGAGCGCGGTGGACCGGCGCGAGGCAGGCCAGGTCGGATTACCCGGCACGGCTGCCGGCGACGGCGGCACCAGGTAAACGCCGCGTGGCAGAAACACCCCGCCCCCCTCCGCCCGCCACTGACCGGAACCGGCCGCCTCCTCATGCACGACCTGCAGATACCGGAGATGACATTCGGGGTCGGCCGGGTCGGCGGCCACCACGAGGCGGGCGTTCTGCCGCATGAGGGCCGCCCGGCCGCGCGTGGCACTGCACAGGCTGGCGAGCGTGCCTTGCGCGGCCTGCAGCACCACGGCCTCGCCGGGATGACGCAGCGCGAGACCCAGCGCGCCCGCAAGCATCGCGACGAGCGCGACGACGACGAGCAGCTCGATCAGCGTGAAACAGCGCGATTGTCGCTCAATGAATGGATGTCCACTAACCCATGACGAAGGAGATGGCATGGCTCATTTCCAGCTGAGGATCATGTCGGCCGGGCTTGCCCCCCGGCCGGCGGAATAGAACAGCACGCCGGCTCGGATCCCCACGGCAGGGAGATCGGTTTCGTCGGGGGCGAAACTCGCGCCACCCGCCGGGCCGCGCACCGCGGCCACGGGACCATCGTCGGCCGGCTTGATGAAGCCGTCGCCATTGCGGTCGATAAGCACGCCGATCTCGGTGCGACCGAAGGCGTCGCACAGCAGCTCGTTGCCGCTGTAGTCCACGCCGTTTTCCGGCCGGTCGGGATCGTGAAAATCCGCCTCGGTGAAGACGCAGAAGGGAATCCGCTTGAAGTTGCCGTTGAGGTCGTCGGGGTTGACGACCGCGGAGCCATCGGGGTTGCGGCCGCTGAGCGTGCGGACAAATTTCAGCGCATCGGCGGCCGTGGCCAGTTTCCCTTCGGTGCCGGTGGAGGGATAGCAGCCGTATTCCTGCCGGAACTGCTCAAAGGCCGCGGCCCACTGGCTGAACTGCACCCGGGTCTTCGCCTTGAGCGCGGACGTCCGCGCTGCGCCAAGCGTCGGAACAAGAATGCCGGTGAGGATGGCAATAACGGCGACGACCGCGAGCAGCTCGACGAGCGTGAAAGCCGGGTGGGCGCAGACGGCGCCGCCTGCCGGGGACCGGCGGGGGGACGGATGCATAGGGGGATGCCGTAAAGAAGCGACAAAGACGCCCGCGCTTCAAATTAAAAATCAGGAAAATATCCTGTTCATGGTTTCGCACCGGCTGCGTGGCGCTGGTCGTCCCCGTGCGGGCCCAGGTGCAGCCAGGTGATCCCCCTCCTGCAGCCGGCGCGCAACAATCGAGGCTGAGCGGCTCATCCGCCTCCGCCTCGGCACGGGCATTCCCCCTCTATTCCTCCTGCTGCTGCAGCGTGGCGACGACGGAGAAGTCCTCGAGCGTGGTAGTGTCGCCCTTCACGTCCCCGCCGGCGGCGATTTCCTTGAGGATACGGCGCATGATTTTGCCCGAGCGGGTCTTGGGCAGGCCCGCGGCGAAGCGGATCGTGTCGGGCTTGGCCAGCGAGCCGATCTCCTTGGCGACGTGGTTGCGCAACTCCTCCTTGAGTGCGTCGCTGGGCGGGATACCGGCCTTGAGCGTGACGAATGCCACCAGCGCCTGGCCCTTGAGGTCGTCAGGCCGGCCCACCACCGCGGCCTCGGCGACGGAATGATGCGAGACGAGCGCACTCTCCACCTCGGCCGTGCCGATGCGGTGGCCGGCGACATTGAGCACGTCGTCGATCCGGCCGACGATCCAGAAGTAACCATCCTCGTCCTGCCGCGCGCCGTCGCCGGTGAAATACATGCCGGGAAGCTCGCTCCAATACTGGCGCTTGAAACGCTCGTCATCGCCCCAGAGCGTGCGGAGCATGGAGGGCCACGGGCGCGTGAGGACGAACCGGCCGCCGGTGTTGCGCGGCACCTCGTTGCCGGCCTCGTCCACGACCCTGGGCACGATGCCGAAGAACGGCAGCGTGGCCGAACCGGGCTTCGTGGGGGTGACGCCGGGGAGCGGCGTGACCATGATGGCGCCGGTTTCGGTCTGCCACCACGTGTCGACGATCGGACAGCGTTTTTTGCCGATGGTCCGATGATACCACATCCAAGCCTCGGGATTGATGGGTTCACCGACCGTGCCGAGCAGGCGCAGCGAGCGCAGGCGGTGCCGGTTCACGTAGTCGTCACCCCAGCGCATGAAAGCGCGGATGGCCGTGGGCGCGGTGTAAAAGATCGTGACCCTGTGGCGGTCGATGATGTCCCAGAAGCGGTCGGGCTCCGGGTGATTCGGCGCGCCCTCATACATGAGCACGGTGGCGCCGCTGGCGAGCGGGCCATAGACGACGTAGCTGTGCCCGGTGACCCAGCCGATGTCGGCGGTGCACCAGTAAATGTCGGCATCCTTGAGATCGAAGACGTATTTCGTGGTCATCGTCACGCCGAGCAGGTAGCCGGCGGTCGTGTGAAGCACGCCCTTAGGTTTGCCGGTGGAACCGCTGGTATAGAGGATGAACAGCGGCGTCTCGGATTCGTGCGCGCGGGCCTTGTGCAGGTCCGAGGCGCGGGCCATGAGGTCGTGCCACCAGAGGTCGCGGCCCGCGGCCATGGCGATCTCGTTGCCGCAGCGGCGGAGGACGATGACGTGCTCGACGCTGGGCGTGTTCGGCAGGGCGCGATCGACGCTGCTCTTAAGCTCGATGATCCGGCCGCGGCGCCAGCCGCCGTCGGCGGTGATGATCAGCCGCGCCTGGCAGTCGTTGACGCGGTCCTTGATGGCCTCGGAGCTGAAACCGCCAAAGATGACGGTGTGCACGACGCCCAGTCGCGCGCACGCCAGCATCGCCACGGCCGCCTCGGGCACCATCGGCATGTAAATGGCGGCGCGGTCGCCCTTCTTCAGGCCGAGCGATTCGAGCACGTTGGCAAACTTGCAGACCTCGCGATGCAACTGCCGGTACGTGAGCGTGCGGATGTCACCGGGTTCGCCTTCAAAAATAATGGCGGCCTTGTTCTCGCGATGCGTGCCGAGGTGGCGGTCGAGGCAGTTCTCGGAAAGGTTTAAGTAACCTCCGGAGAACCACTTGGAATGCGGCAGTTTCCATTGCAGGACCGATTTGAAGGGCTTCCGCCACAGCAGGTGTTCCTTCGCCTGCCGGGCCCAGAATTTCTCTGGAGCGTTGACAGACTCGGCATAGAGCTTACGGTAAGCAGCGAAACTTCCTAGGTTTGCTTGGCCTTTGAACTCGGCCGGGGGCTTGAAGACCCTGCTCTCACGAGAAACTGAGGTAATCGTTAAATCGGTCACAAGTAACCTGAGTTGAGGGTTCGGAACGTAGGCATGTTCCTTACACAACCCAAGGTTAGCTTGGTCTCAAGCAGACGGAGGTTTTTTCAGAACACCTGCCTGTATGGAAAACAATCCCACGCCGCCCGCCGCGGCCGCCCCGGAAACGTCTGCCATTGGCGGCACGCTTCCCGACAATGTGCTGCGCGTGGAGGGCATTCTCGACCTCGACAGCAACAAGGCCGGCACCCTGATCGACATCACCCGCAACGGCAAGCGCCGCCCCGCCGATCCGTTCGTGCCGCGCGAGCTGATCCGCCGCTTCAAGCTGAAAGCCGGCAGCGTCATCACCGCCACGGCCACGCCGGACGACCGCTTCCCCAACCCAAAGGTCCGTTTCATCGAGAAGGTTGACGGCCTCGACATCGATGCGCGCCGCCGCCTGCCCGACTTCACGGGCGTGACCACCATCACGCCCAACGAGCAGCTCAAGCTCGAGATGAAGGACCATCGCATGACCACGCGCGCGATGGACCTCTTCTGCCCTCTCGGCAAGGGCACGCGCGGTCTGATCGTCTCCCCGCCCCGCGCCGGCAAGACCACCCTGCTCCGCGACATCGCGCTCGGCGTGCTGGAAAACCACCCCGAATGCCATGTGATGATCCTGCTCGTCGACGAGCGCCCCGAGGAAGTCACCGATTTCAAACGCAGTGTGCCCTGCGAAGTCTGGGCTTCGTCGAACGACGAAACTGTCGAGAATCACCTGCGCATCGCCGATCTCTGCATCGAGCGCGCCAAGCGCCTGGTCGAAGTCGGCAAGGACGTCGTCCTGCTGCTCGACTCGCTCACCCGCCTCGCCCGCGCGCACAACACCCAGCGCAATTCCGGCCGCACCGGCTCCGGCGGCCTCGACGTGCGCGCGCTGGAGAAGCCCCGCCAGTTGTTCGCCGCCGCGCGCAACACCGAGGAGGCCGGCTCGCTCACCATCATCGCCTCGATCCTCGTCGACACCGGCAGCCGCATGGACGAAGTGATCTTCCAGGAGTTCAAGGGCACCGGCAACATGGAGATGGTGCTCGACCGCAAGTGCGCCGAGATGCGCATCTGGCCCGCGATCAACATCAACTCCTCCGGCACCCGCAAGGAGGAGCTCTTGCTCGACGCCAAGCGTCTCGAGGGCATTCACTTTTTCCGTCGCGCGCTGGTGCCCCTCAAGATCGAGGAAGCCGCCGAGACCATGCTCGGCCGCCTGTCGAAGACGAAGACCAACGACGAGTTCCTGAAGCTGATCGCACGGTAGGGCCCACCGCCAGACGCCGCTGAAGTCAGAGGTTTCCCGGGTCCACCCCCAGCCGCTCGCGGCAGAAATTTATCAGCTCCCCGGCCAGCGGGGCGCGGAAGACATGCGGCTCGTGCGCCGGGCGCAGGTCGATCTCGGCGCAGTGCAGCGCCTGGCGGGGCAGCGGCAGCAGCGCGGCGTGGCGTTCGGTCCAGCCGTGCTGCGCAAATTCAAGGTAGAGCCTCTGGTCGGGACCGTAGAGTTTGTCGCCCACCACCGCGTGTCCGAGCCAGAGGGCATGCGCCCGGATCTGGTGCTTGCGTCCGGTTTCGGTCCGCACGCGGACCAGCGTGAAGCCGCCGCCCTCGGCCAGCGGTTCAAAATGCGTCACGGCGGCCTGCGCCCCGGGCGAGCCCACTGCGACGACCTTCGAACGCACGGTAACGCAGCTCTCAGGATCGGGGCCGAGCGGCTGGTCCACCGTCACTGCTCCGGCCAGCCGGCCCTCAAGAATGGCCAGATACCTCTTGCCCACCAGCCGCCGTTGCGCCGCCTTCTGCAGCCGGCTGGCGGTTCCACTGTCCTTGGCCAGCACCACCACCCCGCTGGTTTCGCGGTCGAGCCGGAACATCAGGTGCATCGTCGGCAATCCCAGATATTCGCGCGCCGCGCCGACGAGACTCGACCAGGGCCCGTGCTTGGAGGGATGACAGACGATGAGCCCCGGCTTGTTCACGACGAGCAGGTGCTCGTCCTCGTAAAGGATCCACGAACGAAAGTCGTCCGGATTGATCAGGGGTGCCGCGGCGCCGATCTCCACGCTCATGGCCGGTCGGCGCGCTCGGAGCCGTGCGCCGAAGTCCGTCCACGGCTCCCTTCCCCGCCGGGGTGGACGGACCGCGGATCACCCGGGCGGATCTTCTCCCGCACAAAACCTAATACCTGCTCCACCCGGTGTTCGAGGTGACCGGCGGGCCCGGGGTGGCCGGCCGGCGGGTCCAGCTTAAGCCGGGCTAAAGGTAGGCGGGAATTGCGCCGGGGTCGGTTGAAAACGGCACGCGATGGATGCAGATTTTCGACCAGTTTGATGAACGATTTCCCCACACCGGAAGATCCCCCCGCCGCGGCGGCGGAGAGGCAGACAGGGAGGAAGTGGCGGGAAGCAGGCATGTTCAAAAACACGAACGTCCTGACGTTTTGGTTAGCCCACCCGAAGGGAACTCACAATCATGAACCACGCGCCCAATAATCACGAAGTGATCGTTTCCGGCATTCATCTCGACCTGACCCCCTCGCTCAAATTCTACGTGAACGAGAAGGTCGGGCGGCTGTTCCGCCATGAGGAACGCATCGTTCGGATCAGGGTCGAGCTCGAGTCCGACGGGAAAAATGATGCAACCCGTCCCTTCATTGCGAAGGGGCACATCGCCATCCACGGCCCCGACATGAATTGCAGCGTGGCCTCCGACGAGTGCCACAAAGCGGTCGATCTGCTCGTGGACAAACTCGACCGCATGCTGCGCCGGCGCGCCCGCCTCTTCAAGGTCAAGCGCAAGCATCCGCACGCCGTCGAGCTCGGCGTGCTCCTGCCCAAGACCGCGTAGCGGCCGCCTCAGGATTTTCCACTGACCAAGGCCCGCCGGGATTTCCCGGCGGGGTGATTTCGTCTACCGCGCGGAAGGGGAACCAGGGCGTGACCCAGAGCCGGCCGCGCCCTGCGCAACCGATGACCAGTCATGACGCAAGTGCCCAGGCCGTTTTCAATGGTCTCGGGCTGGCGGGAGCGCCGCGGCCAGCGCTTGCCGGGCCGCGGAATCATCGGGCGACAGACGCAGCTCCTCCCGGAAAGCGGCGGCCGCCGCAGGCAGATTCCCCAAATGAAACCAAACTGTTCCGAGATTGTGCCATGCGGGTGCAAAATCCGGCTGCAGGCGCAGCGCCTCCTTGTATTGGGCGACCGCGTCATTCAGCCGTCCCGGCATCTGCGACCAGGCGTTGCCCAGGTTGTAGTGCACCCCGGCGGAATCCGGCTGCAGGCGCAGCGCCGCTTCAAACTCGGCGATCGCGTCAGGCAATCGTCCGGGCAACTGCGACAAGATGAGACCCAGGTTGTTATGCGCCCCGGCAGAATCCGGCTGCAGGCGCAGCACCTCTGCAAACTGGACGGCTGCTTCACTCAGCCTTTCCGGCATTTGCGAGAGGGCGAAGCCCAGATTTTCATGCACCCCGGCGGAATCCGGCTGCAGGCGCAGCGCCGCTTCATACTGGGCGATCGCGTCATTCAACCGCCCGGGCATTTGCGAGAAGGCG
>CAJAKX010000411.1 GCA_903940425.1 uncultured Opitutia bacterium | reverse complement strand
GCTTGATGGTGTAGGTGGCCAGCTTCGGCGGCTGCTCCTCCTCTTCGGTCGGCTTTCTGGACATGGTGGTGACGGCCATCAAAGACGCAAAAACCCGCCAAAATCACAACAGGCTTTTGCTTGGCGGATTTTTGTGCGTAGGTGTGCGGATCGTGGCCCGATCTCACTTCCCCGTCCTGCCGGCCGCCAAGGCCGCGTTCCAGCGAGCCCTGCACGCCTGGTATCGCAGGCAGCACCGGCGGCTGCCGTGGCGCGTGGCGCCGTCGCTCTACCGGACGGTGGTCTCGGAGTTCATGCTGCAGCAGACGCAGATAAAGACGGTCCTGCCCTATTTCGAACGCTGGATGCGCGCGCTGCCGGACTTCGCCGCGCTGGCCGCCGCCTCCGAGGCGCGCGTGCTCAAGCTCTGGGAGGGCCTCGGCTATTACTCCCGCGCCCGCCATCTCCACCGGCTGGCCCGGGTGCTCGTCGCCCGGCCCACGCCGCCGCGCACCACCGAAGCGTGGCGAGAACTGCCGGGCGTCGGACCCTACACGGCGGCGGCGATTACCAGCCTCGCCTTCGGCGCGCCCGCCGCCTGCGTCGACGGCAACGTGGTGCGCGTCCTCGCCCGGCTCACGGCCGACGGCACGACCTTTCGCGACAGCGCCGCCGCGGCGAGGCATTTCACTCCACTGGCGGATGCCCTACTCAACCGCGATGATCCGGGCCTGCACAACCAGGCGATGATGGAGCTGGGCGCCCTCGTGTGCTCCCGGCACCATCCGCGGTGCACGATCTGCCCGGTGCGGCGGTTCTGCACCGCCGCGCGCCGCGGTGACCCGGAGAACTATCCGCGGCTTGCGTCGAAAAAGATCAAGCGTCGCGCCGTGACGCGTGTCTGGTGCGAGCACGCCGGACGCCTGCTGCTGCATCGCGCGGCCGCGGGTGCACGCCGCCTCGCCGGCCTTCATGAGCTGCCCACCCCCGCTGATCTTGGATTCAACGAGGCGGCGGTGCGCGCGACTCCGCGGTTGGCGCGGAAGCAGCGCGGCCTCACGAACCACCGGATCACCGAGTCCATCCACGCGATGGTGCTCACCGCCGCGCAGTGCCGCCGGCTCGCGAGCCGCGCCCTGCTGCACTGGGTGCCGCTGGCGAAACTGGACCACATCGCCCTCTCCGGCCCGCACCGCCGCTGGATTCGGGAGTTATTGAGCCTCCCAACGCGTTAGGCTGCGCCCCTGATGGAAGACCAACGGACGGCCCAGCGGTCCGTCCCTACCTGTCAGATGATTACTCGGCGCGCAGGGCGACGACCGGTCAGCGTTTGCGGGCGGCCTGCACGATCTGGTCAAGCCGGTGCCCGTCGATGTCGGTTTTGACCTGGATCCAGAGCGGCAGGTGGTCGGAGAGCTGGAAGCTGAACTGCTGCCGGGTGTATTTTTCGCCCGGAAAGAGTTCCTTGATGTGGGCGTCGTCGATGAAGAAATCGAGCGTGCCGCCGGCCTTCATGAAGTTGGCCGGCACGGTGGGCAGATGGAGGATCTGGTCGTAGCGGGCGCTCTCCTCCAGATTCGTGCCGCCGATCACCCGGTCGCCGGATTGGAGTTTCTTGAGGGGCTCGGGAATCTGCAGGCCCCGGCTGGTGAGCGCCTTGAACAGTGCATCACCGACCTCCGGGATGTTGAAGTCGCCTGCGACGAGGAGGTCGTGGTCCTCGACAAACCGGTCCTTGAAGCGGGTGTCGATCCAGTCGGCCAGGAGCTGGAGCTCGGCTTGGCGTCCGGTAAGACTGTCCCCCCACCGGGCATGGGTGGCGACGGCGATAAAATCGAAATTGCCCGCGCGGAAGGAGCACATGTACGGGGCGCGCCAGAAGGACTGTTGCGCGAGGTATTCCTCGCCCTGCCTTTTCCGCGGAGCGTCCACCTCGGCGGCGAGGCCGTTGAATATAACGGCGCGGGTATCGAAGAGATAGGCAATGCGCTCGTTGTTGCCCCCGCTGTCGAGCATCCAGTCCGAGTAGATCACGTCCCAATACTCGCCGAGGATGGGCAGCACGCGGCCGAGGTCGGTGAGGTCGTTGCGCAGTTCCACCAGGGCGATGAGGTCGAACTGGCCGAGGATTTCCGCGATGTAATGAATCGCGGCATCGGTGCGCTTTTTATTGCCGAACTCGCGGATGTTCCAGACCGCAAAGTTGAGCGTTTCGTCGAGCTGGGAAGGAGGTATGGCAGCGGCCTTGATGCGGGCTTGCAGCGCGAGCAGGCCTTGGGCGATCTGCGGGGTGACGTCTCCGTGATGCATGGGGTGTGGGGAGTGGAGGTTCGGTCGGGCGGTCTGCCGACCTCATGTCTGCAGACGTGCACCCGCGGTGACAGCGCATGCGAATATCCGAAAATAGTCCAAGCTGGAAGCCTGCAGTTTAACCAGGATGGTGACGGCATGCGGGCGCTTGTGTCCGGCGAACCGCGCGCTTAGCCTAACCTGCCGCAATCCAACCCCCTACTTCAGGAGACTTCATGAGCCCGCAAGCATGTCGCAGGTGCCGGCTTTCCCTCACCACGCTTTTGCTCGTCTGCGCACTCGTTGCGCCCCGGGCGAACGCGGCCGAAGTTCCGGCCGCTTCCGCGAAGAAGGTCCGCGAGCCCGCCGTCGCCGGCCTGTTTTACCCGAAGGATCCGGCTGAACTGTCCCGGGTGATCGACACCTGCCTGGTGGGGGCGAAGGTCGAGCCGCTGGACGGCGAACTCAAGGCGCTCATCTGCCCGCACGCCGGCTATCCCTACTCCGGTCCGGTGGCCGCCTCCGCCTACCGGCTGCTGGCGGGACGCGATTACCAGACCGTCGTGGTGATGGGACCCAGCCATTACGCCGACCTGCGCGCCGCGTCGGTGACGAATGCCGACGTGTTTCGTACGCCGCTGGGCGACGTGCCGGTGTCGGCCAAGGCGCGCGCGCTCGCCCGACTCAGCCCGTTCGCCCTCGAACCGCGCTGCCTCGTGCAGCGGCCGGACTGGTGGCGGCAGTCCTCGCGCTCCGCGCCCGCCGAGGACACCGCGGACACCTGGGAGCACTCCGTCGAGGTCGAGGTGCCTTTTCTCCAGCGAACGCTGAAGAGTTTTGAACTCGTGCCGGTGGTCTGCGGCGAGATCGACGAGGAGAAGGCCGCCGGGGCGTTGCTGCAGATCCTGGATGACCGGACGCTGCTCGTCGCAAGTTCGGACCTCAGCCACTACTACTCCTACGCCACGGCCCGGGAACTCGACCAGCACACCGTCGAGGCCATCTGCCGCCTCGACCCCGGCGCGATCGGCGACGGGGATGCGTGCGGGCACACCCCGATCCGCACGTTGCTGTACGTGGCGAAGCAGCGGGGCTGGCAGGCCCGGCTGCTCGACTGCCGCAACAGCGGCGACATCACCGGCGACAGGTCGCGCGTGGTCGGCTACGCGGCGATCGCGTTCTACGCCCCGGCCGCGACCGGGGCGCAATTCACCCGTAACGATCGGAAGTATCTGCTCGCACTGGCCCGCAAGACCGTGCAGGAGGCCGCCACGACCGGCCAGCTGCCCGCGGTGTCCGCCGACGGACTCGCCCCGAAATTCACCGCGGCGAAGGGCTGCTTTGTGACGCTAACCAAGCGCGGCGAACTCCGTGGCTGCATCGGCTACATCCTGCCGCAGGGGCCGCTGTACCGCGCCGTGGTCGAGAACGCTCGCAACGCCGCGCTCCGCGATCCGCGGTTCCCGACGGTGAGACCCGGCGAGGTGGACCAGCTCGAGATCGAGATCAGCGTGCTCACCGAACCTCTGCCGCTTTTCTTCAGCTCGCCGGAGGAACTGCTGCACAAGCTCCAGCCGGGCGTAGACGGCGTTGTGCTCCAGATCGGCAATCGCAGCGCGACTTATCTGCCGCAGGTCTGGGAGCAGATTCCGGACAAGGTCGATTTCCTCAACAATCTGGCCGAGAAGGCCGGTTGCGAGTCCTCGGCCTGGCGCCATTCGGGCGTGTCCGTATTCATCTACCACGTCGAGTCCTTCAAGGAGTCGGACAAGGAAACCACTGATGCACACTGATGGCCACTGATAATCGAGGAATCGCCTTTGCTTATTCCCATCAGACCCATCCGTGCGCATCCGTGTCATCCGTGGTTAAAAAAATTCCATGATCGAATCGGCGCCCTTGCCTGACCGCACGCGCCGCCTCGTGCTCCTCGCCGTCGGCGGGCTCGGCGTGTCCGCCGTCATGACGCAGCTCGTGCTGATGCGCGAACTCCTCGGCGCGTTTTCCGGAAACGAACTGGTGTTCGGCATCAGCCTGGGCAGCTGGCTGCTGCTGACCGGCGCCGGCACCTGGCTGGGGCGGAGTTCGACCCGCCTCAAGGACCCCGCCGAAGCCCTGATCGTGAGTCTGGTGCTCGTGGCGGTCATCCCGCTCGGGCAGGTGATCGCGGTGCGCGTGCTGCGCGACGTCGTCTTTCTCCGCGGCGCCGCCGTGGGCATGGCCGGCACCGTGCTCGGCAGCCTGGCACTGCTTCTCCCCTTCTGCCTCGTCTCCGGCGCCCTGCTCACGCTGGCGTGCTCAATGCTGGACAGCAGAGTGGCGCCGCGCGTAGGCGCGTCCGCGATCGGCCGCGTGTATGTCGCCGACAGCCTCGGGAGCATCGGCGGCGGCATCCTCTTCAGTTTCGTGCTCGTGCCGTGGCTCGACCACTTCGCCCTGCTGTGTTTCCCCGCCGCGTTGAACCTCCTGCTGGCCATCGCGCTCGCCCGGCACTTCCGCCGGCGGCTGCTGCTGGCGTCCACGGTCATCGTGGCGGCGGGGCTGGCCCTCCATGTTACGCTGATCGACGCGGACGGCATCACCACCGCCATCCAGCACTGGGGGCAGCCCACGGTGTTTCGCGCCAATTCGCCCTACGGCCGGCTCGTGGTCACCGACGACTCGGGCCAGCTCACTTTTTATGAGAACGGCGTCCCGGTGATCTCCACGCATAACATCGACCAGATCGAGGAGACCGTTCACTACGCGATGAGCCAGCGCCCGGACGCGCGGCAGGTCCTGCTGCTCGGCGGCGGCGTGGCCGGCACCGCCCGCGAGATCCTGCGCTATGGCGTGGGCGAGGTCACCTACGTGGAGATCGACCCGCTGATCATCACGGCCGGCCGCCGGTTCCTGCCGGAAAACCTCGCCGACGCGCGGATCAAGACCGTGGCCACCGACGGCCGGCGCTTCGTGCAGCAGACCGGTGGGCGGTACGACGTGGTGATCGTGGACGTGCCCGATCCGTCCACTTCGCAGCTCAACCGCTTCTATACCGCCGAGTTTTACGCCGAGGTCCGGCGCATCCTGACTCCCGGCGGCGTCCTGGCGTTTGCGCTGGGGCACTACGAAAACTACGTCAGCCCAGGGCTCGCACAGCTGCTGGCCTCGGCCCATCGCACGCTGCGACTTTCCTTCGGCCAGGTGCGGATGATCCCCGGCGGGCGCGTCTTCTTCCTCGCCTCGGACGGTCCGCTCTTCCTCGACATCGCCGCGCGCCTCGAGCAGCGCGGCCTGGCGACGAGGCTCGTCAACCGGCACTACCTCGACGCCATGCTCGCGCCCGACCGGCTGGCCGATCTCGACCGCGCCGTGGCACAGCCCGCCGAAATCAACACCGATTTTAGTCCGGCGTTGTATTATTACTACCTCCGTCACTGGCTCAGCCAGTTCACCGTGCGAACAGGTTTTCTGGGTGGTGTCCTGCTGGTTTTGCTGACCGCCTACCTCCTCGGGCTGCGCACGGTGCCGCGGGTGATCTTCGCCGCGGGGTTCGCGGCGGCGGCGCTCGAGGTGGTCCTGCTGCTCGGTTTCCAAGTGCTCTACGGTTCGCTCTACCGGCAGGTGGGACTGGTGGTGACGGCTTTCATGGCCGGTCTGGCGGTGGGCGCGTGGCGGGTGAACCGGAGATTGGAACGCAAGGCAACCGCCGGCTTTTCTCCGATCCGCCTCCTTCTCCTCCTGTCCTGCGCCATCGCCGGACTGGCGGTTTTGCTGCCCTTCATCCTGCCGCAGCTCGGACGCCTCGACGCCCTCACCGGCTCGGCGCTCACCGGGCAGGGCGTCGTCCTGCTGCTCACGTTTCTTCTGGCGGCGCTGGTGGGCGGTCAATTTCCGCTGGCGGGCGCGACCGGTTCCGGCGAGGCGGCGGTCACGGCCGCCCGGCTGTACTCCGCGGACCTCGTCGGCGCCGCGCTGGGCGCGTTGCTGGTGAGCACCCTGCTGATTCCGCTGCTCGGCGTGACCACGGTCTGCCTGCTCACCGCAGGATTGAACCTCGCGGCGGCGGCGATAGCATGGCGGGTCATGACCCCTGCATGAACACCCTTACTTTCATCTGCCTCAAGTTCGTCCGTTGGACCGGCTGGCTGCTGCTGCCGGTGGTGCTCGCCTTTCTCGTGACCGGTTACGCGATGAGCGGGCGCTATGGTTTCAGCGTGCTCACGGACGAGAAGACGGCGCTCACCCTCCACAAGCTGATGCACCTGCCGCTGGGCCTGCTCGTGCTCGTGCACGTGGTGCCGTCGGTTTACCTTGCCCTGCTCCGATGGGGATGGATCAAACAACGCCGAACATCCTGATGACCCGCCGCCGGGCGCTCGCCTGCGGTGCCGCGGGATTTGCCGGCCTGGCCTTGAACAGCCATGCCGGGTGGCTCGACAGCTTGTTCACTTTCGGCGGCGCCGAGGCGCCGGCCGACGTGTTCAAGGGTGACGCGCCCAGCGAGGAGCTCTGGGCGCTCTGGTGCCAGCGCGGCTGGGTGAAGGAGGCGTCGCACTATCTCAAGCTCGACCGCAACGTCCAGTGCAAGACCTGTCCGAACAACTGCCTGCTGGCGCCCGGCGACCGCAGCCACTGCCGCAACAAGGTCAACCGGGACGGCACGCTCTACACGATGGTCTATGGCAACCCGTGCACGTTCCACATCGATCCGGTGGAGAAGAAGCCCCTGTTTCATTTTCTCCCCGGCACCCCGACCTTTTCCCTCGCCACGTCGGGCTGCGTCTTCCGCTGCCTCAACTGCCAGAACTGGGAGATCTCCCAGAAAAAACCGGAGGAAACCAAGGACCCGCACGGCCCCGCTTTCCGCCTGCGCCCGCCGCTGCCGTCCGGGCTCAGCCTGCAGGACATGAGCCGCCTCAGCCTGTTTCCCGACGACGTGGTCGCGGTCGCCCAGGCGCTCCAGTGCCCGTCGATATCGTACACCTACTCCGAGCCGACCGCCTATTACGAGTACGCCTACGACACCTGCCGGCTCGCCCGTGAACAGCGGCTGAAAAACATCATCGTGACCTGCGGCTCGATCGAGGACCGGCCGCTCCGCGACCTCGCGCAGTTCGTGGACGCCGCGCACGTGGACCTCAAGGGCTTCAGCGACGCCGTCTACCAGAAGCTCAATTCCGGCAAGCTGCAGCCCATCCTCGACACGCTCAAGACCTACCACGAGCTCGGCGTGTGGTTCGAGGTCATCAACCTCATCGTGCCGACCTACACCGACGACCTGGATATGATCAAGCGCATGTGCGGCTGGCTGGTGGCGAACCTCGGGCCCGACCGGCCGCTGCACTTCTCGCGCTTCGCCCCGCAGCACAAGCTCGAGCACCTGCCGCCCACGCCGGTGGACATCCTGGTCCGGGCCCGCGACGCCGCCCGCGCCGCCGGCCTCCACTATGTCTACATCGGCAATTTGCGCGACGTGCCCGATGCCGGGACCACCTTCTGCCCGAATTGCCGGCGCGCCGTCGTCGAACGCGACGTGTTTTCGGTCACGGCCTATCATCTCGCCGCGGGCAAGTGCCGCTTCTGCGGCACGCGCATCGCCGGCGTGTGGCCGGCGTGACGGGAGCCCGATTGGCCTTCAGCGGTTGTCGAAGCGGGCCGAAATCGCGAGCCAACGAAATGGTTCTTTTTGAATTCAGAAGCCATGAAACCAGGAGCTCCCTTTCTTGGATTCCTGGCTTCTGAACGAACCGCGTTTGAAATAAGACGTCGGACGATCAGATCACCCCAGCAGATCCTCGATCCGCTGCTTCGATGCCAGCACGTCGTCGGCACTGACGCGCGGGTTCAGCTCGAGCACTAGCAGGTGGTGCGGCTGCCAGAACGAGCGGACCATCTTGAAATCAATGCGCCCCTTGCCGATGGGCTGGTGGTCGTGGCCTCCGGCATCCACGTCGTGCAGGTGGAAGCCGATCAGCCGCCCGGCGTTTTCCTCCAGCAACCGGCGCTGGGTGATGACGCCCATCCGCTCCTTCAGCTCGGCGTGCCCCGCGTCGTGCCAGTAACCGGCCTGCTCTGGTAGCGGGACCGACTTGAGGAGCTCGGGAAAGTCCGCATCCGCCGGCAGCTCCTCGAATCTCTCCCGGTTCTCGAGGCCGAGCCGCACGCCTTTTTCCGCCGCGTAGGGCAGGATTTCCGCGAGGCTGCGCCGGGTCTGCTCCCAAAACGCCGGCAGGCGCTTGCGCAGCCTGCTCGAGGCCCGGGCCAGCAGCCGTTGGTAGCGCTCGTCCGCCGGAATGGTAGCGGTGGGATGGGCGCGGGCAAAATTGCGCAACTGGCGCGCCGGGTTGATCCAGAAGAAGCGCACGCTGCCGAGGTGCATCACCACGGCCCGCGCCCTCACCTGGGCCGCAAAGTCGAGCGTGCGCCGCGTATGCCGCAGCCACTGCTCGTGCTCGTGGCCCCGGCCGGCGGGGGCGGACGGCTCAAAGAGATTGGGCGCGGCGTCCATCATGCCCGCAGGCAGCGGGCAGAAATTATGGGTCGAACTGACCTTGATGAAGCCCTCGTTGAGCGCCTTGAGGATGCCTGGCACCAGGATGATGCGGATGCCGTGACTCAGCTCCACATGCTCGAATCCCATGCGGGCCATCTCCTGCAGCATCGCATACCCGTCGGCATGGCGCGCGGAGGACCACGCGGTGGAGAGCGCAAGGATGGGGTTCACGGTTCAGCGTCTGCACGCCTGAGGGCGTTGGTCAGACTAGCGGGCCTCGCCTGGGGCGGGCGGCAGGAACCGGGCCGCCGGGGGCGGCGGGGAAAAATCAGCTTTCGTAACGCGCGCGCAGCATGGCGCTGAACGCCGCCACCTTCGCCTTGCGCCGGCGGCGTTCGCACGGTTTCTCGTAATAACGCTTGGCGCGGACATCCTTGATGACGTTCTCGCGATCGAGCTTCTTCTTAAGGCGGCGCAGCGCCCGATCCACCGGCTCGTTTTTGCGGATCTTGATTTCTATGGACATGGGAAAAGACAGGGAGGACTGAGGAAAAACGGTTAAGTGTCCAGTCGGCCCCCGCTCCGTCAATCCCTATTTTCCAGCCGTCGCTAAAGCTATGGCCGGCAGGCCCAGACTTCGCCCCCCGTAGCGCGGTTCTTTCCTGTCCGCCGAAGCTCGGAGAGCGAAGGCCGGAAGCCAGCGCTGATCTGGCGACAAGCCGGCGGACAGGTCGTCCGACAGGTTGGAGGCTACCCGATAACGATCGGGACTTGGAGGGCGGCGCGCTGTCGCCGCCAAATGCTCGAGCGGCGCTGACGGAGCAGCGCCCTCCATCAGGCGGTACGGCAGGATTTTCGGATAGGCGCTGGTCTTCGCCACGCCGGGATCATGCGGCAAGAGGTGGAACCCGCCGTCCCCGGCGGGTTCTTCCCTGTCGGTGGCTGGAGGTAACTTGGAATTTTCAATCCGACCGTTGACCCCGCCGGCGCTTTGGGCTTTTGTCGGCCAAGCCGGATCGCCACCCCCTGACGTTTTTTTGGCCTAATAAGACTGTTAGGCAAATGCAGCTCACCCCACAATCTGACCGAATCGCCTTCTGGTCGTTCACGTCAGCCAGCGCGACATTTTACGCCGCCAGTTCGTGCCTTCGTGAGCTTCGTAAGAAAGAAGGAATCGCCGATAGCAGTCTCCGCTATGCGACAGCATGTGCTTTCGTCGTGCTCTACGGCCGCGCGTTCAAGCAAAAGAAGGATGTCAGGCTTATCGAGGACATGGTGCCCGATGAGTTTAGAGCACTTCACAAGCATCTGCTCACGTTGCGCGACAAGACCTTTGCGCATTTCGATCCCGACGGGCCTGATCCTGCGGCCGGCGTCTGGAACAAGGCCAAGATTACAGCACGAAGCGGCGGTTTCTCCGCTGCATTGAATTATTTCATCCTTGATGAGCCGTCACAGCAGCGCGCCGAGGAGTTGATTTCCGAGCTCCAAAAGAAGTGTCGATATCACTCGCTAAAGATTTGGCAGCGACACATGAGGCGCCAACCGGCTCCGGACGGGGACTATGAAGTGAATCTTGATCCCGGAATGAAACCGCTGCTCAGGCCATGGAAGCCATTGTGAGATGAACAAACCGAAACCATGCGCCGGAAGCAACGGCCTTGTCTAAGGCGTTCGGCGAAAGAACATGAGTGCCGATCCGTTTGCTCCGCTCTCAAGAAAGAAGCTGCTCGTCTATTCCGGGATAGCCGGCGCCATTCTTCTCAGCGGTGGCGCGACAATGCTGCATTTAGGCACGCCACTGTGGCGGGTGCTGCTCGCGGTGGTCGCATTCGGTGCGTTGTTTTGTGTTGTGACTGCGGTGACGAATTGGGTCACGGGAGGAAGAAGAAGCGACGTGCCTGTCGGGCCTGCTGGAGTTCGCCCGCCGGTGCGACTCATGCGAGTGCTGCCATACATGCTTGCTGCGATTGTTTTGTTTCTTCTTCTCCAGTTGCTTGGGGTGCTGACATCAAAATGAAGAAGACGCCTAACCAGCCGTCAGAGCCAACGCTCGCCATCCGTCCTTTTCGGGCGCATCCGCTGCGCTCGCCACCCTCTCCGCGCTCCCGGCGAGCGCGGCTCACCTGTAACGTTGGGTATGAAACATGAAGACGATCCAACTCACACTATTTGGCGTGCTCGCATCAGCAGCCGTCATTTTCTCGTTCGCCGCATGCCAGGTGTTGGCCCACTATCCCGTGAGTCGTGAGTCACGGCTCGTCCTGTCGTCTGACCTCCATTTGATCGACCTTAGGACCCCCGAAACCTTCACAGCGCCCGCAGGAATCTATTCTGCAAAGCTGGAGTCACCCAAAGGTGTGTTTTTTGTCGCTCCCGGCGGAATTCAGGTGGGAGAAGTGAACCACCTCGAACCAAAAGATGGAGGGATATTCATCCCCAAGGATTGCGGCGACATAGATAAAGCATATTTCTTTGTTGGGGTGCCGCCATCGGTGCGGAAGTTAGCGGATTTCTGGCACGATATATACGTCACTGAAGGCTGCGATTGGCACCTTGAGCCAAATCCTACCCTTGGCTCGGAGCCGCCGAAGGATTGGGAGGCATTGGTGAAGGAGTGGATCACCCATTATGACTCTGGCAAATGGCAGATCATACGATACCGAGCTCCTGTCGCCCGAAATGGTGCCCCTGCAGGGTGGTTTATTTCCATAGATCTATGCGAAGCGGGTATTGGTCCAGCGCAGCAGGCTCGCTACCCTCAAATCGTGCTGTGCGTTGTCCTCCAGGATGGAGCTATTGCGTGGTCGATGGAAAGAGCACGAATCACGAAACAGGGCAGGTTCATTACAGTGCTGCCGCCTGACCAGTTGCTCTGGACTCCGGTTCCGCAGAAGGCGGAAAACCAGCCCAACAAGGCGCCGGAGGCAACGCCGAGCCAGCGCTCGTCATCCACTCCAAGTCCCTCCTCCGGCGCGCCTCAACTTTGACGTTATAGCGGACAAAAAGCGCTGCACTAGCAGGCCTGCTCGCATTCCGCCTTGAACATTTCGGCGCGGGGTCTTGGTTAGCGTGACCGTGCCGCCCGCCGACTCCAATTTCGTCCATCTCCACGTCCACTCGGACTACAGCCTGCTCGACGGCGCCTGCCGCATCGACCGCCTGATGGACCGCGCCGCCGGGCTGGGCATGAAGGCGCTGGCCCTCACCGACCACGGGAATCTTTTCGGCGCGATCGACTTCTACCTCCAGGCGAAGGCCCGCGGCATCAAGCCGCTGATCGGCTGCGAAATCTACCTCACCGAGGGTTCGCGGCTCGAACGCACCGGCCGCAGCGAGGAGGGCAAGTCCATCTTCCACATGGGCGTGCTGGCGCGCAACGAGACCGGCTATCACAACCTCCTCAAGCTGATCTCCGACGCGCACCTCAAGGGTTTCTATTACCGCCCCCGCGCCGACTTCGAGACGCTGGCCAGATACTCCGAGGGCCTCGTCGCCTTCTCCGGCTGCCTCGCCGCGCTCATCCCGCAGCGCCTGCTCCAGGGCCGCTACGAGGACGCCCGCCGGGCCGCGGGACGCTTCATCAACATCTATGGCCGCGAGAACTTTTTCATCGAAATCCAGGATCACGGCCTCGCGCCCCAGCACCAGATCACTCCCGATCTCCTCAAGCTGGCGCGCGAATTCAACCTGAAGGTCGTCTGCACGAACGACGTTCATTACGTCCGCGCCGAGGACGCCGGGCCGCACGACACGCTGCTCTGCATCCAGACGGGCGCGAAGATCGACGACGCCGACCGCATGCGGTTCGGCAGCCAGCAG
>CAJAKX010000410.1 GCA_903940425.1 uncultured Opitutia bacterium | reverse complement strand
GGATGGCGCGATGCTCGACCGCGGGCACGAGCGCACCGAACCCGTCGAGCGGATGCGCCACCTGCTCGCGGCGGAACCCGAGGAAAAGCGACGCGACGGGCGGGTAATCAACCTGTTGGAGCGCGGCCAGCGGGTTTTCGCCGGCCGGGCCGATGGGCAGTTGCGCCAGCGCGGCGGCGGGCAGCGCGAGCACCACCGCGTCAAATTCATCCGTCGCCGCGAGTCCGTCGCGCCGGCTGACCAGCTTCCAGGGCCGGCCGGGCGACAGGCTGATGACGGGAGTCCGGGTCCGGATTGCCCCAGCGGGGAGCTGCGCGGCCAGCGCGGCGGGCAGGGTCTGGAGGCCGCGGGCGAAGGACGCGATGCGCGCCGCGGGCTTCTCGCCGCGGGCGCGGCGCTCCCTCATCGCGGCGATCTGCCCGCGGATGAGCGAGCCGTGAGTCTGCTCGATTTCCCAGAGCTTGGCGAAAGCGTACTTGGTCGAGAGGGTTTCGGGGTCGCCGGCGTAGATGCCGGCAACCAGCGGATTGATCGCGTAGTCGACGATCTCCTGGCCGAAATGATCGCGCACGAACACCGCGAGGCTCACGTCGGCGGGGCGCACCCGGGCCCGCATGAAAGGCTCGGCGAAGAGGCGCAGCTTCGTGCGGAGCGAGAACAAAGGCGTCGTGAGCAGCTTGTGCGGCGCCATGGGCACCGGCACGAGCCGCCCGTCGCGCACCAGGTAGCGGTTTTTCGCAGCCGGGGCGGCGTACAGGCGCTCCGACTCAAGGCCGAGTCCGGTCACGAGCGCGTCGAATTGCGGCGATTCCAGCAGGGAGTTGGGGCCGGTCTCGATGAGCCAGCCGTCGCGCGCCACCGTGGACACGGCGCCGCCGAGACGGTCGGCCGATTCAAACAGGGTGACCCGGTGGCCCCGGGCGTGCAGCCGCCAGGCGGCGGTAAGACCCGTGATGCCGCCGCCCACGACGGCGACCCCTTTTTTCACCACGGCTGACGGAGAGGACATATAAAATCAGAAGAGGGAATGACGGCGGCTTATCTACAACAGTTTACTGCAGTTTTCCAGCTTCGCGTTCCCGTGGATTAATTTTTCCACTCCCTGACGGTGTTGACCAGTGTCGCGACACACTCGGGTTTGGCATCAGGCGGGATGCCATGGCCGAGGTTGAAGATATGCCCAGGACGGTCGCGCATCGACTCGAGCAGACTGAGGGTTTCATACCGGACGGTTGCGGGCGTCGTGCTGAGCAGCGCAGGGTCCAGGTTGCCCTGCAGGGCAACCCGGATGTTTTGGGCAAGGAGCGTTGGATCTTGCGTCAACGCGTCGTGCGCCGCGGCGAGGTCGACGGTCCAGTCGACGCTGAGGACGCGTGCGCCGCTGGCGGCCTGGGCGGCCAGGTGGGGCGCGGTGCCCTTGGCATACAGGATGACGGGAAAGCCGGCCGGGAGGGCGGCGATGATGCGGCGGATCCACTGGAGCGAGGCCGGCTCGTAGTCCGGGCCGGCGATGAGGCCGCCCCACGAATCAAAAATCTGGATGGCGTCGGCACCGGTCTCAATCTGCAGCTTGAAAAAATCGATCAGCGCGACCGTGAGTTTTTCCAGCAGCACGTCGAGGAAGGCGCGGTCGGTGCGGAAAAGCCGCTGGATGAGCGCAAAGTCCTCGGAGCCGCCGCCCTCGATCATGTAGCAGGCGAGCGTCCACGGTGAACCGCCGAAACCGAGCAGGGCTTTTTTATCACCCAGCTGGCGGCGGAGCAGACGGAGCGTTTTGCCGACATAGCCGAGTTTTTCCCGAAGGTCTGCGGTGGAAAGCCGGTCGAGCTGGGCGCGCGTCTCGAGGCGGAATTCCATCGCAATGCCGCCCTCGTCCCTGAACCGGTATCCCTGGCCCAGCGCCTCGGGGACGACGAGGATGTCGGAAAACAGAATGGCCGCATCCAGCGCGAAGCGGCGCAGCGGCTGGAGCGTGACCTCGGCTGCCAGCGCGGGGGTGCGCACCAGCTCGGCAAAGGAATGCCGGGCCTTCAGGTCGCGGTATTCCGGCAGATAGCGGCCGGCCTGCCGCATGATCCAGACCGGCGGCCGTTCGAGCGGGCGGCAGGCGCAGGCGGCGAGAAAGCGTTCGCGGGAGGTCATTGGAGATTCAACCGTCGGGCGGCGGAGCCGCAACCAAAGTAGCGAGCATCGAGTAGCGAGTAGTGAGCAGGGATCCAGGCGGAGAAAACCCTCACAGCTTGAGAGGATTCCAGACTTTTGTAGTAGAAAGGCCTGGCCCGCATATTGCTGAGACCGCAACCAAAGGTGGAGGGCCCGGCGCCGTCCGGGCCAAAGAATCCGACATTGGCGGTGACGGCGCACCGCCCTCCAGCGAATTCGTCACGCGCCGCGACGAAGCGAACAGACTATCGCTGGGTTTGCGGGCAGAGTGTGAAACATCCGGGCTAGAACGCGAAGAGATTGTATTCAACCGGGTAACTCTGTGCCCGCTGGATCCAAGCGGTTCAAATCTTATTCCGTCAGCTGCCAGCCGGCGCGGCGGGACCATGACATCCGATCAAGGTCTGCAAAAATGGTTGGAGTTATGAAAACGGTGGTTCAACGTGCCCGTTCGCCTCGAAGCGTCCGCCACCGACGCCCAGAACCTCCGCATGAATTCCGCCGTCCTCCCCACCATTGCCGCCACCGGTTTCACCGTGGCCTTTTTCCACGCGGCGATCCCGACGCACTGGCTGCCGTTCGTGCTCGTGGCGCGCGCCCGCGGCTGGAGCCGGGCGAAAACCCTCGCCGTGACGGTGTGCGCCGGCCTGGGGCACGTGGGCCTCACCACTCTGCTCGGCCTCGCCATCGCCTGGTTTGGATTTCAGCTCGATGAACGGGTGGGCGGGCTTTTCCCGTGGATGATCGGCGCTTTCCTGATCGCGGTCGGCCTGTACTATTTCTGGCGTCAGTGGCGGGGCGGGGGCATCTGCCACCATCACCTCCTCGGCGGCCAGCACCATCCCAGCGCCGCCTGCGGGCACGAGCACTCTGCCGGCCAGCATTCTGCTGGCCAGCAGAGCAGCCACTGGGACGAGGAATTGAAGGACAGCCCGCTGGTGTCGACCCGGGTCAGCGATTGGACGGCGATCAGCGGGTTGTTCGTGCTGCTGACGCTGTCGCCCTGCGAGGGATTCCTGCCGGTCTATCTGTCCGGCGTGCGGTTCGGGTGGCGCGGATTCGTGCTGTTGAGCATCATCCTCGCGGTGGCGGCGCTCGCGGCCATGACGCTCTTCACCTGGCTGGCGCTGCTCGGCCTGGAGAGATTCAAGGTGCGGCGCTTCGAGCGCTACGAGGCGGCGCTGCTCGGCGGTCTGTTCAGCCTTCTGGGCGTGCTGGTGATCATCCTGGAACACTGACCGGCGTTGCTCCAGAAGACAGAGGACAGAAGACAGAGGACAGACCAGGCGGCGGAAGAGGAAAACGCCGGTGCGCCGGGCCG
>CAJAKX010000409.1 GCA_903940425.1 uncultured Opitutia bacterium | reverse complement strand
GCACCACGGTCGGCACGCCGGACGCCGGCAGCGCCTTCACGCGGTCGAAGTCGGCGTTCTTCACTTCATCGAGGATGATGGCCGGACGAAGATCCTCCGTCAGCGTGCGCAGCTCAACGTGGTCGAGGGAAAGTCCCTGCACGTGGCGGACGAACATGCCCCAGGAGGGAATGGTGCCAAAGCGGCCCGGCTCGGGATACATCTTTTCGTCCTCCGGCACCGCGCGCGCGGCCTGCTCCTTGGTGCCACCGCCCTTGTACTCGATGAGGATGTGGCTGAGCGTCACGTCCTCGATGCGGTGGCCGGGAATGCCGCTGATGAGAATGCCATGGGCCGGCGAGACGTTGGAGGCCACGATATTGCTGATGGTGATGCGGCGGGCGACGCCCACCGGCGGATTGTCCGGGCCGCGCAGCCGGGCGCCGAGGCGGATGAAGATCGGCGCATTCACGATGTCACGCATCGTGAGGTTCGTGACCGTCACGTCTTCCATCCAGCCGCCGTCCACCTCCTCGAGCGCGAGGCCGCTGGAGTACACAAAGACGCAGTTGGCGATGGTGATGTTCTTGAAGCCGCCATTGGCCTCGGTGCCGAACTTGATGCGGCCGGTCGGCCCGCCGCGGCCCGGCGGCTTGGGCTTCAGCGTGCCGTCGAGCAGCGTGCCTTCCTCAAAGCCGCTCACCTGGCAGTTGGTGATGGTGACGTTCTCCGTCGCGCGGACATAGCCGAGGCCGAAGCACGCTTTCAGGCAGATGCCGTCGTCGTTGGGCGAATTGACCGTGCAGTTCGAAATCCGCACGTTGCGGCAGCAGTCGATGTCCATGCCGTCGCGGTTGGTGTCGATCTTGAGGTTGTCGATCGTGAAGTTGTCGGTGGCGATGGCGAGGATGCCGAAGTGGCCGCCGTGGTAGATGGTGAAATCGCGCAGGATGACGTTGCGGCAGTTCTTGAGCGCGATCGCCTTGTTGCCGATGCCGGCCGCGAGCGTGTCGCGCGGATTGGGATAGCCGAAGGGTGTCGTGGCGGTGCCTTCGTCCGGTGGCGGAAACTGCGGAATCGGCGGCCGGGGCAGCCGCGGCTCACCGGGCAGCGGATCCTTGCGGCCATACCCGCGGGTCAGCCCTTTGCCGAAAATCCGGCCCGGGCCAAGGATCGACACGTTTTCCAGATTCTCGCCCCAGATGAGGCTGTTGTGCCAGTGGGTATGGCCGAAGTCCTGGTATTTGTCCCACGCGTTCGGCTCGGGCGCGTCGTAACCGCCCGGCTGCCCTTCGGGGGGAGGATCGGCGGCGAGGATCGTGGCGCCGTGGTCGAGATACAGCGCCACGTTGCTCTTCAGGTGAATCGAGTAGCTCGCGTAGGTGCCGGCGGAGAACCACACCATGCCGCCACCCGCGGCCGCCGCAGCGTCGATCGCCTGGTTGATCGCCTCGGTGTCGAGCGCCTTGCCGTCGCCGGTGGCGCCGTAGGCGCGGACGTCGTAGGTGCGGGCCGTCGGTTGCGCCAGCGTGCTGCAGCCGGCGAGCCCGGCGCCGAGCAGCAGCAGGACCAGGGAGTGACGAAAACGGAGCGATGAGAAGCGCATGGGAAAAACGTGAAAGGAATTCCGCGCGATTGTCAGTCACGAATCAAACACGGGTTCAGCGCGAATCGCCGCGCTCATCCGGGAGCGGATCTTCCTCCGGCCCCGTGCCGTCGGGGCGCGTGACGACGAAGTTGCCGCGCAGCCGGATGTCCTCCGATGAAGCGCCGATCATGACGGTGAAGCGGCCCGGCTCGACCGTCCAATGATTGTCGCGGTCGTAGAGCTGAAGATCCCCGGGCGTGAGGGTGAAATGCACCGTCCGGGTCTCACCCGGCGCCAGCGGCACGCGCGCGAAACCGCGCAGTACCTTTTCAAAGGTCGTCACACTGCTGTAGTCGTCGCGGAGGTAGAGCTGCACGACCTCGTCGCCGGCGCGTGCCCCGGTGTTGGTGACATCGCAGGACACCGCGACGCGGCCCGGTGAATTCTGCTGCGTGGGGTCGATTTTGAGGCCGGCATACGCGAAACTCGTGTAGCTCAGGCCGAAGCCGAAGGGAAAGAGCGGCCCGGTGACCTGCCCGGAGTCGCGCGCCTGCGAACCGGGATGCGCCGGGAAATTCAGCGGGATCTGGCCCACGCTGCGCGGGAACGTGATCGGCAGGCGCCCGGCGGGATTGTAGTCGCCGAAGAGCACGTCGGCCATGGCGTTGCCGCCCTCCTCGCCTGGGAACCACAGTTCCAGGATGGCCGGCACGTGGCGGACCGGCCAGTTGATGCTCTGCGGCCGGCCGCTGGCGACCACCAGCACGACGGGCGTGCCCGTGGCCTGAATGGCTTCGACGAGTTCCTCTTGATAGCCGGGCAGGTTGAGGCTGATGCGGCTGGCCGACTCGCGGGAGATCGCGTCGCTTTCGCCGACCACCACGATGGCCACGTCGGCCCCCTTGGCCGCAGCCGCGGCCTCCTCGAGGCCGGCGCGCACCCGGGCGGACGGCGGCTCCTTGTCCACATCGCTCTCCGGGAAATGCTCGTCCACCACGTCGCAGCCCTTCACATAACGAATTTCGCATCGGGACCCGAGTTTCTGCCGGAGACCGTCGCGCACGGTCACGAAATCGAGGCGCTGGGGCGCGTAGCGGCTGCGCCACGCGTTGTGGTCGTCGGCCAGCGGACCGGCGACGAGGATGGTGCGCAGGTCCTTGCGCAGCGGCAACAGACCGCCTTCGTTTTTGAGCAGGACGATCGACTCGCGCGCCGCGCGCGCGGCGGCCGCGAGGTGTTCCGGGGCGCGGACAATGCGGTCGGCCGCGGCGGGATCGGCCACGTAGGGCTGGTCGAAGAGGCCGAGCCAGTATTTCACCCGGAGGATGTCGCGCACGCGCGCATCGATCACGTCCATCGACAGCCGGCCCTCGCGCACAAGCTGGCGGAGCGGCTCCGCGTAGTCCTGGGGCGGCGTGAAGTTGGTGCGGATGTTCAGGCCGGCCTCGACCGACTGGCGCACCGCGTCGGCATAGGTCGGCGCGACCCGGTGCTTGGCGTGGATGAATTCAACGGCCGCGCTGTCGGAGACCACGTAGCCCTTGAAACCCCATTCGCGCCGGAGGATGTCCGTGAGAAAAAGGCGGTTCCCCTCGATGGGAATGCCGTCGTAGTCGTTGTAGGAGGCCATGACACCGAGCGCGCCGGCGTCGCGCACGGCCCGGCGGAACGGCTCGAGGAAGATCGTCTGCACGTCGCGCCACGTCACCTGCGGGTCGGTGCGGGCCTCGCCGTCGCGCCCGCCCTTCGGCACGCTGTACACGGCAAAGTGCTTGAGCGTGGACACCACGCGCTGCTCCTGGATGCCGCGCACTTCCTCCATGCCCAGCGTGGCGATCAGGAACGGATCCTCGCCGTAGGTC
>CAJAKX010000408.1 GCA_903940425.1 uncultured Opitutia bacterium | reverse complement strand
GCTTCTCAGCGGGGACAGCCGCCGCGTCGTGCGCTTCAACGAACTCTACCTGCACAAGGAGCGCCGGCGGGAGGCCTTCCAGGGCGTGCAGGTCATCACCGCCGCCATTCTCGACGTCTCCAGTCCGGTGAAGAAAAAAATCTATTTCCTCGCCGGCCACGGTGAAATGAGCCCGGACGATGTCAGCCCGGTGCGCGGTCTCTCCGTGCTGCGCGATGAGCTGCGCCTGCGCAATTATGATCTCGAAGGCCTCGATCTTTCCCTGACCAAGCGCATCCCCGACGGCACCGATCTCATCATCATCCCCTCCCCCCAGGGACGCTTCCAGCCGCGCGAGGAGGAACTGCTGCGCCAGTACCTCTCCACGCATGCCGGCCGCATCATCCTTACCCTCGACCCGGCGCGCGAGTTCGGTCTCGACAATCTGCTCTTCGACTGGGGCATGCGCGTCGACGACGACGTCATCTTTGACACCAATCCCGAGGTCATCACGGACAACGGCGATCTGATGATCCGTCACATCGATGGGAGCCATCCCATCACCAAGGGCCTGGCTGACTATAAGGTCCCGTTGCGTATCAGCCCGCCCCGTTCCGTCCGGCCCGACCCCAGCCGCCCGCTCGATAACGCCCTCAAGGTCTCCATCCTCGCCACCTCCTCGCCGACGTCGTGGGGTGAGTTCGGCTACCGCTTGACGAGCGTCCTGCCGGCGTTCACGCCCGGTTCCGATCTGCAGGGACCACTCGGAGTGATCGTCACCTCCGAACGCGTCACCGCCGGCGCCCTGCCATTCAGCGTGCCGGGCGGCCGCCTCGTGGTCATCGGTTCGGGCGACATTTTCTCCAACCGCCGCCTGACCGATCAAGGCAGCCAGATCCTGTGCATTAACGCGGTCAACTGGGCCGTGGACCGCGATACCCAGCTCCACATCCCCCCGCGCCCGATCGAGCGCTTTCAACTCTCCCTCTCAGAGGAGGAACTCGCCAAGCTCCGGCTGGGTCTCCTGTTTCTCCTCCCCGGTTCCGCCGCCCTGCTCGGCTTCATCGTCTACTGGACGCGGCGCCACTAATGCGAATGAAGAATGCGAATGCCCGAACGAAAGCCCAGGGTGCCCCCGCGCCCTCCGCCGTTTTCCATCTTCCTTCTTAAATCCCTGCCGCCATGCGCACCAAAGTCACGCTCGTCCTGCTGTTGCTCAACGTCGTCCTCTTCTTCTTCATCTTCACGTTCGTGCGCAAGTGGCAGACGGACCGGATCTGGGAGGAGAGCCGGCGACGCGTGCTCGGCCCCGAAGCCGCCGCCATCCAGTCGCTCACCATCATCGGCGGCCGCCTGGCCGAACCCGTGCGCATCGAGAAGCGTCCCGAGGGCTGGATGCTCACCAAGCCCATCGAATGGCCCGCCAATCCGCATGCCGTCAGCCGCATGCTCAACGAACTGATGTTCCTCGAGCATGAGACCAGCTTCCTCGTCAAGGATCTCCCGAAAAGCGGCCTTTCGCTGGCCGACTATGGGCTGGACAAACCCCGGCTTACGCTGACGTTCACCGCCGGTCTGAACAGCGCGCTGCCCGCCCGCGAGGGCGCGGCCGTTCCGCTCAAGACCGTCACCCTCCGCATCGGCGATGCCACCAAGGTCGGCAACCGCCTGTATGTCCTCTCGCCCGATGGCGAGCGCATCCACGTCGTCGGCCGCAGTCTGGCCGACAGCCTGGCGCTCACCCTCGACCAGCTCCGGGCCGACACGATTTTCAACATCCCCCTCTTCGAGGTGCGCTCCTTCAACCTGCAGACCGCCGCGCCAGCCAACCTGCGCATCCGCCTCCGCCGCGACGGACCCCGCTGGTTGTTTGAGGCGCCCATTCTCACCCGCGCGAACCGGACCGAAGTCGAACTCGCGATCAACGGTCTCAACGCCCTCCACACAAAGTCGTTTGTCGATCCGGCTTCCGTCCCGCCCGAGCAGACGGGCCTCACCAACCCCGCCTTGCGGCTCACGCTGGAAGGCAACGGCCGCCGGGAGACCCTGCTGCTGGGCAGCCCCGCCGCCCCGGTCCGTGCGGAGGGCAAATCGCCGGACGCCGGAGCCCAGCCGGGCGAGTCCCCGCCGGAAGCCGCCACCGAATTTTACGCAAAAATGGAGGACAAGGCGCCCGTCTTCACCGTCGCTTTTCCCGACCAGCTTTTCGCCATCCTGCGCAGCGCCCAGGAGGAACTGCGCGACAAGCAGCTGCTCAGCTTCGATCCGCGCGCCCTCACTTCCATCACGCTCGGCGCGCCCAACCGCCCCGAACTGACCCTCCAGCGTCTCTCCGGTCCGCAGCCGCTCGACACCGATCCCTGGCAGATTGTCATGCGCACGCCCAATCAGGCGCCCCAGACCCTGCCCGCCGACCTCGCCTTCGTCCGGCGGATCATCGAGAAGCTCCTGCTGCTGCAGGCGCAGAAATTCCTCCGCGATGCCCCGCAGGCCATCGAGCTCGAGAACTGGGGCTTCAACCGCCCCGAGCGCGAGATCACGCTTAATTTTGCCGCCAAGGGCACGTTCGCGGAGGGCAGCCTCCCGACCGCGGCAATGCCCTCGTCGGTCACGCTCCTCATCGGCGTCGCCAGCGAACGCGAAAACCGGGCCTACGCCAAGCTCGCCACCGAGCCGTTCGTCTATCTCGTCGATCCGGAGATCCTGCGCGAGACGCCCGTCACCGTGAATTACTATCGCGACCGTCTGCTCCGCGAACTGCCCGCCGCCGAGCATGCCGGCACGCGCATTACCGGCCTGAGCCTCACCGACACGACGACCAAGACCGTGCTGTTCTCCCGCCAGCTCACGGGGGAGGAGACCTGGAGCCAGGCGCTCGCTGCGGAGCCTGAGGCGCGGCGGACCGCCCTGGTCGCGCTGCTCGACCAGCTCCGCAGCTTGCGCGCGAAAAGCTTCGTGCTCGATTCATTCCCGCCGACGGTCGACATCGCCGGGCAGGCGCGTCCGTGGAGATACTCGCTAGAAGCCACCCTGTCGCTGGTCGGCGGCACCGGGATCCAGACGGCCCCGTATACGCTTTTCTTCACCGAAAGAACGGGCGGCGGCACGCAGCTGGCCGGCTCCCCCGAATTCAACGCCGTGTTCGAAGCCGACCAGAAACTGCTCGACGCGCTCTTTACCCTCACCTTCGGTCCGCACGATCCCGGACCGGCCGCGCCCACGCCCGCTGCGCCGGCGGCGGAACCCAAGCTCCCGCCGGCCGGCCCGTAATGCCATGTCCCCGGAGGATTCGGATCCGCCCTTTCTGATCTTCCCGCACCACAGTCTCCAACCATGAGCCTCAAGCGACCCGTGTTGTTCGCGCTGCGCTGGTGCGGTTCATGCGTTCTCCTGATCCTCTGCTGGACGGTCTGGCTGGCCCTGGCCGCGCTCCTGGCCGTGCAGATCTGGATCGCCACCCATCGCGAACTGGCGCTGCCCGATTTCGTGCTGCGCGCCATGGAGGACCGCATCGCTACCTCGGGGGTCACGGCCCGTTTCGGCCGCGCGGTGTTCGATCCCACGGGGCGCTTTGTGATTGAGCATGTGCAGCTCTTCGTCCCCGCCCACCCCACGCCGCTGGTGACCATCCGCGCCGCTTATGCCAGTCTGGATTTCTGGGCCCTGCTGGTCGGCGACTTCCGTCCGCATGAACTCCGCCTGACCGGCCTCGCCTTGCATGTGCCGGCCATGCTGTCGCCCTCCGGCACCGATGAAGCGGTGGTGAGCGATCTGGACGGTGTCTTCCGTCCGTCGCGGTCCGACTACGACATCGCACTCTGCACCTTTCGCATCGCCGGTCTCTCCGTCACGGGCCGGGGCGGGTTTCACCTCCCGGCGGCGGTCCGCTCGCGCACCAGTACGATGCCGATGCTCGACCTGCTGATGGCGCGTTATCTCAAGGCGGGCCGCAGGCTGCTGGCACTCCGCCCGCAGCTCGACGCGCTGGAGGAACCGCGCGTGCAACTGGTGCTCACTCCGTCGGAGGAACATGGCGCCATGGTGGAGGCCGAGCTGTTCGCCCGCAGCTTTCATCCGGCGCCTGCTTACAGTGTGACCATGGCCGATGCCCGGACCGTTTTCCCGCTGCTGGGCGGGGCGCCCTGCCCCGTGCATGTGACGCTGGCGGCGGACGGCGTGGAATGGGAGGACCGGGCCCAGGCCGCGCGGGTGCGCATCGACCTGGCCGGCTCGCTCGTGCCGGACCGGTTTGCCTTTGCGCCGCAGACCGCGCAAATGACCGCGGCCCGCGGCACGGTGATGGCCGTCCCCCTCGAGGCGCCTTTGCTCGACGTGGCCTTGGCCCGGCTTCCGCGCCTGCAGGCCGTATTTTCCGTGCGCGCCGGCGGATCCGCCATCGCGGTTCGCAGTGAGGCCGATGTCAAGGCGGGTGCGGGTACGCTGGAACTCTCCGGCGCGCTCACCCCGACGCTGCTCAACTTCGTCCGCCACCAGCCCGCTTTCGCCATGCTCAAATGGATTGAGTTGCATGAGCCGGCGCCCGTGCACGCCACCGTCGAATTCGCCCCGGGCTGGAAGCCCGCCCGCGCCGAGGCTGACATTTCCGTCCGTCATGTCACCTTCCACGATGTGCCGCTCGACGCTGCCGCCGGGCATGTGACGTACGCCGGGCACGACCTGCGTGTCACCGATCTCCTCCTGCTGCAGGGCGACAACGCGGCGCATGGATCCTACACGTTGGACACCACCACGCGCGACTACCGCTTTCTCCTGCAAGGCCGGCTGCGCCCGCTCGACATCTCCGGCTGGTTCAAAGCCTGGTGGCCGCGTTTCTGGGGTAATTTCGATTTCACCGCCGTTCCGCCCGCGGCCGACGTTGACATCACCGGCCGCTGGGGCACGGCGCAATTCACCTCCGGGTTCTGCCAGGTGGACGCCGCCCGTCCGGGCATCCGCGGCATGCCGTTCGACCGTGCGCGCACCCTGCTTTTCTTCCGCCCCAATTATTTCGACGTGTTCGAGTTCACCACCGAGCGCGCCGGGCACTCCGCCCACGGTTCGTTTGAACTCACCACCGATCCGCAAAGGGCGACCTACCGGACGCTGGATTTCGACGGGGTCTCCGATTTTGATCCCGCCGAGTGCGCCCGGCTCTACGGCCCGGCGGGCACGGCGCTGGTGGCGCCGTATCAATTTGCCGAACCGCCCACGGTTCGCCTGACCGGCCGCCTCGAAGGCCCGGCCATGCCCGGCGGCCCTCATGCGCGGGTCCATCTGGTGCTCGCCTCCCACGGCCGCCTCACGTTCCACACCTTTCCGCTGGATGACCTGAAGTTCACCGCCGATTACACGGACGGCATCCTGGACCTGCGCCAGATCGAGACGGGCTTCGCGGGCGGCGCCGCCACCGGCAAGGCCCGGCTGGACGGACCGCCGGAGGCGCGCGTGCTCGCCTTCGACGCGATTCTCAACGGGGCGGACCTCGCCCGCGTCATCAACGCGCTCGACGAGTTCCAGCTGGCGGGCAAGCCCGCCTCGCCCGATCGTCCCAAGGGCCGTTTCCTCCGGCGTGCCTCCGGCGGCCGTCTCGATGCGGCGCTGACCGCGGAAGGCCGTTACCGGCAGCCATTCAGCTACCGCGGCGACGGCTACTTCGTCATCACCGACCGGGAGCTCGGCGAAATCCATCTGTTCGGACTCCTTTCCGAGCTGCTCAACTTCACCTCGCTGCGCCTCGACGCCGCCCACGCCAGCTTCAAGCTCGAGGGCAACAAACTGGCCTTTTCCCAAGTCAAACTCACCGGTCCGACCGCGGCCATTGATGCACGGGGCGAATACCTGCTCGATGCCAAGACCCTCGACTTCAAAGCGAAGGTCTTCCCGCTGCAGGAGAGCGGCTTCGTGCTCACCGATGTGCTGGGCGCCATGCTCACTCCGCTCTCCAACGTGCTTGAGCTCAAACTCACCGGTCCGCTTGAAAAACCCTCCTGGACCTTTTACTACGGACCGACGTACCTCCTGCGGGCGCTGACGCGGCCTGCGGCCGGAGAGCAGCCAGAGACGGCGCCCGACGGGAAAGCGCCGGCGCCTTTGACTCCGGCGGCCGCTCCGGCCCCATCGGGCAAGGAACCGCCGCCGGCAAATCCTCCCGCCCCCGACCCCCCAACCGTGAATCCGCCGGGTGACAGCCTCGGGCGGCCTCAGTAACCGTCTCCGGTTAAAAAAAGATTCCACGATGCCTTGCACGGGCGCTGATTTTATACCGGATTAAAATAAACAAGGTATGCAAAAACACGTTGCCCGGAATGACAACGGCGCCTAGCTAGGATCTGTCCCGTTCATGGCCCGCCGATTCCCTGTTGTTTCCAGCGACTGGCTCAGCCGCGCGTCACTGCTCGGAGCCGCGCTGCTTGTCCTTGTGGGCGCGCTCGTGCTGGTGGGGTGGGTGCAAGGGATCGATGCGCTCGTGCAGCTTCAGCCGGATTATGCGCCGATGCAGCCCAACATGGCGCTGAGCCTGATCGCGATCGGCATCGTCCTGCTGGCGCTGGAATGGGAGGCGCACCGTTTGGTATGGCTGGCCGTGCTGCCGGCCGCCATGGGCCTGCTGACGATTTTGCAGTATGTCGCCGGATGGAATCTGTCCATCGACGAATTCCTCCTGCAGGTGCACATCACGGTCGATCCGTCGGCCCCCGGCCGCATGTCGCGCCTCACCGCGCTTGCACTCTTCATCACCGGCCTGGGCCTGCTGTGGTTCGACCGGCCGCTGCTGCCGCGACTGCGACCATGGTTGATCTCCCTCGCCGCCTCGCTGGTCATTGCCATCGGGCTGGAGCCGCTGATCGGATGGCTCCTTGGACTGTCGACGACCTCGGTGTGGGTCCTGAACATCCGGCCCGCACCGCTGAACGGCCTGTCCCTCGTCCTGCTCGGGCATCTGCTGCTCAGCCGTGCCTGGCGCGACGACCCCGACCGCGCCGCCGGTCTCCCGAGCTGGCTGCCGGTGCCCGTGGTGGCGGCAGGCGTCATGCTCACCCTGCTGTTCACGGCCGCCCTGCACCACCGCGAGACGGGCTTCATCCGCTCCACCACGCAGCTCACCATCAACAATGCCGCCATCGTGCTCAACTACGAGCTGGATAACGAGGCGAAGACCCTTCAGCGCATGGCGGCGCGCTGGATGCAGACCGGCCAGCTCACCGCCGACATCCGCAACCGTGAAGGCGCAGCCTTTCGGGAGGACTTCCCCGCCCTGCGTTCGCTGACCTGGATCGACCAGACCGGGTACACCCGCTGGGTTTTCCCGGAAAAAGGCAACGAGCACCTCCTCGACTACGACCATGGCAAGGACGTGCTGCACCGCGAGCTCATCGCCCAGGTGCAGACCACCGGCAAACTGGCATTTTCCCGCCTCGTCCAGCTGCCGTTGGGCGGCCAGGGTTTCCTCATCTGCGCGCCCCTGCCGGCGGCCGACAGTTCGAATCCGCAGGTATTGATGGGGGAATTCTTCTATCCGGTCCTGCTCGAGACCGTTGAGAAGCGCCTGCATCTTTCCGCCCTTTATGCGGTGACCATCGATATCGACGGCCAGCGGGTGTTCGAGCAGTTTCCCCCCGATCCCGTCCGGGCGGGCCTGCGCGAGGAGTCGGTCTTCAATCTCTTCAACCAGCGCCTTCGCATCAGCCTCACCCCTTCGGAGGTCGCGCTCAGGCGCGGCCGCCAGCTTTTCCCCGAACTCGTCACGGGACTGGGACTCGGGCTGAGCGTGCTGCTCGGCGTCATCGTCAATCTCGCCCGCACCGCCCATGTGCGCCGCCGCGCCGCCGAGCAGGTCAACAAACGGCTGGTGGCCGAGAACGAGGAGCGCCGCCGCGCCGAACAGGCGCTGCGCGCCAGTCAGGCCGCCACCCGCAAGCTCTCCCTCGTCGCCAGCAGCACCGACAACCTCGTTGCCATCACCCAGGCCACCGGCCACCTCGAGTGGATCAACGACAGCTTCGTCCGCCTGTTCGGATTCAACCTCACCGAGGTGATCGGCCGCCCCCTCACGCAGCTGCTGGTCAGCCCCGACACCGATCCGCCCACCGTCTCCCGCCTGCGCGACGCTCTGCAGCGGAAAGTGCCGTTCCACGCGGACCTCGTCTGCCACGCCCGCGACGGCCGGCGTTACCACCTCCATCTCGACCTGCAGCCCGTCCACAACGAGGCCAGCGCCGTCGAGAACTTCATCGCCATCCTCACCGACATCACGGCGCGCGTGGAGACCGAGAATTACCTGCGCCGTGCGAAGGAGGAAGCCGACGACGCCTCGCGGGCCAAGTCGGAATTCCTCGCCTCGATGAGCCACGAGATCCGCACGCCCATGAACGGCGTCATCGGCATGACCAGCCTGCTCCTCGAAACCCCGCTCAATGCCGAGCAGCGCGACTGCGTAAACATCATCCGCTCCAGCGGCGATGCGCTCCTGGCCATCATCAAGGACATCCTCGACTTCTCGAAGATTGAATCTGGCATGATGGAGCTGGAGCGGCAGCCCTTCGAGCTGGCCGGATGCATCGAGGAGGCGCTCGACATGTTCGCCGTGCAGGCGGCGGTCAAGCACATCGACCTCGCCTACTTCACCGACCCGGGCGTGCCGGCCTGGATTGTGGGCGACGTCACCCGGCTGCGCCAGATCATCGTCAACCTCCTGAACAACGCCGTGAAATTCACCCCCCGCGGCTGCGTCTCCGTCGAGGTGTCCCCGGCGGAGATGCCCCCGCCCGGCCCGCACCAGGGTTCCGGCACTGTGCCAACCCCCGCAGCCGGTCCGGCAACCGCCCTGGCCGAACCCTGCCGCATCGAGATCGCCGTGCGGGACACCGGCATCGGCATCCCGCAGGAAAAAAGGAAGCTGCTGTTCAAGTTGTTCTCGCAGGTCGACTCCTCCACCACGCGCAAATATGGCGGCACCGGCCTTGGTCTCGCCATCTGCCAGCGGCTCTGTGCCCTCATGGGTGGCGAGATTCGGGTCGAGAGCGAGCCGGGCCGCGGCTCGGTGTTTGCCTTCACAATTCCGGTGCAGCCCATGCCCTTGTCCGGCCCGCCGCCGGCCAGCGCGTTTCCCGCCGCGTTGCAGGGCTGCTCCGTGCTGGTGGTTGACGGCCACGCCGCCAGCCGCCGTTTTCTCACGAACACGCTGACGGGGGCCGGACTCGCCTGTGAGACGGCGGAGTCGGTCCAGGCGGCACGGATGCTGGCCGCGCGCATCCAGCCGCCCGTCCTTCTCATCGTGGATCATTTGCTGCCGGACGGTGAAGGCCGACAGCTTGTCCTCGACCTCCGGAAACATTGGCGGCAGCCGTTGCTGCCGGTCCTGCTTCTGTTGTCCGCCGGCGAACCGATTCCGCGGGCCTTGCTCGCGGAACTCGCTCCGGTCCTCCCTCTCGTCAAACCGCTCAAAGTCACCCCCCTGCTGCTGACGATCCGCTCGTTCTTTGTCACTCCCGCCACGCCGGCCGTGGCGGCGGCCGAAAGCCGGCTGCTCAGCGACGACATCCCGCTCGATATTCTGCTGGTTGAGGACAATCCCGTGAACCGGAGCGTCGCCCTCGGCCAGCTGGGACGGCTGGGCTACAAGGCGTATGCCGCCGCCAACGGCCGCGAAGCGATCAACGCGTTCGAAACCCGGGATTACGATCTCGTGATGATGGATCTGCAGATGCCCACCATGGACGGGCTGGAGGCCACCCGCGAACTTCGCCGCCGCCTGCCGCCCGAACGCCAGCCCTGCATCATCGCCCTCACCGCCAATGCAGTCCAGGACGACCGTGAAGAGTGTCTCGCCGCCGGCATGAACGATTACCTCACCAAGCCGCTCAAGCTCGATGTGCTCGCGGCCGCCATCCGTCGCAATTTCGCCCCGAAGGCATCGGCCTGACCCGGCCGGACGCCGCGCCTCTCTCCGGGGGACGGCGACGGACAGACCCCGGGCCGCGCCGTTCAGATTCGGCGCCGCAATTCCGCCATCTCCGCCGCCCGGCCGGGATCGCCCGCCAGGTTGTGCTCCTCGCCGGGATCACGCGCGAGGTCGAAGAACAACCACGGCACACCGTCTTCGTTGAGCACCAGCTTGTGCGTGAGCGTGCGCCCGCCGCGCCACACCCGATCGCATTGATGCGGCAGCCGCACCACGCTGGGCATGGAAATCCGTTGGATTTCGGCTGCGGGTTTTGAGTCTTGAGTTTTGGGCCCGCGAGTTCCCGCCCACTCCAGCGTCCAGCGCGGCAGATCGAGCAGCGAGACAAGCTCCTCGCTTCGTTTTCCAGACCCATGACCATCCTGGTGCGCCCCGCGCACCAACAGCGGCACGCGGATACTTTCCTCATGCGGCCAGCCTTTGCGGAACAGCCCGTGGGCTCCGTGCATATCGCCGTGCACGGAGGTGAAAACCACGACCGTGTTTTCCTCCGGCACCTGGGCCAGCAACCGGCCGATCGCCCGGTCGGTCGCCTCGAGATGGGCGTAATACCCGGCCAGCTCGCGGCGGGCCTTCACCTCCACGTCCGTGCCCAGCGGCACGTTGGCTGGCAGCACGATCGCGCGCGGATCGCGGGGCCGCCCACCCGCGGCTTGTCCCGAATCCAGTCGGGGGACCGGCGCATCATAAGGAGGATGCGGCGGTTCGAGGCTCACCACGCAAAACCACGGCCGGGCATGATTTTTGATACCGGACACCGGAGACCGGATTGCAGGCGTGCTTTCGGCGGCCTGCTCCTTTCCGGTATCCGGTATCCGCTCTCCGCTCTCGCGGATCCATGCTCCCGCGCGCGCACCCACCACCTCGGATTGATAGCCCGGGAATTTCACCGGCTCCGGCAGCCGCGTTCCATGCAGCCACGGATCGTTGATCAGGAAACCGCTCTCAAATCCCTCCCAGAACTCAAAACCGCCGCGCCATGCCGGCGGCACCACGATCCTGGCGTGGGCCCCGCCGACCAGCTCCGCCCCGGGATCGCGTTGATAAAGGTGCCACTTGCCGAAAAACGCCGTCGCGTACCCGCACGCGTGCAGCCGGTGCGCGATGGTGCGCGCCTCCGGCGGAAGCGGATCATGGTAATCGCGCACGCCGTTCTCCGGCGACCGCACTCCGGTGAGCAGGGCCGCGCGGGCAAACGGGCCGAAGGGATGCGGCGTCACGGCCTGGGCGTAGTTGACCGACCCGGCCGCCAGCGCATCCAGGTGCGGCGTGCGCGCATTGGGGTCGCCGGCATAACCCGTCGCCAGACCGCGCCACTGGGTGGTGACGATCCACAGGATGTTGGGCGGGGGCGCGGCCATGGGGTTGCGGCAAGGTTGGGCGCAAATCCCCGCCGGTTCAAACGCGACTTTATGCTGCTCGCCGCAGGCTCCGGTTGCCGGCAACACCAGCCGGCGTCACGCCCCCTGAAAAAGGGAGGGCGGATCTATCCCCTGTGCAATGTCAACTATTAGTTGACATTGCATCTGGGGGCGGGAGGGGATGGAGATTGCCGTGCCAGAGCTCGCGGTAGATGGGATGGTCGGGGCGCGGAATGCGTCCCTCGTCGAAGTCACGCGACTCGACATAATCGTAGCCGTAATGAAACGCGGCGAGCAGCAGACGTTCCGAGAATTTGCCGTGCGCGTGGAGCGCGTGCCGGCACCAGGCGAGATAGTCGATGCCGGTCTCGAGGTTGGCGCGCCAATCCCACACCGCGGGCTCGAAGGGCCGGGCGGAGACGGTCGCCCATGCCGCCGGCTTGAGCTGGAGCAGGCCCCGGGCCTCGCCATTGCGCGCCCGCGCGTCGAATCCCGATTCGGCCGCCACCAGGGCATAGATGAAGGCGGGATCGAGACGGTAGCGCGACGCCGGCTGCTGGATGGCGAGCCACACCTCGTGGCGGTCAACCGGCTCGCGGCGGGTCGAGCAGCCGGCCATGACCATGAGAACGAGGACCGCAAAGAGGGCGCGTTTCACGCGGCAGGGAGCCTCGCGCAAAGCTGCGCCGGCGCCAAGAAAATGCGGGCCGTCCCAAGGCCGCGGATGACGTCTATTCCAGCCGCCGGAAAATCAAGGAAGCGTTCTGTCCGCCGAAGCCGAGGTTGTTGCTCAGCACGGCCCGGACCGGCGCGACCCGCTTGATGTTGGGCACGTAGTCGAGATCGCAGTCGGGGTCGGGTTCCTCGTAATTGATCGTCGGCGGCACCTCGCCCTGCTGGATGGTTTTCGCGCAGATGATCGCTTCGACGCCCCCGGCCGCACCCAGCAGGTGTCCGGTCATTGATTTGGTGGAGCTGACCATGAGCTTGCGCGCGTGGTCGCCGAAGACCTGCTTGATGGCGAGCGTCTCGAACCGGTCGTTGTAGGGCGTGGAGGTGCCGTGGGCGTTGAGGTAATCGATCTGGTCGGGGCGCATCCGGGCGAAGGCGAGCGCGCGGGTCATGGCGAGCGAGAGGCCGCGGCCAGCGGGGTCGGGCTGCGTGATATGAAAGGCGTCGCAGGTGGCGCCGTACCCGACGAGCTCGCAATAGATGCGGGCGCCGCGCGCCCGGGCATGGTCGAGCGTCTCCAGCACGAGGATGCCCGC
>CAJAKX010000407.1 GCA_903940425.1 uncultured Opitutia bacterium | reverse complement strand
TCGTGGGGAAAATGCAGTTCACCCAGCCTCCGCCGGAGCCGAAGAGTTGAACCAGCTGGAAGTCTCAGCCCAACGCCGTCGTGTGCGGCGGATCTGGCCGCCAGGCTGGCGGATCCCGGTACTGCTGGCGGGAGCGCTCGGCTGCCTGACCCTCAGCGGGTGCATCTACCTGCGCCTGCTCGAACTCCGCAACCAGCTTGCCGCTTTCGACCGTTATTTCGAAGCGGACCTGCGGGAGGGCGTGAAGATCACCTGCCGGAAACCGGTGTTGCTCGACGAGGACATGGCCTTCTTCAGACTCGTGCCGGAGTCGCGCGAGCGGGTGGGCGTAGCCGAACGCTGGCAGTTCCGGTGGGTGAAGGATGATGCCGTGGCCGGCGAAAATCCGCGGAACTACGAAGTCGCCGTGGACTTCATCTTTGTCGATCACAAGCTCACCCGCGTCATCCTTCCCGAGCGCTTGTTTGCATTCGTTCCCAAGCAGTTCTTCCTCACGATTGTGCGGGCATTCGGCCACGCCCGGATTGACAAGGAAAAGCGCACCGCCAGCACGAGCGTCCGGGAAGACCTTGGCCCGAACCAAACCCCGCCGCAACTGGTCCAGAACGATCTCGTGGCGCTGCTCGGCGCGCCAATGGAGACAAAGACGACCGAGGCAGGCATCCTTTGGCACTACCGTTACCGGCCCGCCTCCCCCAGCCAGCGCTCCGGACGCATCGATGCCACCTTCACCCTGAGTCCCGCCAGCTCCAAAGTGCGGCGCATCCGGGGCCGGGTTTTTGATGTCACGCTGGATATTGCGTTTCCCGACTCGACCATCCCGCCGCCCGCCGGCATTAAACCAGCTGCCAATGCCGCCCCGCCCTGAACCTTCTCCTCTCGTGCGCGATGCGGCCGAGACCGACCTGCCCGCCATCGTCGCCATCTATAATGCCACCATCCCCGGCGGCATGGTGACGGCCGATACGACGCCGGTGAGCATCGAGAGTCGCGTGCCATGGTTTCGGACCCACTCCCTGGAGCGTCGGCCGATCTGGGTGGCGGAGGATGAGCGCGGGGCAGTCTGCGCCTGGTTCAGCTTCAGCGATTTTCATCCCCGGCCGGCCTACCATCCGACCGCGGAAATCAGTGTCTACGTGGCGGAGACGCACCGCCGGCGGGGGTTGGCGAATCTTTTGCTGCAACGGGCCATCGACCATGCCCCCACCCTCGGCTTGAAGACGCTGGTCGGCCTCATCTGGGAGCACAACGAACCGAGCCTGCGGCTGTTTGCCAAACATGGCTTCGAGCAATGGGGCCACCTGCCGCGCGTCGCGCTGCTGTATGGCGTAGAGCGCGACCTGATCATTGTGGGCCGCCGCGTCGCGCCCTGAGCGCCGGGGAAGCCCGGTCCCCTTCTGCCGCGCTTGCCTCGGAAGCGGAAGACGCCGACGTTTCCCGCATGCAAAGCACCACCTATGGCCTCGTCATCCACGGCGGGGCCGGCGTCATTCTCCGCAAGGATCTGACGCCGGCGCTCGAAGCACGGTACCGGGCCAAACTCACGGAATCGCTCGCCACCGGCTATGAGATGCTCGAGCGCGGCGGTGCCAGCCTCGACGCGGTGGTCGCCGCCATCAAGGTCATGGAGGACTCGCCGCTCTTCAACGCGGGCCACGGCGCGGTCATGAACGCCGAGGGTGTCTGCGAGCTTGACGCCTCGATCATGGATGGGCGCACGCTGGAAGCGGGTGCGGTCGCCGGTCTGCAGCACATCCGGAATCCCATCGCCCTGGCGCGCGATGTTCTGGAGCGCACTCCGCACATCATGCTGATTGGCGACGGCGCCGAGGCGTTCGCCCGGCAGCTTGGCTACGAATTTGTGCCCAACGCCTATTTCCAAACTGAGCGGCGCCGACGGCAGCTGGCCCTGGCGCGCAAGCTCGAGAAACGGCCGGCTGGCCGGCCCAAGGCGCGCCCCACGCGGGTTACTTTTGCCACCGTCGATGACAACAAATACGGCACGGTGGGCTGTGCGGCGCTCGATCGTCACGGCAATCTCGCGGCCGGCACCTCGACCGGCGGCATGACCAACAAGCAGTACGGCCGCGTGGGCGACTCGCCCATCATCGGCGCCGGCACCTACGCCAAGAACGCGACCTGCGCGCTGTCGGCGACCGGCCATGGCGAGTTTTTCATCCGCTCGGTTTTTGGGCACAACGTCTCCGCGCTGATGGAGTACAAGGGCCTGGCGCTCGCTCCCGCCGCGGCTGAGGCGATCCGGCAGATGGCCAGGCTCGGCGGCACCGGTGGGCTCGTGGCCATCGACCGACACGGCAACGTTGTCATGCCCTTCAACACCCCCGGCATGTACCGCGGCAGCCGCGTGGCCGGGCGCGCATTATCCGTGGAAATCTTTGGGGCGGCAAGGAAGCCGCCGGCCTCGCGTTAGGCGGGATTGGGCGGGCGTTCGGCCAGCACGCGTTCGAAGAAGCGATTCTTCGCCCGCCAGTAGTTCTCCGGTTTGCCTGCGCCATGCCGGGTCTTGAGCCGGTTGTACTCAGTCAGCAGTTGGGGATCGGTCCGCAACCGGTCGCGCAGGTAGAGAAAAAAGTCCGACCCAGCGTCCTTCACCACCACTTGGATGCCGAGCGGCAGGGAGAAGGTGATCTCGTCCTTGAAGCTGGCAAAGTCGTCGTTCCAATTCTCCAGTTGGTGGATGTCAAAGCGCCCCTTGCAGGCGGCGACCGCCGCCGGAAACTCCTCCCGCCGGACGCGCACCAGAACGTCGACGTCCCCTTTGGTCAAGGCCCCCGGAATCGCCGTGGCGCCAATGTGGTACATCTCCACCTTGCCCAGAAGGCGCTCAATAACGGCCGCCGCCGTGACCACGATGCTATCGGCCTGACGGCGGAATTCGTCGACGGGAAGGAAAACAAGGCCGGCCATGGGACTTCGGGGGTTAGTGGAATATCTTGAGCGCCTCGGCGACGGCGTGCCCCGGGGGTAGATGCATGCCTCCGTAACCATCGTGAAAGGTAACGATGAAGCCGGCGGCACGCAGCGCCTTCTCGAGCTGTCGGCGCCGAAGGTGGCAGTGTCGGTGGATTTCCTGCGAACAGCGGCAGCGGCCGGCCACGAAACGGATCGCTGTGATCTGCCGTGTGATCACCCGCCGTTTTTCGCTGGCCTTCACCAGCACCGCCCAGTCGGAGCCGCAGGCATGATAGGTGCGCAGCCGCGGGCGGTCCGGCCAGGGTTCCAGGAAATCAAACAGGAGCATACCGCCGGGCCGGAGTGCCGCGCCCGCACGTTTCAGGAAGGCGGTGACCGCCCGCACGTGCCGTTTCCGGTCCGCCGCCATGTAGTTGAGGCAATGACCTGTGCCAACGATGGCATCACATGGAGGCGGGGTGAACGTGTACCAGGATGCCACGCGAAATTTAGCCTTCGGCGCCTTCCGTCGGGCCAGACGGATCATGGCGGACGAGATATCGACTCCGAGCACCCGGTAACCGGCCTTGACCAGAGCCCTGGTCAAGCCGCCGCTGCCGCACCCAATTTCGAGGATGCGGGCGCCGGGCTCGCACCGTCGGTGGAGACGCTTCAATACATGTGGCGCCGCCCGCCGGGCGAAATCAAGAAAACCCGCGTCATGAATGTACGCGAGGTCTTCCGTATAGAACATCCGCTTCATGACTTGTCGTACCGCGGTCTTGAAATCTCCGCAACCCCGGTTCCATATGCGCACGCCATCGACAATCTTACCTTATAGCTATCCGAAAACCCTGATGCGCTGCCCGGTGGAGGGCGCTGCTCCGTCAGCGCCGCTCGGGCATTTGGCGGCTCTGCGGGCCCGCAGAGCGCGCCGCCCTCCAAGTTTTGACGGTTTTCGGATAGCCTTTGATTCCACCGTCCGCATCTCGAGCCCATCGATCCCGGAGAGCGCCCCTGCGCATTGGTCGCCAGCGAAGTCCGGCCAGGCGCTCGCGGCGAGGTAGATCGGCGCGACCTGTTGGTGGCGGATGCGCAAGCCACGGTGCTCACGACCCGGTCAGTTTGCGCTGCGCCCGAAAGACGGGACGCAGGGCAAGACTGAGTTTGTCCTGCAGCGCCTGCAGCTCGCGGTAGCGGGCGACCAGCGTCTTGTCCGGCAGGCACCGGGTGGATTCATCCAGGGCGACAACGCCACCGGTGAATGCGGGGAGCCTTGCCTTCGCGCCGTCGAGGAGTGCCGTGCACCAGGCCGCCTGCAGCGCGCCGCCGAGCGCCGCGCCTTCATCCTCGACCATCGCCACCACGGGCACGCCGAAGATGTCGGCCATGAGCTGGCGCCAGACGGGCGATTTGGAGCCACCGCCCGTCACGCGGATTTCCTTCGCCTTCACGCCGAGATCGGCCAGCCGGCGCAGTCCGTAGTTCATGCCCATCGTCGCCCCCTCCATCGCCGCCCGGGCCAGGTGCCCGGGTTGGAGCGTCTTCTTGTTCAGCCCGAACCACACGCCGGAACCCTCCGGCACGTTCGGCGTTCGTTCGCCCTCGAGGTACGGCAGCAGCACCAGGCCGCCCGCCCCCGCCGGCGCGGCCGCCACAGCGGCGTCGAGCGCCGCATGATCGTAGCCAAAAATCGCCCGCACCTGCTCGGTGACCGTCGTGACGTTCATGGTGCACAGCAGCGGCAGCCAGCCGCCCGTTGACGAGCAGAACGCGGCGATCTCGCCCCGCGGGTCGACAACGGGTTTGGACGCATACGCGTAGATGGTGCCGCTCGTGCCGAAGCTGGCGGTGACAACGCCGGGGGTGACATTGCCCGTGCCGATGGCGCCCATCATGTTGTCGCCTCCGCCGGCGCTGACCACCACGTCGGTCGAGAGACCGTACTTGCGCGCGAGGTCCGGCCTCAGCATGCCGGCCGGCTGGTGCGAGCCGGAGACCGGCGGCAGCCAGTCCGCGAGATTCCGGTCAATGGCGGCGACGGCTTCCTTCGACCAGGTGCGCCGGCGCACGTCCATGAGGGCCGTGCCGGACGCGTCGCCGCATTCCATGAAAAAATTTCCGGTCAGGTGAAAATTGAGGTAATCGTGCGGCAGCAGGACATGGCGCAGCCGCCGGTAGTTCTGCGGTTCATGACGCTTGAGCCAGAGAATCTTCGGTGCCGTGAAGCCGGGCAGAAAGAGCAGACCGACCTTGCGAATGACGGCCCGGGCGCCTCCGAGTTTTTTCGTGAGCAGCGCGCACTCGGCCACCGTGCTCGTGTCGCACCAGAGCTTGGCCGGGCGGATCACCTGCCCTTTCTCATCGAGCGGCACAAAACCGTGCTGCTGGCCCGAGACGCCGATGCCGCGGACCCGGGTGCGGTCGACCCGGGCGGCGACCTCAAGGATCACCGCGTCGAGCGCCGCGGTCCAGTCCTGGGGGTGCTGTTCCATGTGGCCGACCGGCAGGCCGTCGATGAGCCGATGAGGCGCGCGGGCTTCCGCGATCACCTTTTTTTGCGCGAGGTCCAGCACGACCGCCTTGGTGCTTTGCGTGCCTGAATCAATGCCGATGTAGAGGGAC
>CAJAKX010000406.1 GCA_903940425.1 uncultured Opitutia bacterium | reverse complement strand
GGAAAATCCGCATCCGAACCCGAAGCTGACCACCGCAGCCGATCTGGCGCTGGTGGAGTTCTTGCTTAGCCGCGCCGGCGCCCTTAAGCCTGACGCCTGACATCCCATGCCTTACCGCATCGGCCACGGTTATGACATCCACCGCCTCGTCGAGGGCCGCCCGCTGGTGCTCGGCGGCGTGCGCTTCGACACCGAGTTCGGCCTCGCCGGCCATTCCGACGCCGACTGTGTGACCCATGCCGTCTGCGACGCCCTCCTCGGCGCGGCCGGCCTGCCCGACATCGGCCATTTCTTTCCCGACACCGATCCCGTCTACAAGGACGCCGATTCGCAGCTCCTGCTGAAGCGCGTCGTGGCCGAGTTGCAGCAACGCGGCTGGGCGCCGTTGAACATCGACGTCACGGTGATCGCCGAGAAGCCGAGAATTTCCCCGCGTCTGGGTGAAATGAAACTCGCGCTCGCGAATTCCGCCGGTCTGCCGGTGGAGGCCGTCGGCCTGAAAGCCACGACCAACGAGGGGATTGGCGAGCTTGGCCGCGGGCTCGCCATCGCCGCCCACGCGGTGGCCTTGATCCGAAAGCTGTAGGAGCGTGCTTGCACGCGATGTCATGCGCCGTTGTCTCGTCTTCTGGCTTCTGGCTTCCGGCCTCTGGCTTCTGATTTCCGCCTGCACCCGCCGTGAGACCGGCGTCCAGCGCGGCAACCGCGAACAAGTCCTCCACCGCGGCATCGGCTCCGAAGTCAGTGACCTCGACCCGCAGCTCGTGACGGGCCTCGCCGAGCAGTGCGTCGTCTCCGCGCTCTTCGAAGGCCTGGTGACCGAGGATCCGAGCGACCTGCATCCCGTGCCGGGCGTGGCCGAGCGCTGGGAGATCTCGCCCGATGGCCTCACCTATACCTTCCACCTGCGCGCCGATGCGAAATGGTCCAATGGCGACCCGGTCACCGCGCCGGACTTCGTGGCCTCCTTCCGCCGCATCCTGACGCCGTCGCTGGCGGCCGACAATGCGACTTTGTTCTACCTGGTGCGCAACGCCGAAGCCTTCAACCAGGGCCGGCTGGCCGACTTCGCGCAGGTGGGCTTCATGGCCGACGACGATCGCACGCTGCGCATCACCCTGGCGCAGCCCGCGCCGTATTTCCTCACCCTGCTGGCCCAGATGCCCTGGCTGCCCGTGCCGCTGCCGGCCATCGAGAAATACGGCGCCGCCGGCCAGCGGGGCAATCCCTGGACCCGGCCCGGCCGGCTCGTCGGCAACGGTCCCTTTGTGCTGAAGACCTGGAAGCCGAACGAGGTGATCATCGTGGAAAAATCGCCCACCTACTGGGATGCGGCCCGCGTCCGGCTGCAGGCGATCCAGTTCCATCCGATCGACAGCCAGGACGCCGAGGAGCGCGCCTTCCGCGCGGGACAGCTGCATGTGACGTACACGCTGCCGGTCGGCAAGGTCGACGCCTACCGCCGCACGGCGCCGCAGTTCCTGCGCCGCGATCCCTATTTCAACACCTACTTCTTCCGGCTGAACGTGCGCCGCCCGCCGCTCGATAACGAGCAGGTGCGCCGCGCCCTCGCGCTGGCCATCGACCGCCCGGCCATCGTCGAGCACGTTCTGCGCGGCGGGCAGCTGCCCGCGACCTCGCTCACGCCGCCGGGACTGGCCGACTACACGCCGCCGGCGGAGGTGACCGCCGATTTCGCCGCGGCTCGGCGCCTGCTCGCCGCAGCCGGCCACCCGGGCGGGCGCGGCCTGCCATCACTGGAGCTGCTGTACAATAATTCCGAGAACCACCGCCTGCTCGCCGAGGCCGTGCAGGAGATGTGGCGGCGCGAACTCGGCCTCGACGTGCGGCTCGCCAACATGGAAAACAACAGCGCCCTCGATGCGCGGCGCACCGGCAACTACCAGATTCTCCGCTCGGTCTGGATCGGCGACT
>CAJAKX010000405.1 GCA_903940425.1 uncultured Opitutia bacterium | reverse complement strand
GGCCGGCGCAGCTGCACCGCCACATGCTCAAAGACGCGCCGCTCCTTGTTCACGCGAATGGTCACGCGGAATCGGTCGGCCTGGTTGGCGGGAAAGCGCGCGTGTTCGATTTTGCGCAATGGAATGTCGTAGGTCACGGAGGTCGGCGTCTCCTCCGCGACGGTCACATGTTCCAGATCGATCTGGTCTTCAAGGGTGACCCGTTTGGAATTCCGGCTTTTTTCCGCGGCTTCGCGATGCCTTCGGGCCTCCAGCTTCGTCGGCTCGCGGCCGTTGATTTTCAGCATCCGTGACTGCTCCGCGTACGGGAGCGAAGGATCGTGGCGCACGACGGTCTCTTTGCGGACCCGACCCCGGCTGTCCCTGGTCACGGAGGTCTCGGTGTAAGCCCAGCGACCCTTCTCCGCGCGCAGCTTTTGCATCGCGTCCTGCAGCAACGCGGGCATCTCCGCCCTCGTCGGGCCGGCGAGGGCGAGCACCGTGAGAGCCAGAATCAACCGGCGCATGGTTTTGAGAAATCCCGGGCGGGTGATGGTTCCCGATAAACGCGGGCGGGTCTGTTTAAGTCTGCTTTTCTTCAGGTTGCCCCGGTCGGTTCACAGCCGGCCGATCAGCGACGCGCGCTCGGCGACCAACTCTTTGGGCAGGCGGTCGCCCAGGGTCTGGAAAAATTCCTCCTGATCGGCGAGTTCCTTCGTCCAGGCCTCGTGATCAAAAGCCATGACCTGCGCGAACTGCTCCCGGGTGAAACTGAGCCCGTTCCATTCGATGTCCTCATAGCCGGGCACCCACCCGATCGGTGACTTGAGGGCGGCCGCACGGCCGCGGACACGGTCGACGATCCACTTGAGCACGCGCATGTTCTCGCCGAAGCCCGGCCAGAGGAATTTGCCGTCCTGGTCCTTGCGGAACCAGTTCACATGGAAGATGGCGGGCAGATGCCTGACGATCTTCTGCATCTCCAACCAGTGTCCGAAGTAGTCGCCCATGTGATAGCCGCAGAAGGGCAGCATGGCCATCGGGTCGCGCCGCACCTTGCCGACGGTGCCGGCGGCGGCGGCGGTCATTTCCGAGCCCATGGTGGCGCCGACGTACACGCCGTGCGTCCAATTGAAGGCCTGGAACACCAGCGGCATGGTGGTGGCGCGGCGGCCGCCGAAGATGAAGGCGCTGATCGGGACACCCTCGGGTTTCTCCCAGTCGGGATCGATCGTCGGACACTGCGATGCGGGCGCGGTGAAGCGGGCGTTCGGGTGCGCAGCCTTGACGCCGGTTTCCCTGGCGAGGGCGGGCGTCCATTTTCTGCCCTGCCAGTCGAGGCACTCGGCGGGCGGCTCATCGGTCATGCCTTCCCACCACGGACCGCCGTCGGGCGTGAGGGCGACATTCGTGAAGATGCTGTTCCTGGCGAGCGACTTCATCGCGTTTGGGTTCGTCTTGTCCGACGTCCCGGGGGCCACGCCGAAGAATCCTGCCTCGGGGTTGATGGCGTGCAGCCGTCCGTCGGCGCCGGGTTTGATCCACGCGATGTCGTCGCCCACGGTCCAGACCTTCCAGCCCTTGAAGGCCTTCGGCGGGATGAGCATGGCAAAATTGGTCTTGCCGCAGGCGCTCGGGAACGCCGCCGTGACATAGGTTTTCTCACCCTGCGGATTCTCCACGCCGAGGATGAGCATGTGCTCGGCCATCCAGCCCTCGTCGCGGGCGATGTTGGAGGCGATGCGGAGCGCGAAACACTTCTTGCCGAGCAGCGCATTGCCCCCGTAACCCGAACCGTAGGACCAGATCTCGCGCGTCTCGGGAAAATGCACGATGTATTTCCGGTCCTTGTTGCAGGGCCACGGCACGTCCGGCTGGCCCGGCGACAACGGCGCGCCCACGGAATGCATGCAGGGCACCACCCGCCGGTCGCCCTTGTCAATGAGCTCGATGACCGGCCGGCCGATGCGCGCCATGATGCGCATGTTGACGACGACATAGGCCGAATCGGTGAGCTCGACGCCGATCCGCGACATGGGCGAGTTTAGCGGACCCATGCTGAAAGGCAGCACGTACATCGTGCGGCCACGCATGCAGCCGCTAAAGAGGTCGCGCAGCGTTTTCTTCATCTCGAAGGGATTCACCCAGTTATTGGTGGGGCCCGCGCTGTCCTTCGAGAGGCTGCAAATGAACGTCCGGTCCTCGACGCGGGCGACATCGCTCGGGTCGGAGCGTGCGAGGAAGCAGCCGGGCCATTTCTTTTCATTGAGGCGGATGAACGTGCCGGTCGCGACCAACTGCCCGCACAACGCGTCGTACTCCTCCTGCGAACCGTCGACCCAGTGGACGCGGTCGGGTTTGCACAGGACCACCATCTTATCAATCCACGTGATGAGATGCGGGTTCGTGCTGAGTGGTTTTTCCGGGTTCCTCGATTTCATGGCTGCGGGGGGACGGTAGGAAGCATCAGGGGGCTAGTAAACAGGAAAGCCAAGGGTTCCCATGGAGAAAGCACAATTTTGCCGTATATTAGCCGTGTGTATCGCCGCCGGACCGTCTTATCCTGCCGGGACTTCATCCGGCCATGAACAAGCTTTGCACCTTTGGCGGCGCGACCCTTGGCAGCTATGCGGGCTGGCTCCTGGGAATGCGGTTCGGGCTCGGGACGGCCATCGTGCTCAGCGGCGTGGCTTCGCTGGCCGGGGTCTACGCCGGCTGGAAGCTCGCCCAGCGCCTGCGCTGACCGCCGCTCCGTCCGTCTGCCGCACGGAGGACCGCTCCGGTCGGGCCGGCCGCACCCGGCGGACACCGCCCTGGTCATCGCCCCCGCAAGGTTGACCCTTCGCACCGACTGGCCCACGCTGGCCTCCGCTCCAGCTCCCCCCATGGCCGCCACCACCATCTCCACCGACCCCGTTAAGCAGTTCTCCGTGTTCACCGAGAACCGCGTCGGCCGCCTTTTCGACCTCACCGCGCTGTTCGCGATGCACAACGTGCACCTCATGGCGGTCAATGTGCTCGACATCACCGAGAATTCGGTCGTGCGGCTGATCGTCGACGATCCTGACCGGACCCGCGAGCTCCTGGTGAACAATGATTTTTCCTATACGGAAGGCGATATTCTCGCAGTGGAGATTTCCGGAGAATCCAGCCTCAAGCAGGTGCTCGCCGCGCTGCTGGAGGCTGAGATCAACATCCAGTATGTGTACGCGTTCACCAAGCGTCCCGAGGGCCGGGCGGCGTTCGCGCTGCATGTGGAGGATGCGGAGATCGGGGCGCAGGCACTCGGCCATCGTGGTTTCAAGGTGCTCACCCAGCGGGACATTTCCCGCTGAACGTGCGCGGCGGGACTGCCGCGCCGCCGGCCCGGCGTCCGGAGCTCCGGACGTTCTGACGCGGCCATTTGCACTCCGGCCAACCTGGCTTTTGTTCCCGCATGCTTAAACGAGACTTATCGACCGCTGCACCGCCAGAATTGACTCGCGCGGGGACTGCCCTCCGGACAATCGTCCCCGTCAACCCCCCCTCCCCCAACTCCTAGTTCATCCTGTTGCCCCATGATGAAGCTTCCTTTCCGGCAGCTGGCCGCGCCGGCAGCTGCCATGCTGGTTTGTTCCCCTGACGCCTTCGCCGGCGAAACCCAGATCCAGATTCCCGATCTGCACGCCGTGTCGTTTCCGTTTCCCGGCGGGCCCGTCTCCGGTCTGGCGGTGCTGTATGCGGGCATCGTGGTCTGCGCCATCGGCCTTTGCTTCGGCCTGTGGCAATACCTGCAGACCCGGCGCCTGCCCGTGCACCCCGCGATGGCTGATGTCTCCGACACCATCTGGGAAACATGCAAGACCTACCTGCTGCAGCAGGGCCGGTTCCTGATCGGCTTGTGGGGACTCATCGCGATCTGCATCGCCTATTACTTTGCGGGCCTGTCGCATGAGTCGCTCTTCAACGTCGCCGTCATCCTGCTCTGCTCGATCTTTGGCATCCTCGGCAGCTACGGCGTTGCCTGGTTCGGCATCCGCATCAACACCGTTGCCAACTCGCGCACCGCGTTCTCCGCGCTGCGGGGCAATTCCCGCGCCACCCTGCACATCCCGCTGCGCTCCGGCATGAGCGTCGGCCTCGTGCTCGTGTCGATCGAGCTGTTCTTCATGATCGCGATCCTCACGTTCCTGCCGCCCTCGCTGGCGGGCGCGTGCTTCGTGGGCTTCGCCATCGGCGAGTCGCTCGGGGCGAGCGCGCTGCGCATCTGCGGCGGCATTTTTACCAAGATCGCCGACATCGGCGCCGACCTCATGAAGATCGTCTTCCAGCTCCCCGAGGACGATCCGCGCAATCCCGGGGTCATCGCCGACTGCACGGGCGACAACGCCGGCGACTCGGTCGGGCCCACCGCCGACGGTTTCGAGACCTACGGGGTCACCGGCGTCGCGCTCATCGCCTTCCTCGCGCTGGCGCTCGTGAACGACCCCGTCATCTGCGGCACGCTCATCGTCTGGCTCTTCGCGATGCGCATCCTGATGATCCTCACCTCGCTCGGCTCCTACCTGCTCAACGAGGGCATGAGCCGGACCCTCTACGGCCGCGACAACGACTTCGACCTCGAGGCGCCGCTGACCAATCTCGTGTGGATCACGTCGGTGGTCTCGATCCTCGTGACCTTCCTGGCGAGCTACCTGCTGCTGGGCGGTCTGGTGGGCCACGAAGGCCTGTGGTGGCACCTCGCCGTGATCATCAGCCTCGGCACCTTCGCCGGCGCGATCATTCCCGAGTTCACCCGCGCGTTCACCAGCACCAAGTCGCGCCACGTGCACGAGATCGTCACCTCCTCGCGCCAGGGCGGCGCCTCGCTCAACATCCTGTCGGGGCTGGTGGCGGGCAACTTCTCCGCGTTCTGGCAGGGTCTCGTCATCGTCACGCTGATGGTCGTGGCCTACCACTTCTCGCAGCACATCGCCGTGGCCGGCCTCATGCCCGTGGCGATCCGGTACGCCGCGCCCATCTTCGCCTTCGGGCTCGTGGCCTTCGGCTTCCTCGGCATGGGCCCCGTGACCATCGCGGTCGACAGCTTCGGCCCCGTGACGGACAACGCGCAGTCGGTCTTCGAACTCTCGCAGATCGAAAAGCGTCCGGGCATCGCCCGCGAGATCGAGCAGCAGTTCGGTTTCACGCCCGACTTCGAGCACGCCAAGCTCCTGCTCGAGAAGGGCGACGGCGCCGGCAACACCTTCAAAGCCACTGCCAAGCCCGTGCTCATCGGCACCGCCGTGGTCGGCGCCACCACCATGGTCTTCGGCATCATCCTCCTGCTCGACCGGGCGTTTGGCGGCGTCGTGGACAAGCTCAGCCTCGTGCACCCCGAGGTCGTGCTCGGCCTGATCATGGGCGGCGCGGTCATCTACTGGTTCACCGGCGCCTCGATGCAGGCCGTCGTGACCGGCGCCTATCGCGCGGTCGTCTACATCAAGCGCCATCTGCGCCTCGACGCCGCCACGGCGTCGACCCGGGACTCCAAGGAGATCGTGAAGATCTGCACGCAGTACGCCCAGCGCGGCATGATCAACATCTTCATCGTGATCTTCTGCTTCGCCCTGGCGCTGCCGTTCTTCGACCCGTACTTCTTCATCGGCTACCTCATCGGCCTGGCGTTCTTCGGCCTCTTCCAGGCCGTCTTCATGGCCAACGCCGGCGGCGCGTGGGACAACGCCAAGAAGATCGTCGAGACCGACCTCCGCCAGAAGAACACCCCGCTGCACGCCGCCACCGTCGTGGGCGACACCGTGGGCGACCCGTTCAAGGACACCTCGTCGGTCTCGCTCAACCCCGTGATCAAGTTCACCACGCTCTTCGGCCTGCTCGCGGTGGAGATCGCGGTGAAGATGGCCGACAACGACCTCAAGTACCTCATCGGCGCCGGCATCTTCCTCGTCGGCCTCGTGTTCGTCTACCGCAGCTTCTACCGCATGCGCATCCCCGAGGATCCGGCCGACGATGCCGCGGTGAGGGCCGAGATGAAGGAGTTCTGAGTCGGGGAGCCGTCGCCCGCCGACCGGTCGCGTTTCTCGGGTGGCCCCACCAGACAACATGTCAACTATTAGTTGACATTGCTCCTGGCCACGGCGCGGTAAGCCTCTGCAAACGCGCCGATGGTTGTGAACTGACCTCGCCGCGATTGCTGCACGCACCGGGGACGGAACCAGCCGGTCCGCGCCGCCTATTTCAGCGTATCGTCACACTGCCACTCGGGCCAGAGCTGCCGCACGTAGCGCTGCCCCTCCTCCAGCACCGTCCGGATCAGGCACGTGGGCTCCCCATGCCACAGGGCGGCCACCTCGACCGGGTCGAAGCCCTCCAGGGGCAGGATGCGCACCCGAGGATGCCGCGAGACGCCGGTCAGGTTCACGCTGACGCCGATGCCATCACCGTTGGCGACATACTGGGTGATGAGTTCCAGCGAACTCGCCTCGATGGCCGGCGGCCATTCGATCCGGCGTCGCTGCAGACCCTTTTTGAAAAGCCGGCTGATGATTTCCACGGCCGGAAGCGTGATCAACGGTTCCTCGATCCGGCCCGGCGCCCAAAGCTCCGCTGCGGATTTGTATTTCGATTTCCGGTGGACCAGCAGCACCAGGGGCACGCGCATCAGCCGCAGGCAGCGCACCCGCGCCGGCGGGCGTTTCTCCAGCGGAGTGATGGCGAGATCGATCTGCCGGTCCTGCAGCCATGCATCCAGCTGGGAGGTGAAGCCAGACTGCAGGCTGAGCCGGACCTGCGGATGCTTCTGGTGCAGCAACTGCATTATGGGCGGCAGGTACTCGCGCAGCACCAGTTCAGACGTTCCGATGCGGAGCAGGGGCACCGCTTGTTTGCGCAACCGCGCCGCGACCGCGTCGAGGTTCTCGAAGAACGGGCGGACAAACGCGAAGAGCTTCCTGCCTTCCTCTGTCAGCCGGAACGGGCTGCGCTCGAACAGCCGGGTCCCGAGGTCCTCCTCGAGCAGCAGCATCTGGCTGCTGACGGCGGGCTGCTGGATGCCGTAGGGAATGTGCCGCACCGCCCGGCTGATGCCGCCGTGCTGGGCGACGTAATAGAACAGTTCGAGGTGATGAATATTCATCAGACGGGAGCACCGTAGCCGGACGCCTGCCGGGAGGCAATGTCCTTCACGTGACGGCAACACCCCGCCTGTCCTGCCATTGGTCCACGCGATGACGGACATCAAATTTATCGATTAACGGTCCGCCCGCGCGTTCGGGTATCCTCGGCGGCGAACAAAAACCGCCCCCATGAAAACCCCGAAAGCGATCCTCCTTGGTCTCTTGTTTGCCGGCGCATTCCTCGCTCTCGGCTTTATCGCCAGCAACCGCCGCGCGGCTGTGCCGACGCCGGTCCGATGCGACCAGACCGCCGTCATCGATCCCGCCGTCTTGTCCCAGATTGCCCGGGCCCAGGCCGCCGTGACCCTGTCACAAGCTTCCGGCGCCGCGAGCCTGCTGCCTTTCGGCCTTTAGCCCGCCGACCTCCCCTCCCTGCCCGCCCCCTCCTGCCATGATCGCCTGCGTCATCGTCCTCGCGCTGCTGAACCTGCTGGTCGCCACCGACCCCGGGCCGGGCGAGTCCGGTTTCAATGCGGTGCGCCGTAGCCGCGGCGTCCACCTTTCCCCGCCACCCATCCACCCACCATTCCCATGAACTCCCTGCTTATTCACCTCCCCGCTCGCGCGACCGAGGGCGCATCCTCGTGCTCCGCCCGCTGCTCCTCATCTCCGACGAAATCCCCGCATCTCCGTCGGCTCCTCGCGGCGCTGTTGATCGCGCCCGCCTTCGTTTGTGCCCAGACCACGATCGCCCCACGCGTCCCCACCCAGCCGCTTGAAACGGTGATCGAGTTCTCCTACGCGGGCAGCGCCGGCATCGCCGAGGGCACGCAGGCGCTCGGCCGGATTTCGGGCGGCCAGAGCCGCGTCGCCGCGGTGCGCACCTACGCGCTCGACCCGCAATCTGCGTGGCTGTTCGGCGCCTCGTGGCAACGGCTCGACTTCAGCCCGCCCGCCGGGGCGCCGATCCCGTCGGAACTCACCGCGCTCGCCTTGAAGCTCGGCTACAGCCGCCAGTTCAACCCGGAGTGGGCGCTGCGCCTCGAGATCGATCCCGGCCTCTACAGCGATTTTCGCGACCTGGGTGGCGGCGACTTCAACGCGCCCTGCGGTCTCCGCCTCGTCCGGACGGTGAGCCGCGAATTCCAGTGGCTCATCGGCCTCAATGTCGATCTGCGCAGCGGCACCCCGGTGATGGGCGGCGCGGGTGCGCGCTGGCAAATCACGCCGGACTGCACGCTGCTGCTGATGGTCCCGTCGCCGCGCGTCGAGTGGACCGTCTCGCCCTCGCTCGCCCTCTTCGTCGGAGCCGATTTCCGCAGCGGCGCCTTCCGCGTGGCAGATGACTTCGGCCGCCGCCACGCGCGCCCCCTGCTCGATGCGCAGATCGTGGATTACCGGGAAATCAGCGCCGGGGCCGGGCTGCGCTGGCAACTCACGCCCGCGGTCGCGGTCCACGCCGCCGCCGGCTGGATGTTCGACCGCCGTTTCCAATACGCCGATCGCAATCTGCTCCTCAATGGCGACGGGGCCGTCACCGCGCAGCTCACCGTCACCGGCGCATTCTGACGCCCTCAACGATGCGCGCATTAGCGCAAGTTCGTCAGTCGGCCATTCATGCCGGCGGGGCCGTCGTGAGGCGCTGGACATCCGCCATGAGCTTCATTCCGCAACCCGCCGGATAGACCCCACGCGCGATGGAAAAAGCGACTTGAGCGCACCACCATGACCGGCTGCCTCCCAATCAATTCAACGCCCCACCGGCCGATCCAACGCGCCCGCCCGCAGCGCTACCTCGGCATCGATGTCGGCGCCGAGACCATCAAGCTCGCCGAGCTCATTCAGGACGGCACCAGCCGCGAGTGGGGCCGGTGCGAGATCGTCGAACACCACAAGGAACCCGGGCCGGCACTGCTCCGGCTGCTGCGCGAGTGGGAGTGGAACACCGTCGAGGCCGCCGCGGTCACGGGTCGTTTCAGCAAGCAGATCACACTGCCGCGCGTGCCGGTCCAGCAGGCCCAGGCTCGCGCCTGCCGCTTCCTTACAGGTTCCCTGCCCGCCACCATTGTCTCGATCGGCAGCCACGGCTTTTCGGTGCTTGAGCTGCGCGCCAACGGCATCGAAGTTTTTCGCGAAAACAACCGGTGCTCGCAGGGCACCGGCAATTTTCTCCGCCAGCTTACCGAGCGCTTTTCGCTCACGATTGAGGAAGCCAGCGAACTGGCCGCCGCGGTCGAAAGCGCCGCGCCGCTCTCGGGCCGCTGTCCGGTCATCCTCAAGAGCGACATGACCCACCTCGCGAACAAGGGCGAAGATCGCGGGCGCATCCTCGCGGGACTGTTCGACGCCGTGTGCGAAAACGTCCTGGTGCTGCTCAAGCCCGGACTCTCGCCCGAGCGCGTGCTGCTCACCGGCGGCGTGAGCCGCTCCCGGCGCGTACGGAAGAACGTGGAGGAGTTCCTGGCCCGCCATGAGATGAAGCTGGTGCCACTCGAGGACGACTCCGCGCTTTTCTTTGAGGCGCGCGGTTGCGCGCTCATCGCAGCGGAACGGGGCGCGGCTCAGCTCCCGTCCCTGGACGACCTGATCCGGCCGCGCCGCGAGGTTCCGCTGGAGCGCCTGCCGCCGCTTTCGGCCTCGCTTGCCAAGGTGCACCGCCTGCCCCGCCGGCCACCCGCGCCCGCCGACGAGCGGCAGAACCGTCTCATCCTCGGCCTCGACATCGGCTCTACCGGTTCGAAGGCCGTGGCCATCGACACCGGCTCCAGCGACGTTCTCTGGGAGGGCTACCGCGAGACGCTCGGCGATCCGGTCGGCGCCGCGCAGGAGCTCGTGGGAAGGTTCTGCGCCAGCCCGCTGGCCGACCAGCCTGTGCTGGCGGTCGGGGTCACGGGCAGCGGCCGTGAGATTGTCAGCTCGCTCCTGGCCACGTGCTACGGCAAGGATGCGGTGTTCGTGCTCAACGAAATCGCCGCGCACGCCGCCGGCGCCGTCCACTTTGATCCGCGGGTCGACACCATCTTCGAGATCGGCGGGCAGGACGCCAAATACGCCCGCCTTGCCGACGGCCGCGTGGTCGACTGCGCGATGAACGAGGCCTGCAGCGCCGGCACCGGCTCGTTCATCGAGGAGCAGGGGCGGAAGTTCGCCGGCATCCGCGACGTGGTGCAGCTCGGCGAGGAGGCGCTCGCGGCCCGCGAGGGCGTGTCGCTCGGGCAGCACTGCTCCGTGTTCATGGCGGAGATCATCGATGAAGCCGTGGCTGCCGGTGTCGAACAGCGCACCATCATCGCCGGGCTCTACGACTCGATCATCCAGAACTACCTGCATCGCGTGAAGGGCAACCGCACCGTCGGCAAGGTCATCTTCTGCCAAGGCATGCCGTTCTCGTCGGACGCGCTCGCGGCGGCGGTCGCGCGGCAGACCGCGAGCGACGTGATCATCCCGCCGAATCCCGGCACGGTGGGCGCCCTCGGGATCGCCCTGCTCACCCACCGGGAGGTGCCCTGGGCCGATCGGCCTGCGTTGGAGCTGACGCGTTTCCTGACCGCGCGGGTGGGCGCGAAGGACACCTTCATCTGCAAGGCCACGTCCGGCTGCGGCGCGGGCAACCGCTGCCGGATCGAGCGCCTGCAGACGCTCGTGGGGGCTCATCGCCAGATCTTCACCTGGGGCGGCGGCTGCGCGTTGCACGACAAGGGCACGCGCAAAAAGAAGCTGCCCGATCTGGCTCCCGATCCGTTCCACGAGCGGGAGGAACTCATCCAGCGGCTCGTCGCCGATCTCGTTTCCGGCCGGCCGCCCGGGTCCGGCACGGCGCGCCACACCGTCGCGTTGAGCGACGAATTCATGCTCAAGGGCCTGTTCCCGTTCTTCGCCACCTTCCTGCACGAACTGGGACTGGATCTCCGCGTGGCCGGCGGCTGCGATAGCGCCGCCCTCAAGCGCGGCATCCAGGAATGCAACGTCCCCTTCTGCGCACCGATGCAACAGTTCCATGGACTCGTCAGCCGCATGGCGGAAACGGATGCCGACCACCTTTTCCTGCCGATGATCCGCAGCCTGCCGCGCGTGAACGGCGAACCGTACGCCGTCACCTGCCCCATCGCCCAAGCCGGTCCCGATCTGCTGCGCTGGGATCTGAACGGCAGCCTGGCGGACCGTGTGCTTTCGCCCGTGATCGACGTGGGCGAGGGCAATCTCGATTCGATGGAGTTCCTGGCGGGCTGCCAGACGCTCGCGCAACAACTCGGCCGCACCGGCAACGCCTGGAGGCAGGCACACCGTCGGGCCGCCGCAGCCCAAGCACGCTTCGAAAAGGCCTGTGCCGGCATCGGGCGGCGGGCGCTGGCGTTCTGCGCGGCTCACAACATCGTGCCCGTCGTCATGCTCGGGCGGCCGTACACGATCTATAACACGGTTCTGAACTCCAACGTGCCGGCCATTCTGCGCGAACAGGGCGCCATCGGCATCCCGGTGGACTGCTATCCGGTCGATGAACGCGTTCCCTCGTTCAAAGACATGTATTGGAGCCACGGCCAGCGCATCTTGCGTGCCGCGCACCAGATCCGCCGCACGCCCCGCGTCTACAGCCTCTATTGCAGCAACTACTCGTGCGGCCCCGACAGCTTCAACCTGCACTTCTACGCCCACATCATGGAGGGCAAGCCGTTCGTCATCATCGAAACCGACGGCCATTCCGGCGACGCGGGCACCAAAACCCGCGTGGAGGCCTTCCTGCATTGCGTCGCCCAAGACCTGCATGCGGCTGCCGACACGAAGGCGCCGCATGATTTCAGCACGATCGAAAAACACCCGTCGTCGGTCGCGGAGATCCGCCGCCGCGGCGAGACGCTGCTGATTCCGTGGATCGGGCCGGGCTCGCCGGCCTTCGCCGCCTGTCTGCGCGGCGCCGGACTCCTGACGGAATGCCTGCCGATGCCGGATGCCGAGTCGTTGCGCGTGGGCCGCCGGCACACCTCGGGCAAGGAGTGCCTGCCTCTGTGTCTCACGCTCGGCAACCTGCTCAAGCGCCTTGAGCGGGAACGCGACACTGACCGGCGGTTCGCGCTGCTCATGACGACCACAAACGGTCCCTGCCGCGAGGGCACCTACAATCTGCTCAACCAGATCACGATCGAACGCTTGGGGTGGAAGGATCGCGTGCGCATCTGGTCGCCCGCCGACACCGGTTATTTCGACGACATGCCCGGCGGACTTTCCGCGCTGGTCTTCGCCACCATGATGGCGTCCGACCTCCTGCTCGGCGCCCTGCACGACGTGCGCCCGGCCGAGGCCCGCGCGGGCGCGACGCAGGAAATCTATGACCGCCACTTCGCGCGGCTGCTGCGGTGCGTCGAAACGGCCGCGGCCGGCGATCTGTCGCTGCCGGCGGCGCTCTGGCAGGTCGCGACCGGGCGGCTGTTCGGACTGAGTCGGATGCTCGCCGAGGCCTCCGCAGACTTCGCCGGCGTCCGCACCCCCAAGCCGCTGCCCACGGTGCTGGTCGTGGGCGAGGTCTACGTGCGCGGCGAGGCTTTTGCCAACAACTTCCTCATCGACAAGCTGGAAGCGCGCGGCCTGCGCACCCGCCTCGCCCCGCTCTGCGAGTGGATCGAGTATTCCGACCTGATCAACCGGCGCGAGGCGACGGCCTTTCACCTGGGCGACCACGTCAGCAGTGCGGTCCAGCAACGGATCCAGGACCTCACCTATCGGGTTGTGGCCCGGCCGCTGGGCTGGCCGCCGCGGCCCCGGGTTGGCCCGGCGCTGGAAGCGGTCGAGCCCTACCTGCGGACCGATCTGTTTGGCGAGGCCGTGCTGACCGTGGGCGGTCCGCTGGAGGAATGGCGTCACCGCCAGATCGACGCCGTCGTCAGCGTGGGGCCGCTGGAATGCATGCCGAACAAGATCGCCGAAGCGCAGCTCTTCCACGTCGCGGAACGGGAGGGCCTGCTCGCGCTGACGCTCCCGGTGAACGGCGATTCGCTGGACGACGAGGTGCTCGATAATTTTGCCTTCGAGGTGCACAAACGCTTCCGGCAAAAGCAACGATCCACCGCAGACACGCCGTCGGCGGTTCCGATCCGGCGCAAACTCCGGTTTCACAAGGGTTCCGCCAGCCGCACGTCCGTGGCTATCCTCCCTGAGATTCAATAAGGATGGTGTCCGGCGAGGTACTTCATGCGACAACCCAGCATCCTGGTCCTTGGCATTCTCGCCGCCCTGTTGTCCGGCTGTGTCACGGCCGGTCACCCGAAGTCCGCGAGCACCAACACAGCCGAGTCTGCCTTCTTGCGCGGCCATATGGCAGATAGGCTCCGCTTCTACACCCACGGCGAACCCAACGTAAACATCACCGCAATTGATAATCGGGGGACTGCGGCCTTCTCCACCAATTTCCACGTCCCGTCTGGAAAACACCTGGTGACGGTCTATGTCTTCGCTTTCCCCTTCGCCAACGCGACCGCAACGGTCGCATTGGAGTTTCAGGCCGGAAAGCAATACCGTCTTACCGCGCAGAAAGCGGGTGGTGCCTTTGATCTGATGTTTTGGGACGAGTCCCAAGGAACCGAAAAACGCACTCTGCTGACGACGTCACGGATTGGCGGGAAATATGCGGGTGGCGCGACATTCAATTCAGCCATCTTGCACGGATCCAGAACCAATGCCTTTGGTTATGGCCCCTGGGGCGAGCCGTTCGTACGAATCACAGCCGTTGACAGCCAGACGATCCATGCCGGTCTGGGGCGCACCCCGGATATCCACGTGGCGGCCGGAAGAAGACTGGTGACGGTGGAATTGCACAGGTCCGGCTGGCGGGCCACGGGCACGGTTGAACTGGAGTTTCAGGCCGGAAAAACATACGGCCTCACTGCGTGCGAGATGAATCATGACTTCGACTTGATGTTTTGGATTGAGTCTCCGGGAACCGAGCCACGCGCGCTGTTGACGACGACCCGGCTCCGCGGACGGACAGACATATTCGATGGCGCACTTCTCGTTTTTCTTCTGACAAGATAACGCCGCCATGCGTCCCGCTGCTTGATAACACCGCCTCAATACCAGCCGGGCCCGTTCTTTTGCTTGCAGCCTGCCCCAGGTTGCCGCGTTTTGACTCCCAGCCGCTGAACGGAAATCCCGCCCCTCGATTTTCATGACGCCCGTCACCCCGCATGCGCCCGCCGGCCGCGACACGCCTTTTCCCGGCGCCCGGCCCGCGCTCGTGCTGCTGCTCCTGATCAATTTGTTCAACTACCTCGACCGCCAGGTGCTGGCGGCGGTGGTGGGGCCGATCAAAAAGAGCTTCTTTGGTGCGAGCGGCATCGGACGGGGTGCCACCGCCGATGGCAGTGTGCTGGTGACGGTTGTCAACTGGTTCCAACACCGCCTCGGCTTCAAACCCGAGGACGCGCTGATCGGTCTGCTCGGGACGGCCTTCATGGTGATGTACATGATCGGCGCGCCCGTTTTCGCGCGACTGGCCGAGCGGCGGTCGCGCTGGGTGCTCGTGGGCATCGGCGTGGCGCTCTGGAGCCTGGCCAGCGGCGCGTCCGGGCTGGCCACGGGCTTCCTGATGCTCCTGGTGACGCGCTGTTTTGTCGGCATTGGCGAGGCCGCCTATGGACCGGTCGCGCCTGCCATCATCTCCGATTTTTATCCGGTCAAGATCCGCGGGCAGGTGCTGGCGTGGTTCTACCTGGCCATTCCGGTGGGCAGCGCGTTGGGCTATGTCTTCGGCGGGTGGATCGCCGGCTCCGGGATCGGCGACTGGGGCGCGAACTTCCTCGGCATGCGTCCCGAGAGCTGGCGCTGGGCGTTCTATCTCGTCGTGGTGCCGGGAATCCTGCTGGCCGCCTGGAGCTTCTTCATGCGCGAGCCGCCGCGCGGGCAGGCGGACCTCGCCGCCGCCGCGTCTCCGGCCACGGTTCGTTGGCGCGACTACTGGGTCTTCCTGCGCACCCCATCCTACGTGTTCTGCACGCTTGGCATGGCCGCGATGACCTTCGCCATCGGCGGCATCGCCTTCTGGATGCCCTACTACCTCGAGACCCGCGCCGGCGCCCCCAAATCGTCGACCATCATCTTCGGCGCGATCACCGCCCTGGCCGGTCTGACCGCCACGCTGCTGGGCGGCATCGCCGGCGACAAGCTGCGCGCACGGTTCTCCGGCTCCTATTTTCTCGTCTCCGGCGCGGCGATGCTGGCGGGCTTCCCGGTGTTTCTCGCCGTTTTGAAGGCGCCGTTTCCATGGATCTGGGTGTTTATTTTCCTCACCTGCTTCTGCCTGTTCTTCAACACCGGTCCGACGAACACCATCCTGGCCAATGTTTCCCATCCCTCCATGCGGGCCGCCGCCTTCGCGCTCAACATCCTGGTCATCCATGCGCTGGGTGACGTCAGCTCGCCGGTCATCATCGGCCTGCTGAACGACCGGCTCCATGACCTGAACAAGTCGTTCCTCGTGGTCGGCCTGATGTTTCTCGCCGCCGGCGTGTTCTGGCTGCTCGGCGCGCGTTTCCTGCAGCGCGACACCGAACGGGCGCCGCGAATTCTGTCGTGCCTTCCGGCCGGCGGTCCGGCGGAAACCCGTTCAGAAACCCAGCCGGGCCAGGACCCGCCTGGATTTTGAAACTCCGGCTGCCGCCATCGACTGCGGGAGCGGCATGATCTCGAGACCCAGCGAATACTCGCGGTAGCCCATCGCCTTCCAGAAGGCGACGCCGGCCGTGTTCGCGCATAGCACTTCAACCGTCAGCCGCCGGCCGCGCGGCCAGATCTCGTCAAAGAGCAGACGCATCGCACGACGGCCGAGGCCCTGCCGCCGCCGGTTCCGCGCGACAAACAGATGCCGCAGGTAAATCTCGTCCGCCGACTCGCGGTAGAGCGCGTAGGCCACCACCTCGCCGCGCTCCTCGAACAATTCCGCCCGGTATTCTCCGCGGGCGAGCCAGCCGCGCATGCGCTGGGCGAGCTGCGCTTCGGTCATCGGATTGCGATGCCCTTCGTCGCGGATGAGCTGATGATTCAGTGCGGCCAGCAGCCGGCAGTCGGCGCGGGTCGCCCGGCGGTGGGTCAGTGTCGTCAAGCTGTTGTCCCGCGGAACATTCCCGGGTGCGCCTGCCACTTGAACGGCGATGCTCATGGTTGCGGTGGAATCTACCGTCCCCGTCCCGCGCGGCAACGGGAAACCTGCAATCGTTCACCCGTTTTGACTCATGCCCGGTTGTGTCCGATGATCCGGATCGCTCCATCATGCACGATCGAATCTTTGGGCGGCACGGCATCACCTGCTCGGAAATCGGTTTCGGCGCCTGGGCCATCGGCGATGCGGGGGGCGCGCAGGCCGACAGTGACTCGCGGCCGCGCGCTGCAGTCTTGGCAGCGTCCGGATTTTGTCCGAGACTGCCCGCGCCGTGACCCTGCTCTTCGTCTTCGCCCCGGTGTTTCTCGCGTTCGAGCTCTGGCAGCTCGTCATCGCAGAGCGTTACGTGGGCATCAAGCAGATCGAGCGCGGCACGGATCCGCGCGAACTCGGCCTCGGCGAGGCGGCGGCCGCCTTCTGGAGCCTCACGCTGCTGGCCTACTGGGCCTGGATGGCGCTGATGCTGTTCCAGCCGTGGGGCCGCCTGCAGGTGCTGATGCTCATCGCCGTGTCCGGGATTGGTTTCCTGATCCGGCGCGGCTGCGGACTGAAAGGGGTGCTCGTCACGCTGACCTTCGAGGGAGCCATCCGCATTGGCATGCTGCTGTCGCTGTGCGTCCTGGCCTGGCGCCGGCTGCGTTGAGAACCCGCCGCCCCGGGAGGCATTCACCTCCCCCGCCAATTTCGCGGACGTGCCGCACCCGGTGGTTCAAATCCCCAGCCGCCGCGTAAAGCCCTTGGGCTCCGCCACGCCAAACGACGCGGCAAAAAACTCCTGCGCCACGCCCATGAGCCGGAAGTATTTCTGGTAGTCGCCCGCCCACGAGTTCGGCACGCAGATGCGCTTCATCACGCCCTTTCCAATCTGATCCGGGGCGCCCGCATCCGGTGCGAGCTCCATCGTGAAATTCGGCTTCTGCGTATGCACCACGTAGTGGCGGGACGAACCGGGCTCGTCGCGCTCAATCCGGAGGAAATCGGGGAAATGCATGGCCGGGAGCGAACCCGCACCGTAACAATCCCATCATCTGCCACAAGCCTCAATTTGCCTTGGCGCCGGATCGGCAGGCAACTCCGGCCGCCGCCGTTGATTTAGCCTTGAGCAATGCACTTTCCGTCCGCAAAACGGGTGCGTCCCGCTGCTTCGCTTCTCGCACTCACCCATGAAATTCGAAGACGTCCCGCGGCTGCCCAAGCTGCCCTTCATCCTTGGCGACATCGCCCTTCTGCTCCTCGCCGCGCTCGTCGCCAACCGCCACCCGCACCCCTTCTCACAGACCCTCCCGCTGCTCATCATCACCGGCTGCGTCTTTGTCGGCTGTGTGGCGACGATGATTCCCTTCCTCGTCAACTATGTGCGCGATCAGGAGGAGATCGCGGCCTCCCTGCGGCGCGAGCTGAGCGAGCAGTTCAAGCGGCTCATGACGGCCTCCGAGCACCTCCAGCATGCCACGGCACAGCTCAAGACCGTCGAGGAAATCGCCACCAAGAACCTGCAGGCCGCCGAGAAGCTGCCCTACCGCCTCCAGGAGAAGATGGCCGAATTCAACCAGCAGCTGGCCGAGACCGAAAACGAGGAGAAGGAGGCGCTCGAACAGGAGCTGGCCATGCTGCGCTCCACCGAAAGCGAACGCCTGGCCGCCACGGCCGACAAGATCGCCAGGACCACCGCCGAGTGGACGAAGCTCGAGGCTGATGCGCGCAAGCAGCTCGCGGCCGCGGCCCAGCTGGAACAGAAGCTGGCCGGCGCGCTGGCCGCCATCGATGCGAAGTTCACCGCGCCCGGCCTGGCCGTGCAAGCGGCCGGCCGAAAATCCGCCGCATCGCCGCCAGCCGCGGAATCAAAGCCTGAAGTCGAGCCGGCGCCCGTCGTTCTCCCTGATGCACCCGCCCCCGTGGAATCCGCTCCCGCCAGTCCCGTGCCGGTCGGGCAATCCGCGTCGTCGACCGCAGCCGCGGCGAAGGCGGACGCCCCGGCCGCAACGCCCAAGCCTCCCCGCAAACCGCGCGCCCCGAAAAAACCCAAGGTCAAGGTGCCCGCCGCCGAAACCCCGGCGCCGGCTGAACCGGTCGCGGGCGACCTCATTGCCGAGCCCGTCACCGACGAGCCGCCGGCACCGGAAAATTTTTCGCAGGTTCCGCCCGAGGAGAGCCGGCCCACGCCCGCGCCGTCGGCCGACGGCCTCACCCGCCTCACGGTCGTTTCCTACATCGGCATCGGCAACAAGCTTTACCTCCGCGGCGAAGGGCCCGGTCTGAGCTGGGACAAGGGCGTGCCGCTGCAGTTTGTCTCCATCGGCCGCTGGCGCTGGGAGACGGGCGACGCCGACGCCGCCGTGACCTGCAAGGTCTACAAGAACGACAAGATCGAGGCGCCCCTCGGCACGCTCACGCTCGCCCCCGGCACCGAGCAGGAAGTCACCGCGGCATTCTGACCGCCCGGCGGTCAATAATGCGGCGGGTGCTCGTCGGCATCGGGCGGCCCGCCGGGGTCCATCGCGGGTTTTGCGCGCAGCTCCGCCACCTGCTTTTTCAGGCGGTCGATCTCCCCGGCCAGTTCCAGCATGGCCTTGTCCTGTTCCGTCACGTGGCGTTGCAGCCAGGCGAGCTTCTCTTCGAGCAGGGCAATGCGTTCGTTTTTCATGGCAGGAGAGACCAGTTCAGGGATGGACCCGCCATTTGCCAAGCCCTCATGCGACGGGCGGGCGATGGCCGGCGTCGCCTGCACCAGGTGATCCGGCAGACAGCGTGCCACATGCTGCAGGAGCTCATCCAGCCGGAATGGTTTCAACAGCAGTCCCACCCCGCCGGCGGCGGCCACCTGCGCCGGTATCTCCGGCCCCCGCCGGGCGGTCATGAAAATCATCGGCAGGGTTGCCCCCTCCTTTCCGGCCCGCAGCCGTGCCGCCAGTTCGAAACCGTCCATGTCCGGAAGGTTGATATCGAGCAGCGCGGCATCAAACCGCCGGTCCGCGCCCCACCGCAGTGCCTCCGCGCCGCTGGCCGCGCCAATGACTTCGTATCCCGCTCCGGCCAGCGCCAGCTCCAGAATCATGCGCAACGGCTCCGTATCCTCCACCACCAGAATGGACGGCCGGCCCGCCATCTCAGTCCTTTTTCACTGTCCGCCGGCGCGGCCGGGCCGCCGGCATTGCCCGCAGCCAGCGGGCAACGTCGTCACACGCGGCTTGCGCGGCGGCTGAAGTCTGCAGGCGCCGCACCTTGCGGCATACGATCAGCAACGCCGTCACCAGCCGGTTTCGGTGGACGGCACGGAATCCGCCGGGCGGCGCGGCAACGGATGAGGCTCGTGGCATATCTCTACAAAATTTAGATATTACATAATTTGTCAACCCATAACCACCGGTACTGTGCGTTGACAAATTTTGCCCACGGCGGCATCGAACCCCCATGCACTATACCCAGCTTTTCCGGCAGCTTCGCGAAACCCGCCACCTCAGCCACGAAGCGCTGGCCCGGCGCGCCCGGTGCCACCGCAACACCGTGATCAACGTCGAGAGCGGACGGCCGGTCAAATTCAGCACCCTCGCCGATCTGATGGGAAAGATGGGCTATGCCCCGGAATCGGACGAGATGCGCACGCTCGCGCTGCTCTGGCTCGAGGCGGTGAGCGGCACCTCGTTTTCGCAGCCCGGAATCCTCGCCGCGGCGCGCAAGCAGGCGGCCGTCTACGGACGCGGCGCCCAGCTGGCGGCCCGGCAGCTGGCCGAGGCTGTGATCGCCGCCGGCCTGACCACCGACCAGATCCGCCTGCTCGTGTTTGCCGCGCGGCAGCCCGAGGTGCTGACCATCGTCGAAGCCGTGCGCGACCTCGTGGAGTCCACCGCCGGCGATGATTCCGTGCCACAACTCAAGGTGGCGGAGGACAAATAACCGGCGCGCCTGTCGCCTTACGGCTCCAGCAGACGCCGCAGTTCCGCCGGCTCCGTCACCGGCGGCCGGCACGCGAAATTCTCGCAGACGTAGGCCGTGGCGCGCCCGTCACGCGGCTTCATTTGAGCGAGATAAGGCAGACGCGCCGCCAGCCAGCGCTGGCCCTCGCCGCCATCCGCCGCCAGCAGCGCCCGCCGCGGACCAAGCCGTTCGTGCAGCGTGGCCACGAGCGCGCGAAAATCGTCCGCCTGCGGATCGCCCGCCAGCACCACCGTGCGCGGCGGCTGCCGCGCAAGTTCCAGCGCGCACAACAACTGCGGCAGGGCCTGCGGCGCGCGTTCCCATTGCCCGCGCAGGGCCTCGATGGTTTTCAGCGCCCGCCTTCGGTAGCCGGATTCGTGCAAACTTGGATTCCCGCCACCGATCATCGCCTCCAGCCGCAGCAGATTCATGGCCGCCACCGACCCCGGCGCGGGTTCCGCCCCGTCGTAATCCTCCTTCATCCGCGCGATGATCGCCGGATCGTCGGCCCGCGAGTTGAAGTAGCCGCCGGCCTCGGCGTCCCAGAACACCTCGTCCATTTTCGTCTGCAGCCGGTCCGCCCATTGCAGCCAGCGGAGATCGAAGGACGCCTCGTAGAGATCCAGCAGGCCCTGGACGAGATACGCGTAGTCCTCGGCGAAGCCCGGGATGTCGCTGCGGCCCTCGCGGTGGCTGCGATAGAGCACGCCGGTCTGTCCGTCGTACAGCTCGCGCCGGAGAAACTCCGCCGCGCGCACGGCCGGTTCGAGATGGCCGCGTTCACCCAGCACCTGATGCCCTCTCGCCAGCGCGGAGATCATCAGGCCGTTCCCTGCGGTGAGAATCTTGTCGTCGAGAGGCGGACGCGGCCGCCGGGCGCGCACCGCGCGCAGCCGCGTCAGGCACGCCAGCAACCGGTCGCCGGCCGCCGGCGGATCGAGGCCGGACTGCTGCGCCGTTTCCGCGAGCGGCTGGCGCTGCCGGAGAATGTTCTTCCCGCGGAACTCGCCGTGCGGATCGCGTTCCCCCGGCACATTGCCGCCGTCCGTCACGCCGAAGTGGGCGCAAAACAGCTCCGCGTCGCCCCCCAGCACCCGCCCGAGTTCCTCCTTCGTCCAGACATAGAACGCCCCCTCGGCCTGCTGACCGCGCCGGCTCTCCCTTTCCGGTTTCCGGTTTCCGCTTTCCGGTATCTCGCTGTCCGCGTCCTCCGCGGAGAAGAACCCGCCCGCCGGACTGGCAAGGTCGCGCAGCACGTAGTCGAAAATGCCGCGGGCCACCCAGGCGTAGCGTTCGTCGTCCGTCGCCTGCCGCGCCTCGAGATAGCTGATCGCGAGCAGCGCCTGGTCGTAGAGCATTTTCTCGAAGTGCGGCACGAACCATTCCTCATCCACCGAGTAGCGGTGGAAGCCGCCGCCCACGTGGTCGTGCAGGCCGCCCTCGGCCATCTTGCGCAGGGTGAGCGCGGCCATCTGCACCGCCGCGGCGCCGGTCGCGGAGGCCACGCCCCGGATCGCCGCCACCCGGAACAGGAAGTTGAACACCGCCGCGCGCGGAAACTTCGGCGCGCCGCCGAACCCGCCCTGTCCGGCGTCAAACGACTCCTGCAACTGCCGAAAGCACCGGTCGAACGCCGCGCCCGCGGCGGCGGCCAGGGCGCCGCCGCCGGTTTTGAGTTTTGGGTTTTGCGTTTTGGATTCGCGTAGAATGCTTCCGCTGTCGCCGGGTTCAATGGAGTTTGGCGTTTGGGATTTGGGATTTTGCCCGGCGGCATACTGCCGCAGCGCTTCCGTCACCCGCTCGCCCTCCGCGATGAGTTTCTCCCGTTCCTGCGCCCACGCCTGCGCCAGCACGCCGAGGAGCGTGGCGAAGCCTGGCCGGCCCCACCGGTCCTCGGGCGGGAAATAGGTGCCGCCGAAGAACGGCTTGAGGTCGGGGGTCAGCCACACGCTCAACGGCCAGCCGCCCTGGCCGGTCGCGGCCTGCACGTAGGTCATGTAGATGCGGTCGACGTCGGGCCGCTCCTCGCGGTCGACCTTCACCGGCACGAAGTCGCGGTTGAGCTGCCGGGCGAGGGCCTCGTCCTCGAACGACTCGTGCGCCATCACATGGCACCAGTGGCAGGTCGAGTAGCCGATGGAGAGGAAGATCGGCTTCTGCTCCGCGCGCGCCTTCGCAAAGGCCTCGTCGCCCCACGGCTGCCAGTCGACCGGATTGTGGGCGTGCTGACGCAGGTAGGGCGACTGCTCGCGAGCGAGACGGTTGGTGAAACGGGACGATGCGGCGGCGGACATCGCCAAACCCTCGCCTAAACGCTCCGTGATGCAAAAAGAAAGTCGCCGCCCGCGCCCGCGGCGGGGAACCACGGATAAACACTGAGGAACGCGCATCCGGGAAGATGGAGCGGTTCCTGATGAGGATTGCGCGGCGGAGCGGAGTTGGTTTTCGTCGGAAAAATTGGAAACCCGTCAAATGTCGATGGAGAAGCCTCCGCTCATTTTGTTGCTTTCGCCTGCAGCCGCCCGTGCGGTGGCAGGAATGGAGACGGCCATGTGGCCTGGTTGCCCATGTGCCGTGTCTCCAGGACGCTCCGTCGCCGCCTGACCGACCGCCATGCTGTTGCTCGATCTTACGCACACGAGTCACACGCAAGCCCGGACCGGCGTCCAGCGGGTGGCCCGCGCGCTCCAGCAGAATCTCGGCGCCGGCGCCACCGCCGTGACACGGGACCCGTTTCTCGGTGCGTGGCGCGTCCTTGAATCATGGGAACTGGTCAATCTTGCGAAAAGCCAGGGCGGCAAAAAACGCGGCACCCGGTGGCAAACCCTCGCCAAGTGGCGGGGCCGCTGGCGGCGGGTCACCGGTCGCACCGCCGGCCATGCGCTGCAGGGTGAATATGACGGACTGATTGAACCGGAACTGTTCAGCGCCAAGGTCGCGCGCGACCTGCCCAGGCTCGGTCCGCATGTGCGCGGTCCGCGCGTGGCGGTCTTTTTCGACGCCGTCGCGCTGCGCTTTCCCGAGCTGACGCCGTCCGGCACGGTCGCCTGGTTTCCGAACTACCTGCGCGAACTGCTGATGTTCGACGGGATCGCGGCCATCTCGGAAGAGTCGCGTGAATCGCTCACCGGCTACTGGCGGTGGCTCGGAGTCACCCGGTCTCCCCCGGTCACGGCCATTTTGCTCGGGGTGGATGGCGTGAAACCGGTGCCCGACGAGCAGTTCCCGCCGGCTGCCCGGCGGCCGGTGGTGCTCAGCATCGGCACCCTCGAAGGCCGCAAGAACCACGGGGCACTCCTCGAGGCCTGCGAGCAACTCTGGACCCGCGGCCTGGACTTCGAACTCCGGCTCATTGGCCACGTCAACGCCGAGACCGGGGGCGTCGCGCTGGCGCGCGCCCGCGCCCTGCAGGCCGCGGGCCGGCCCCTGCGCTACGACGGGCCGGCCGACGACGAGGAGATTGCCCGCGCCTACGCGGCGTGCGCGTTCACCGTCTATCCCTCCATTGCCGAAGGCTTCGGGTTGCCGGTCATCGAGAGTTTGCAACGCGGCAAGCCGTGCATCTGCTCGGCGCGCGGCGCGGTGGGCGAATCCGCGCGCGGCGGCGGATGCCTCGCCCTCGACGCCGTCGACCTCCCCGGCCTCGCCGGCGCCATGGATCGGCTGCTGGCGTCGCCAGCCGAACTCTCCGCGTTCTCAACCGCCGCCCGCGGCCGCATCTTCAAAACGTGGTCCGACTACGCCCGCGAACTCACCACCTGGATGCAAAGCCTGCCCCGCCGCTGACCGCCGGCATCACGCCACGGCGACGGCGGGCACGCCGGCGGCGCCTTTCTGGCGCGTGTCTTTTGGCTTACGCCCGCGGCGCCGGTCCTTACGCTGCCCATCCCTGCCATGCTCGGCGCGTTTCTCACCACCATCTTCTTCTCGCTGTCGGTGATTTTTGCCAACCGTTCGATCACCGCCGTCGGCCTCACCCGCGCCAACCTCGGACGGCTGCTGGTGGCCCTCCTCTTTCTCGGCGCCTATGCGCACACTTTCGGGCACGGCATGGGCGGGGCGGGACGCGACTGGTTTCTCCTCAGCGGGCTGATCGGCATGGGCCTGGGCGATCTTGCCAGTTTCAACGCCCTGCCGCTGCTCGGCTCGCGACTGGCCATCCTCATGGGCCAGTGTCTCGCCGTGCCGGTTGCCATCGTTGCCGAACGGCTGTGGCTGGGCACGCGGCTCACCGCCGGCCAGTTTTCCTGGGGCGCCGTCATCCTGGCCGGCGTGGCCCTGGCGGTGATGCCCACGCCCCAAAGCCCGCCGCGCGTGCGGGTGCGGCCCATCGGTTTCCTGTGGGGATTTCTCTCCGCCGCCGGCCAGGGCCTCGGCGCCGTGGTCAGCCGCCGCGCCGCCGAGGCCGCCACCCAGGCGGGCGAGTCCGTTGACGGCATCACCGCCGCCTACCAGCGCATCGTCGGCGGACTGGTGATCACCGCGGCGTTTTTCACCCTGCGCGCCTTGCTCCGGCGCGACCGCGCGCCGGAGACGCCGGCGCCGCCGCCCATCCGCAACTATGTCTGGATCGTCGTCAACGCCGTGTGCGGGGCCGTCATCGGGGTGAGCTGCTACCAGTGGGCACTCGCCACCACGCCCAGCGGCATCGTGCTGCCGATCGTGGCGACGACGCCGCTCGTCATCATTCCGTTCAGCTATCTGCTCGAGGGCGAGCGGCCGTCCCGCCGCTCGCTGGCGGGCGGAGCCATCGCCGTCGCCGGCGCCGTGGCGCTCACGCTGGCGCGATGACGAAGGTCGCGGTCATGGCCATGGGGGGCGGGCAACCGGAAAGCAGGATGCCCCCCCCAGCTCCTTTCCCTCCTCGCGGGCCGCCTTCGTTCCGTCCCGCCCATCACTTCTTGTCGCTGGTGAAGATGGCCTTGGCGGCCTTGAAGGGCTCGCGGGTGAAGGATGGCCGGGGCGGCGGCGGGACGTTGTGCTCCTGCTCGTGCTTGGCCAGCAGCGCCTCCTGGGACTGCAGGTTCTTCTCCTTCTGCTCCAGTCGCGCCAGCGTCTCCTTGAAGGTGAGCTTCTCGTCGGTGAAGCTGCGCCGTTCGGCCTCCAGCAGATCCATCGCCCGGTTGATCTTGTTCCAGGCCGCCTCGAGCGAGGCATCGTACTGAAACTGATCGAAGGGATGGCGCGGGGCGGCGCGGTGCACGCGGATGGCCTCGACCTCAGCCGGAAGGCTGCGCAGGCGTTGCTCATAGGCACGCAGGTTGGCCTCCTGCTCCCGGGCCAGGTCCATGTCCTCATGCAGCTGCCGGCGCTCGCTCTCGAGCAAAATCTGGGCCAGCCGCGCCTTCGAGGCCTCCTCGCGCAGACGCACATCCTCGGCGCGGAGGTCAAGCCGCAGGTCATCCAGCATCTCGCGTTCGCGGGTGAGTTCCTCCGCGCTCTTCAGGCGCTTCGTGTCCCCGGCGGACAGACCCTGCGCCCGCTCGGCGGCCAGGGCGGCGCGTTCCCGCGCCAGTTCCTCGCGGGCGGCGGCGAGGGCGCGGGCCTTGTCATCCACGGCGGCCTGGGCGGCGGCGATGATCTCGCGCTCGCTGTGCAATTCGCCCAGCTCGGCCTCGAGGCGCGCAACGTTGCCATGCCTGGCCAGCTGCGCCTTCAACTCGGCCTCGAGGGAAGTCTTCTCCTGGGCCAGCCGCTCGGCGGTTTTCTTGAAATCACTGCGTTCGCGGGCGAGCCGCAGCAGTTCCCCGCGCAGGACGCCGACCTGGGGGGGAAGATCGGCGACGAACGGAATGGTGCTGCTGGTGGTGTCACTCCCCTTGACAAGGATGGTCTCCACCTCGGCCAGCTCCTCCGGGGTGAGATCCATCGGTACGGGGGCCTCGCCCGGCCGCAGGAGCGCGTTGACGCGCTCCATCACCAGCGCCCAGTCGCCGCCGGGGGCGAGGACGTCGGTGACGGCGAGGCGGATGCCCTTGATGACCGAGGGCAGCTCGAGCTGGTTGACCAGCAGGAGGACGGGGACGCTGGGTTGAAGCTTCTTCAGCGCTTCGATAAAGCTGAAGCTGCTCATTTCCGGCAGCGGGTCGCCCACCAGGGAAAGATCAAACCATTCGGAATGGGCGGTCTCGAGCGCAACCTCCGTGCGCCCGAAGGGCCGGACGTCATAGCCGGCACCGGCGAGTAGAAGAGTCAGGGTGCGGCGCGCTTTCGTGTCGCCGTGCACCAGGAGAATCTTCTTCACGAAATTCATGACGGGGATGTGTATTCGGTTGGCAAACCCTGACAGGGATAAAAGATACACCAACTCTGGACGCCAGACAACGCTGCTGAATTGTATGAAGGGGATTTACCCCGCGTTTACCATGGGAAAATGAGCAAAGGGCATCCCGCAGGGCCAGGCCCCGTCCGGATTCATGGTTCCTTTACTGCTTTCGTCCGGGCGACGCCAGCCTCCCGTGCGGGGCGCCACGCCGGAGGCGGATCAGGTCCGGAACAACACTTCCTCGCGGTTGAACAGGTGTACGCAGAACGCCAGCGCCGCCGCGGCGTAGACGCAGGTCGAGCCGAAGATCAATGCGAGGTACTGCCAGTGAAACACCCCTGACACGAGTTCCTTGCTCACGAGGGCGATGTTGAGAATCGGTACGAGCGCCAGCCGCGCGTTGAGCTCCACTCCCGGCATCAGGCCCATCATGGCCGGGATGATGATCAGGAGGATCATGGGAGAGACGTAGCTCGACGCCTCCTTGATGCTCTTGGCGAAGAGCGACACCGCCAGCAGCACCGCGCTGAAAAGCACGGCGACCGGCAGCACCATCGCCAGCACCAGCAGCAGGCCGGCCGGATCGAGCATCGGGAGCGGGCCCGCCTTGGCCGCGGTCGTCATGCGGGGGGCGCCCATCAGGATGCCGCCGACGACAAACGTGATGCCCATCGAAATCATCGAGATCAGCGCGGCTGTGAGCGAGGCCGTGAGCACCATCAGGAATTTGCCGAGTACGAGGTCGGTCCGCGCCACCGGACTGCAGAGGATCGTCTCCATCGTGCCGCGCTCCTTTTCGCCCGCTGTCAGATCCATCGCCGAATACATGGCGCCGGTGTAGCAGAGCAGGATGAACAGGTAGGGGATCAGTCCGCCGATCATGTTGCCGCCGACTTTCTCCGGCGGAGCCACGTTCTGGGTCTTGACTTCGAACGGCTTCACGAGGGCCGCCGGCAGCCCGCGCCCGACGAGGCGTGTGGTCACCGTCTTTTCACGGTAGTCGTTGAGAAAGTTGCGCAGCTCGCCGACCGCGAAGCCGGAGCGTAGCTCGCCGTCGTAATTGTAGATCTTCACCTCGGCCGGCGTGCCCCGGTCCAGGGCCGCGTCGAACCCGGCCGGGATCTCGACCGCCGCGCGCAGCTGCTTGTCAGAGATCTGTTGCTTCCAGTTCGCCGCGGTGCGGACGAGGTGCAGCTTCGGATCCGCCGCCAGCGCCGCGCGCAGGACGGGCGAGTCGTCGCCGCCGAGCACCATCACGGTGGGCACTTCCCCGCGGGCCTTGTTGATCATCTTGGTCGAGACGCCCACGGCCACCGCCATGATGCCGGGAATCATGAGCGTCGGGATGATGATCATCGACATCAGCGTCCGGCGGTCGCGCAGCGAGTCGCGCAACTCCTTGCGATAAACCGTGAAGATATTGTGACCGTTCATGCGGCCTCCTCTCCGTCCGCGCCCACGGCGCGGATGAAAATCTCCTCCATGTCCTGCACGCCGTAGCGCTGGCCGAGTTCCGCCAGCGAGCCCTCGGCGACCAGGCGCCCGTGGTGGATGATCCCGACGATGTCGCAGAGCTTCTCCACCTCGCTCATGACGTGGGTGGAGTAGATCACGGTCTTGCCGCGGGTCCGGCAGTCGCGGACAAAGCGCACGATGTTGCGCGCGGTCATCACGTCGAGCCCGATGGTCGGCTCGTCAAAGATGAGCACGGCGGGGTCGTGCACCAGCGTGCGCGCGATGGAGGTCTTCTGTTTCATGCCGGTGGAGAACTTCTCCACCCGGCGGTCGAGGAACTCGTGCAGGTCCAGCTCGTCGGCAAGCCGGGCGATGCGCTCCGCAACCGCCGCGTCGGACAGGCCGTTGAGCCGGCCGAAGTAGGCGATGGTCTCGCGCGCGGTCAGCCGGCCGTAGAGCGCGGTGCTGGTGGCGAGGAAGCCGACGCTGGCCCGGACGCGCTCGGGCTCCGCGACGGTGTCGAATCCGGCCACGGTGGCGCCGCCGGCGGTGGGCCGCAGCAGGGTGGCGAGCAGCCGCAGCGTGGTGGTCTTGCCTGCGCCGTTGGCGCCAAGCAGGCCGTAAATCCGGCCGGGGCGGCAGGTGAAGGAGACGTCGTCCACGGCGCGGATTTCGCCGCGTTTCTTGTCGCGGAAGACCTTGGTGAGGTTGCGGGCTTCGATCATGGGGTTGGGGCACCACGAGAGATACGAATGGCCCGAAAATCAAGGGCCCTTCGGTTTCGTGTCTTTCGTGGTGAAAAAATCACAGGCTCATCTGCTCGCGGAAGGCTTGCGCCTGGCGGCGGGAAAGCTCGACCTTCGGGCCGCCCTTGAGGTGGACGAGCAGGCCGCCGCTGAACCACGGCTCGATCCGGTCGATCCAGGCGAGGTTGATGATCTGGCGGCGGTTGGCGCGGAAGAAGCCCCGCGGGTCGAGGCGCTCCTCCATGGCGTTGAGCGAACGGAAAAGCTGCGGTTGCGCGTCGCCGAAGTGCACGCGGGTGTAGTTGCCCTCGCTCTCCATGAGGCGGATCGACTTCACCTCGACGAACCAGCAGCGCTCGCCCTCGCGCACAAAAACCTTGTCCTCCGGCGCCAGGCGGGCCGGGCGCTCGTGGGACGCGGCACTGCCGCCCGCCGCGGCCTCCGCGTGGGTTCTCAACTTTTCGAGGGCCGCGGCCAGCCGCGCCGGGTCGACCGGCTTCAGCAGGTAATCGAGCGCGTTGAACTCGAACGCCTTGACCGCGAACTCGTCGTAGGCGGTGGTGAAGATCACCAGCGGGAGCGGCGGCTCGAGCGACTCGAGCAGCGCGAAGCCGTCGTCGCCCGGCATCTGGATGTCGAGAAACAGCAGGTCGGGCCTGAGCTCGGCGGCGCGCGCGCGGGCCTCGTCGGCGTTGGCCGCCTCGCCGACAACGGCGATGTCGGGATGCTTCACCAGCAGCCGGCGCAGCTCGTTGCGCGCGAGGCGCTCATCGTCAATGAGCAGGGCTTTCATGCGCGCAGCGCCGCCTTCGTTTCCGCCGGTCGGGCCGCGGGCCCGGCCTCATCCCGGATTCGCGCCGGCTCCCGGGCCGCCGCCATCGTTTCCAACGGGAGGATCACTTCAGCGACGACGCAGCCGGGCGGGTCCTCGCGCAGATTGAGCGTGGCATGGGCGCCGAAGATCAGTCCCAGCCGGTCGGCGGCGTTACGCAGACCGACGCCGGTGGAGCCGCCGCCCGCGGCCAGCGTGCCGGGATTGGTGACCTGCAGGCGGAGATGGTCCCGCTCGCACCGCGCGATGATCGCGATTTCGCCGCCCTCGCGGCGCGGGGCGATGCCGTATTTGACCGCATTCTCCACCAGCGTCTGCAGCAGCATGGGCGGAATCGAGAGACCGAGCGCCCCGGGGGCGATGTCGAGCCGCACCCGCAGGCGCTCCTCGTGGCGCACCTGTTCGAGCGCGAGGTAGTCGTTGACCGTGCTTAGTTCGTCCTCCAACGGCACGGTCTCGAGCTGGCCCGACTGCAGCGAGTAGCGCAGCAGGTTGGCGAGCTGCGTGACGGCCTGGCGGGCCCGGTCGGGATTCTCGTCAATGAGCCCGCGCAGCGAGTTGAGCGAGTTGAAGATGAAATGGGGGTTGATCTGCGACTTGAGCGCGCGCAGCTCGGCCTCCTTGACGGTGGCGGCGAGCCGCAGCTGCTCGATCCGCAGCCGGTTGTAGCGGTCGAACAGATGATAGAAAAAATAGATGCCCAGCCAGCCCCCCATGAGCAGGCTGCCGTCGAGAATGCTCACGGCGATGATCGTCCCCGGGGAATATTTTGCCGCCCACGGATTGCGCAGCACGATGTAATGCAGCGTGTAACCGGTCAGCATCCAGATGAACGAGAGCAGCGCGGCCATTCCGACGATGCGTGGCAGCAGCGGCCGCCAGCCGAGCTCCTTCCAGCCCCATTTGGTGAGCCAGTGCCGGGCGTAATGAGTGATCAGCAACCCCAGGGCCAGTATCTCCGCGATGGAGCAGGTGGAGCTGTCGACCTTCTTCTCCTCGCCGAACAGCCGCACGAAAATCAGGTCGAACACGAGGAGAAACGACCAGCCCGCCAACTGGCAGATGACATACAGCCGTTCCTTGGCGCGATGCCGGTCGCCGGCGTCGACAGTATAAGCGAAGGGGCTGGTCACAGATTCCATGCGGGGAAAGACTACAGCAGGGTAGGCCGCCCGCGGCAAACTTTAGACAAACGGTCGGCGCGCGGGATCAGTGGCGGCGCCGGCCGGCCCGCCGCCCTCGCCGACCGCTTCGCCACCGTGGTCGCGACCAGCGACGAGATGCCCGCGTGACACCAACTGGCGTTGATCACGGCCGGACGATCTTGAGTCCCCAGGCCGCCGTCAGGCTCTCACACAGTAATTTTCCAGATCGATGCTAGCCCTAATGACTCGGTCGTTTGGAATGCCTCTCAAGGCAACTGCCTTGCGTACCTCTCGTTCAAATTCTGCCGACGCCTTGGCCCCAAGAATCACGCGATTGATAGTTTGTGCTCCAAATTTAACGAAATGCATGACACGCCCGCCAACCAACCGGCTCTGCAAAAACCGCATGGGACCAAGTGCAATAATCAACCTATACTCTTTCTCCTCGTGCCACTCCCTCGATTTTTCTGCTGCAGCATCAAGAAGCAGTCGCTCTATCTCAGTAGTGCCCTCTTCATTGAGCATACTGTGGATAGGCTGTGGCTTGCGTTCATCGGCATTACAGTAACGGACTGTAATTAATAGCTTATTATCGATCAACGCCGAGAAGGGCTGCTCGGTCATCTTTAGTTCGAGAACCAGCCCTGAATGACCCGCTGCATAATAGCCCCATTGAGTTACGCTCTGTGGGTCAGCGGAAAGACAGAGTACCGCAAAAAGCTTGCTCGACAGATTCTGAAATTTCGTCCGCACCGTGGCCACGCTTCGGGAGATCGAGTAAGTGCGTCTAAACTCGTCGTAGCCGATTGGCGGAAATCCTGATTGTTTTTTCGAATTCTGGTAAAATGCCTGCCAGTCACCCTCTGTTTCCGCGACAAAGCGTGGTATGAACTCAAAGGGATCGTTGAACTCGTTCGGCGGAGTTACCTTGAGTTCAAGGTTGGCGATCGCATCCAGCCCGTGGTGATCCAGGTATTTGTAAAGCAGCTTCGGTGTTGCGCCTTGACCACGCTGATCCGCGTTTGACCCGGCAGCGTTTGTCTCATCCGTGTCCATCCGCGTGACCCGTGGTTACTCCCTCACGCACCGATCGGGTGCCAGGTGGTCTTGAACTCGAGGAAGTCGCGGATGGCGTAGAGGGGATGCATCGTGGGCGAGACTGGTCTGCTCAGTCGCCGATAGTTCTTAGCATCAG
>CAJAKX010000404.1 GCA_903940425.1 uncultured Opitutia bacterium | reverse complement strand
TCCTGGCAGGCGGCGAGATATTCCCCGAGGAGGCTGGCTATTTCAGCGGGCTGGAAAGTATGCAGATCCAGCTCGCCAGTGATGGGAATGCGGACGGGTTGGGACTCGTCAACCATGGGGGTGGATGGTTCCCGGTGCCCCAAGCGCACAAATTGCCGGCCAACCATCCTCTAGGAATAAGGGTGCTCCTCGGGCGGCTGCGGTGGATCGCTTGATGGAGGTTGGGTGGTGTCCTTCGACGAGAGGTCCGTCCCGGCTGGAGCCGCCGGCCGGCGCGGCTGTGGCGGTGGGGGGGGCGTCTCCAGGGCCCGTTTGAGCTCCTCTTCAAGGCTGCTGGCCGCCTTCTTGAATTCGCGGATGGACTTCCCGAGGCTGCGGGCCAGTTCAGGCATCCGCTTGCTGCCGAAGAGCAGCAAGATCACCAGCATGATCATCAAGATCTCGGTGCCCCCGACGTCGAGGATGGCCAGACTTGGAAACAGGGTGAACATGGCGGGTTGCTGGATGGCGGTGCGGAGGGAGTGTAACGGTCCAGGATGAATCGCCCAGTCAGATTTCACCATGTTTTTGGCGGAATGGATCGCGGTAAGGCGACCGCCAGGTCTGTCCGCCGCCGCGGCCGGCCAGCAAACCGGCATAAAGAACCCCGGGGACTACTTCAGGCTGACTTCAACGAGGAACGTCTGGGTCTCGCTCGGCGCGACGTGGTAAAGGCCGGTCTTGTGCTCGGGTGAATTGGCCGGTCCCATCCACGGCTCCACGCAGTAGAACGGCGAGTTGTCGTCGGGTGCCCACGTGACCACGACCGCCGGCTTGGGCGGGACGCGATCGGGGCCGATGCGCAGGATGATCTGATCTTCGCCGCCGCGTTCCCCGAAGACGACGGCGTTGTTTTTGAGCGCCGTGTGGAAGACATCAATCAGGTCTTTGTTGGCGAGTGATTCCTCGGGCCCGAGACGGGGGCCGATGTGCAACTGGCCCTGCTCAAAGTTCTGCCGAAGCGTCGCGCGGGCGGGAATCCGGATGAAGTAATCCGCCCGCGTCCGGCCTTCGCCCCATGGCAGGGTGAAATAGAAGTGATGGCCGGCACTCCAGGGAATGGGTTTGGTGTCGAGGTTGCGCAGGCTCAGCTCCACGAATAGGGCCAGCGGCTCGAAGCGATAGCTGACGGTGAATTCGTAATCGTACGGGTAGGCGGCGCGGGCCTCCTCTCCGGGTTGGAAGAGCGACGTAAAGCCGCGCTCGTCGAGACGCGTGACTTGAAAGTCGCCCTGCCGGGCGATGCCATGAATCGGCATCGCCCGACGCGTGTTGTTTTCGTCGCGCCAGAAGTGGATGTCTCCGCGGTCGAAGGTGCGGCCGCAAAAGGGGAAGAGAATGGGGTTCCCGCCGCGAACCTTGGCGATGTCATCGAGCGCCGGCAGCTCGGGCCAGTAAATGACGTCGCGGATGGAGCCATCGCCGAGTGTCAGGTGCCAGTTCATGAGGCGCGCACCCTTTTCGGGCAGCGCGAGAAAGGTGGAGGGGCCCACCTGCCAGCGGGTCAGGGTGTGGCCAAGGTAGGGAATTTTTTCCATGCGCAACAAGGGTGTAGAGAATGACTCCGGCGTCGACAAAGACATTTTCACGTGCGTTTGAGGGGTGGGAGCAGGTCCGCCGGGAGGCGGGGTGGCGCCCCCGGGCCACGGGAGGATGGCCGTCCCAGGCGACTGAATGCGGCGGCCCATGACAAAGAATGGCGCGGGGTGTAACGCCTTGCTTTATCGGGGCGCTTGCGTCGGGGGTTGGTGCCCGCCAGAGTGGCGGCACATTTATGCCTGGGAAATTTCTTCAGTTCTGCCTGCTGGGGATGCTGGCCGTGCTGGTCGCAGCGGCTGAGGCGGCGGCATCGGCATCCCCCACGGCTTCTCCCGCCGGCGGCGGGCCACCGGCGGACCCGGTGGCATCGGAGCGAGGCAAGCCGGCCAGAATGGTCCTGGTGTATGTCATGCCCGTGCGCGACCAGATTGCCCAGCCGGTGCTTTACATCCTCCGGCGGGGTCTGAAGGAAGCCATCGAGCGCAAGGCGGACATGGTGGTGCTGGACATGGAGACGCCGGGCGGCGCGCTCGACGTGACCTTCGAGATCATGGAGGCATTGGGGAAATTCCACGGCCAGACGATCACCTTCGTGGACAAGGAGGCGGTTTCCGCCGGGGCCTTTATCTCGGCCACGACGCAGGAAATCTGGTTTGCACCCGACGGGGTGATCGGCGCCGCCGCGCCGGTGTCAATGACGGGCCAGGATATCGACGAGACGATGAAGTTGAAGATCGTCAGCTACCTGAAGGCCCGCGTGCGGGCGATCTCCGAGGGCAGGGGTTACCGTGGCCAGGTGATCTCGGCCATGATCGACAAGGACTACGAGTTGAAAATCGGCGATGTGGTCATCAAGCCCAAGGGCGAGCTGCTTTCGCTTACGGCCAGCGAAGCGGCGAAAACCTACGGCGACCCTCCCCATCCGCTGCTCGCGGCAGGCATGGCAAAGAATGTCGACGATCTCCTCCAGCAGAAGTTCGGCGCGGGGGGCTATGAGATCGTCCAGCTCGACGTCACCTGGTCGGAGCAGCTGGCCGTCTGGCTCAACACCATTGCGCCGGTGCTCATGGGGCTGGGCGTGCTCTGCCTCTTCATTGAATTCAAGACCCCGGGCTTTGGTTTCTTTGGCATCGCCGGCATCGCGCTGCTGGCGGTCGTGTTTCTCGGCCACTACGTGGCGGGCTTCTCCGGTCACGAGCCGATGATCCTGTTCGCCGTCGGCCTGCTGCTGCTGGCCGTGGAGGTGTTCTTCTTTCCCGGCGTGGCCGTCATGGCGGTGAGCGGGGTGGCGCTCATGCTCGGCTCGCTGGTGTGGGCGATGGCCGACATCTGGCCCAACGAACCCGTGACCATCACGACCTCGGGCGATCTGTTTCTCATGCCGCTTGTCAACCTCGGCACCGGCCTCGCCTTGGCACTCGTGTTGATTGTGCTGCTCGCACGCTTCCTGCCCAAAGGCTGGCTGTGGGACCGGATGGTGTTGCAGGCGACGCTCGGATCCGCGGCCCAAGTGGCGGGCACGGCGCCGGAAGGGGCGGCGAATACCGCCTCGCTTATCGGCAGACAGGGCGTGGTGATCACGCCGCTGCGCCCGGGCGGGGAGGTGGAGATCGACGGGCGCCGTTATCAGGCCCAGCTCGAACTCGGTTCTGCTGCGGCCGGCACGCCGGTCGTGGTGATCGGCTGCACGGATTTCGGACTCAAAGTGGAGAAAATTTCGACATGACCGCGATTCTTCTGCTGTTCCTGCTCGGCACGGTGTTGCTCGTGTTTGAGGTCTTCATGCCCAGCTCCGTCCTCGGCATCCTCGGCGGCGCGGCGATGCTGTGGGGCTGCATTGTGGCCTTCATGCATTACGGCGCGCGTGGCGGCGGTCTGGCCGTGCTGGCCGGCCTCGCACTTCTCGGCCTGGCGCTTTACGCCGAATTCGGTCTGCTGCCCAAGACGCGGCTGGGGAAACGCTTTTTCCTTCACGACTCGATCGGCGCGACCAGCCAGCCTCCGCTCGCCGAAGCGGGCGCCGTGGTGGGCAAGCTCTGTGAAGCGGTCACCACGCTGGCGCCGTCGGGCTACGTGCTGCTTGAGGGACGGCGCTACGCGGCGTTCTCGCAGAGCGGGCACGTGGCCAGGGGCACCACGCTCAAGGTCGTCGCCGTGGACAACTTCCGTTTAACCGTCACCCAACCATGATCAACCTATCCATTGTATTCTTCATCGTTCTCGGCATTGCCGGCCTGATCCTCGTGGGGATCGTTTTCTCCTTTTTCAGCGTGTTCCTGCGCGCGTGGCTGGCCGGCGCCTACGTCGGCATGATCAACCTGGTGGCGATGCGGCTGCGCCAGGTGCCGTATGGCCTGGTCGTGGATGCCCGCATCCGGGCGAAGAAGGCGGGCATCGACGTCTCCATCGATGAGGTCGAAGCCCAGTATCTGGCGGGCGGAAACGTCATTGCCTGCGTCCACGCCCTCATCGCCGCCCAGAAGGCCGGTATTGCGCTCGATTGGAAGCGGTCATGTGCCATCGACCTCGCGACCAAGGGCTCGGGCAAATCCGTCGAGGAGGCCGTGCGCACCTCGGTGGACCCCAAGGTGATCGACTGCCCGAATCCCGAAGGCGGCCGCACCACCATCGACGGCGTGGCCAAGGATGGCATCCAGGTGAAAGTAAAGGCCCGGGTGACTGTGCGCACCAACCTCGATCGCTTCGTGGGCGGCGCGAAGGAGAACACCATCATCGCCCGTGTCGGCGAGGGCATCGTGACCACCATCGGTTCGTCCGAGTCCTACAAGCACGTGCTGGAAAGTCCCGACAGCATTTCGAAGACCGTGCTGGCGCGCGGACTCGACGCGGGCACGGCGTTCGAGATACTTTCCATTGACATCGCCGACGTCGATGTGGGCGAAAATATCGGCGCCAGGCTGCAGGTGGCGCAGGCCGAGGCCAACAAGAACATGGCCCAGGCCCAGGCGGAGATCCGCCGCGCGGCCGCCGTGGCGCTCGAACAGGAAATGAAGGCCCGGGTGCAGGAAATGCAGGCCAAGGTCGTCGAGGCGGAGGCGCAGGTCCCGCTCGCCATGGCCGAGGCGTTCCGCAACGGCCGGCTCGGCGTGATGGATTATTACCGCATGCAAAACATCCAGGCCGATACCGACATGCGCACCGCCATCGCGCAGCCCGAAAGCGGGAAAAAATGAGCCGGGCTGGAGAACTGGACCGGCGGGCCATGTTTGAACCTGGCTCTTCCTGATTCGTACGCCGCTTCCCATGGACTGGCTGCTCAATCATCCGCAGGTGCTCGTCGCGGTCGCGATCGCGGTCGTGGCGATCCTGCAGAAATTCAAGCAGGCCCGCACGCAGGAGACGGCGGGTGAAGCGCCCGCGAAGGACGGGCAGGAGGCGGAGCGCACGCGCCGCATCCAGGAGGAAATCCGCCGCCGGATCATGGAGCGGCGCGGCCTTATGCCAGCCCCACCGGCCGCACCTGATTCCGTCGAAGAGGCTCCGGAGTTTCCGGAGCCTCCGCCGATGTTTAAAGAGGTGCGCCCGGTCATGGTCGAACCGCCTTTACAGGCCATGGATGCGGCGGCGGCCCCGGGCTACTCAAGGGAACTGGAGCGGCAGCAGCAAATGCTCGCGCGGCTCCGGGAATTGGAGACGGCCCGACCGGCACATGCCAGGATCGCGCCGGCGACCGTCGAAGCACCCGTTGCTGCACCGGCGAACCGGCTGCCGGCGGATCTGCGAACTCCGGCCGGCCTGCGCCGGGCCGTCGTGCTGCGCGAGATCCTCAGCCCGCCGGTCGGGATGCGCTAGCCGCACGCGCCCCGCGTCGCGTTGCCCCCTCTCGCGAGCCACGCCCGCGCCTAGGGAATTTGCACGCGGTCGTAGCCCGAATAGGGATTGGGCTGGCGCTTGCCGTTGATCTCGATGTCGACATTCTGGAGCGCCGTGGCGGTGAGCAGCAGCGAGCCGCGCTTGGTGAAGGTGCGGGGCTCGCCTTTGATCAGCGGGCCTTGGAACAGTTCGGCTCCATCCAGCTCCTGCACGAGCTTCACGCGCACCGTGTCACGGGCGGTGAGGGTGATCGTTTGCTGGGCCGTGGCCTTGATTTCCGTGGCGGGTTTCGCCGGGCCGCTGGAAATCGCCCTGATGCCGAAGATGATCGCGACAACGAAGACCAGCGCGACCACGGCGATGCCGCCCTTGATGAGCAGCGCGGGATCGATGGGTGCGGTGCCGGCGCCGGCCGAGGCGGGAAAACTCGGCCGCGCCGGGGCGGGTGCGGCGGCTGATGCCTCCGTGCCGGCCGCAGCGGGAGCAGCCTCGGCGGCCTGGCGGGCGGTCTGGCTGAGATCCAGGCGGCCGTAGACCTCGCGATCTTCGCGGCGGGAGGAGCGGCCCTCGTTGGGCGCCAGCGTCTTGTAGTCGGCAATAATCTTGTCCGCGTTGAGCTTCAGATAAACCGCATAGTTGCGCAGGAAGCCGCGGATGTAGATCTCGGGCAGATTCAGATCGAAGCTGTTGCTTTCGAGCTTGTGCAGATATTCGCCGCGGATTTTGGTGGCTTCCGCGGCTTCGCGGATGGAAATCCCCTTGCGTTTGCGGGCCTCTTCGAGGCGCTCACCGATGGTCTGCATGACAGTCAGTTATGCAATTTTGCCGAGGATGGGAAGACGGATCTTGCATGGAACGCTCAAAACCCGCCGGGGTGGGTGGGCGCCCGGGCGCCACGGTCTGATGATTGGCGCGGAGGACAAAGCCTAGAGTTTGTCCAAGTCCACGAGAATCTCGCGCGGCTGGGCGCCGTTCTCGGGGCCGACGATGCCCTTTTCCTCCATGAGTTCCATGACGCGCGCCGCGCGGTTGTAGCCGATGCGCAGGCGCCGCTGGAGCATCGAGGTGGAGGCGCGGCGCGAGACCTTGAGCACTTCGACGGCCTGCTTGAACAGTTCCTCGTCGTCGCCCAGCTCGTCGTCCCCGTCGTCGTCGGCCTCCTCTTCGTCCTCGCTGGCGGCCCGGTCGATGTGGGCCTGCACGTCCTGGGCGTAGGCCGGCGGGCCGTTCCGCTGGAGGAACTCGAGGAGCTTGCTGATTTCCTCATCGGAGACCAGGGCGCCCTGCGCGCGCACCAGCTTGGAGGTGCCGGGCGGAGAGAAAAGCATGTCGCCCCGGCCGATGAGCGTCTCGGCCCCCTTGGTGTCGATGATGGTGCGCGAGTCGACCTGCGAGGCGACCTGGAAGGCGATGCGCGAGGGCAGGTTGGCCTTGATGATGCCGGTGATGACGTTCACCGACGGACGCTGGGTGGCGATGATGATGTGGATGCCAGTGGCGCGGGCCAGCTGCGCGAGGCGAGCGACCGAGTTCTCGATCTCCGCCGGGGCCACCATCATCAGGTCGGCCAGTTCGTCGATGATGGCGATGACGTAGTACATGTGCTCGGGCACCTCGACGTCGCTGTGGAGGGAGGCAACGTCGATCGTGGCCTGGGTTTCACTGGCGGGAGCGGCCTCCCGGGCGGACTTCTTCCGGCTGTTGAAGCCGCTGATGTTGCGCACGCCGACCTTGGCAAAGATCTGGTAACGCATTTCCATTTCTTTGAGCAGCCATTTGAGCGCGGCGGGCACCTTTTTCGCCTCGGTGACCACCGGGATGAGCATGTGCGGCAGGACGTTGAAGATCTTCAGTTCGACGATCTTCGGGTCGATCATGAGCAGCCGGACGTCGCGCGGACTCGCGTGATAGAGGATGGAGGCAATGATGGCATTGATGCAGACCGACTTGCCCGAGCCGGTGGCGCCGGCAATGAGCAGGTGGGGCATCTTGGCGAGATCGGAGACGAGCGGCCTGCCGCTGACGTCCTTGCCCAGTGCGATGGGCAGCTCCGCCTTGGCGGCGGCCCAGTCTTCTGATTCGAGGATTTCCCGCAGGCCGACTTCCATCCGCTTCTGGTTGGGCACCTCGACACCGACGGCGGCCTTGCCGGGGATGGGTGCCATGATGCGGACGGACTGCGCGCGCATGCCCAGGGCGATGTTTTTGTCGAGGCCGGCGATCTTCTCAACGCGCACACCAGCGGCGGGGATGACCTCGTACCGGGTGATGACGGGGCCGACGTGGATCTCGCCGAGCGTCACTTCGACGCCGAATTCGGCCAGGATGCGCAGGAGGTTTTCGGCGTTCTGCCGGTGTTCCTCCTCGCTGGAACTGACATCGAGTTTCTCCGGTTCGCGCAGCAGCGAAAGGGGGGGGAACTGGTAGTTTTCGTCGGCGCGGGAGAGGAGGGTGCTCCGGGCTTTCTTGGTTTCCTCGGGTTTGACG
>CAJAKX010000403.1 GCA_903940425.1 uncultured Opitutia bacterium | reverse complement strand
GGTGATCTACGTCTCGTGTGATCCCGCCACGCAGATGCGCGACCTGCGCCGCTTCCTCGCCGCCGGCTATGCGCTCACCGCGGTCCAGCCCTTCGATCTCTTTCCGCAGACGCGCCACCTCGAGTGCGTCATCACGCTGCGCAAGACTGGAGAGGTCACCCCGGTCCGCCCTTGATGGACCGCGGCGCTCAGCCTGGCTCCTTGCGGTCCATCCAGAACGGCACGGTGGCAAACCAAACGACCGTAAAGACGAGCATCCAGGTTTTCACCACCGGCAGCGGCAGGCTGCCGGCCAGATACATGATGGGCGGAACCATCAGCGCCACCAATGACAGCCAGGAAATGATGGAAATGATTTTTCTCATGATGCGGGTGCGGCCTCAGGCGGCGGCGGATTGCTGGTCCTTGTTTTGATAGAGCATGCTCAGCACGATATAGAGCCCGGCGGCGATGAACCAGCCTGGCAGGCTCACGAAATAAATCTGTGTCGTGCCGCTTTTCACCAGCCAGGTGCAGACGCCCAGCGTGATGACCCAGGCCAGCCCGGCCGCCCAGTTGAAACTGTCGCCGCTGGCCTCCGCGTAAAACGACCTCAGGTGGAACTTCCTGATGAGCCAGAAGTCCACGAAGATCACCGCGCCCATCGGCATCAGGATCAGCCCGTAAAGCGCCACGAAATCGAGCAGTTTCATCGTCACCGCCGGGAACATGCCGAACACGGCCACCATCATGCCGGTGACCAGCGTCACCCGGTAGCGTGACGCCTTGGGAAAGATGGCCTGGAAGGCGAGGCCGGCGCGATAGATCGTGGGATTGGCCGTGGTCCAGCCCGCGACGACCACGCAGATAAGGCCGGCGATGCCGCACGCACTGTTCGCCAGCGGCCCGGGCAGCACGTCGGTGTTCTGCGGGTTGCGGTGCAGCTGCAGGGCATAGAGGATCGAGGCGGCGATCCAAGCGATGTAGTGCCCGAGATACATGCCCGAGGCGGTCGAGATGCCGTACCAGGATTTTCTGGCGTAGCGGAACACTGAGAGATCCGCCATGCCGATGTGCATCGCCATGTTGCAGAACCAGGCGAAGAACATGATGTGCCAGAAGGTGAATTTAACCTGGCCGGGCAGCGGCGGCCCGCCCTTCCAGATCGCCGTCTGGCAGAGGTTCCAGACATCGCTGAGCGAACCGATGTGGGTGTTGGTCGCCGTCATAAAATCCTTGAAGCCGACGAGGCCGAACGCGACGAACACCAGGGTCATCCAAGGGGCGGAGTAGTTGGCGATCCGGGCCACGATCTTGTAGCCGTAGGCCGCGACCACCGCGACCATCAGGCCAAACACCAGGGTCGCGATCACCCAGCCGATGCTGTTGGGATAACGATCGTTCAGGCCCGGCATGGGAAACTTGAACCACACGCCAAAGGCGGTCGCCGACACGGTGACCATCGCCCCGCCGAGGAAGCAGAACATGACGCCGTTGGCGAGATTGTAGAGCGTGACCAGCTTGCGGCCGCAGATTTTTTCCAGCTGGAAATAGAGCGTAAGACGGACCCGCGTGGCGATCGGCGCGGTGAAAAACGTCCAGCTCAACACGGCCAGCAGGTTGCCGAGGAGCAGGCCGACGAGCAGATCGAATGCCCCCGCGCCGCAGGCGACGAAGAGCGGCCCGAGCATCAGCTCGGTGCCGGCGGTATGTTCCCCGGCGTACTGGCCGATGAAACTTTTGAAGCCCAGCCTGGCTTTTTCCGGCACCGGCTCACGCTCGTATTCGTTGACGGGATCGTTCTGCTGCCGATGGTTTTCGTCGGTCATGGGGTTCCTTTTCCGTGGGAACGCGGCGGGACGACGCTGGATTGGGCTCGCGCCATGCCGCTAAAAGTATCGCGCCTGGTGAAGAATGCGAACCGTGCCGACGCCAGACGGTGCATCAACCGCGTTTGCTGAGCACGGCGCGTTCGTAGGTGCGGACTTCGTCAAGCCACGCGCGGCCGACGGGCACATTTTGCCGGCGGCAGTATTCGTCCCACACCGCGCTGTAGGGCAGGGTCTTCGCCTCCTCCATCAGGGCGAGGCGGGCGGTGTGGTCACCCGTCGCTTCGGCTTTGCGCAGGTGTTTGATCGGTTCGAGCATTGCGACCAGCAGGCACTTGAGGGCGTTGCGCGTGCCGATTGTCCATGCCGCGACGCGGTTGATGCTTGCGTCGAAGTAGTCGAGGCCGATGTGCGTGCGCGCGAGGAAGCCGCCGCGCACCACCTCCTCCATGATCGCGCGGGTCGGATCGTCGAACAGCACGACATGATCGCTATCCCAGCGGACGCCGCGACTCACGTGGAGCAGGATTTCCGGCACAAACTGCAATACCGAGGAGATCTTGTCGGCCAGCGACTCGGTGGGATGATAGTGGCCGGCGTCAAGGCAGTAGAGCATCTGGTGCTTCACCGCGTAGCCGAGATAGAACTCGTGCGACCCGACGGTGTAGGATTCCACGCCGATGCCGTAGAGCTTGCTCTCGACAGCGTCGAGATTGTGCTTCGGGTTTAGTTTTTCGGC
>CAJAKX010000402.1 GCA_903940425.1 uncultured Opitutia bacterium | reverse complement strand
CGGCGCGCTGCTGGCGTTCGAGCACGAGCGCGACCTGCCCGAGGTGGAGCAGCTCGCCCGGCGCACGTGGGAGCTGGCGGATTTCCTGGTCAACGGGCTGGGCGTGACGTCCTGGCCCGGACGGTTCGACGGGGCCATCGCGTTCCACCGTTCCTGCCACACGCGCGGCACCCGGAGCGCCGAGGCGGCGGCGACGTTGATGCGTTCGATCCCGGGTGTGACCCTCGTCGAGTTCGGCGAGGCCGAGCAGTGCTGCGGCTTTGGCGGCACGTTTTCCGTGACGTTCCCCCACATCTCCGAGGCCATGGGCCGGCTGAAGCTCCAGCATTTGCGCGCCGCCCAGCCCCAATTTCTCGTCGGGGTCGACACCAGCTGCCTCATGCACCTCAGCGGCCTCGCCGAGAAGGAAGGCCGGCCCGTGCAACACCGGCACGTGGCCCAGGTGCTGCGCGACGCGCTCAAGAACGGAGGGCTGCTCGCCGCGTGAACCGCCGGCCGGGCTTTACGCCCGCCGGCCGGGAATGAACCCCGGCCTACAACCATGAAGACCCAGCCCATCGACCAGTTTGCCTGCACACTGCCGCCGGAGAAGCGGAAGGCCGTCTACGAGAGCACCAAGGCCACGCACGAGAAGCGCACGAAGCTGCTGGCCGGGAATTTTGCCGACCCCGACCGGCTGCGCCGGCTCGCCGGGGAGGTCAAGCAGCACGTCATCGAGAACCTCGACACCCTCCTGCCGCAGGTGGAGGAGCGGCTTACGGCCGGGGGGGCGCAGGTGCACTGGGCCGCCGACGCCGAAGCGGCCCGCCGGCACGTGCTCGCCATTTTGCAGCGCCGCGGCGCCACGCGCCTGGTCAAGGCGAAGACCATGGTGAGCGAGGAGATCGAGCTGGCCCCGTTCCTCGAGGCGAACGGCATCGAGTGCCTTGAGACCGACCTCGGTGAATTCATCGTCCAGATCGACCACGATCACCCGAGCCACATCGTGCGGCCGATCATCCACAAGAACCGCCGGGAAATCGCGACGAGTTTCGAAAAGCACGGCCTCGGCGCCTACAACGACCAACCGGAAGTCATCACGCAGCGCGCGCGGGAGTTCATGCGGAAGAAATTCCTGGCCGCCGACGCGGGCATGACCGGCGCCAACTTCGTCGTGGCCGAAAGCGGCCGGCTCGTCGTCGTCACCAACGAGGGCAATTCGCGCTTCAGCCTCGCGGCGCCCAAATGCCACATCGCGCTCGTCGGCATCGAGAAATTGCTGCCGCGCGACCGCGACCTGGCGCTCTTTCTCAACCTGCTCGCCCGCTCCGCCACCGCCCAGCAGCTCACCGTCTACACCGAGTTCATCCGCGGACCCCGGGCGGCCGGCCAGCCCGACGGCCCCGAGGAGATGCATGTCATCTTTGTCGACAACGGCCGCACCGACGTGCTGGCGGGCGAGTGCCGCGAGATTCTGCGGTGCATCCGTTGCGGCGCATGCATGAATGTGTGCCCTGTGTACCGCCAGGTGAGCGGGCACGCCTACCGCAGCGTGTATCCCGGCCCCGTCGGCGCGGTGCTCTCGCCGCTGCTCGCGGGCGAGGGTTTTCTGGAGAAGGCCGACCTGCCCAAGGCCTCGAGCCTGTGCGGCGCGTGCAACGAGGTCTGCCCGGTGAACATTCCCATTCCCGACCTGCTCCTGCGGCTGCGCGACCGGGGCAAGCGCGAGGGCGCGACCTCGCCCGGCCTGCCGCCGATGGGGCCGTGGGCGTTGCTCGCCTCGCAGCCGGTGGTGTGGAAGGCCGCACTGATCGGCGGCCGGCTGCTCGATTACATCCCGCCCGGTCTCATCCCCGTGCCCGCCATGCACGCCTGGGCGGCCAGCCGCACGCTCCCCAAGTGGCGCGGCGGCGTGTTCCGGCAATGGCTCCGCCAGCGGGAAAAACGGAAACCCGCCTCCGCCGAGGCTACGGCGGGCAGGCCGGAGACCGGTGACCGGAAAGCCTGAGGCCGGTGCCGGCGGCAAATCCCAGCGCCTGAGCCTTCCCGTCATGGCCGAACCCACGCCCGTTTCGAGATTCGAGCCCTACATCCCGGCCAGCACGGTGATGCGCGAATTCACCCTGCGCGCCGTGCTCACCGGCACGGTGCTCGGCATGATTTTCGGCGCGTCGTCGCTCTACCTCGTGCTCAAGGTCGGCCTGACGGTGAGCGCCTCGATTCCCGTGGCGGTCATCTCGCTGGCGCTGTTTCGGGGGCTGTCGAAGGTCGGCGTGCGCGACGCCACCATCCTCGAGAACAACATCACGCAGACGGCCGGTTCCGCCGGTGAATCGCTGGCGTTCGGTATTGGCGTCACGATGCCGGCCATTCTCATTCTCGGCTTCGACCTCGAGCTGACGCGCGTGATGCTGGTGGCGATGCTCGGCGGCCTGCTGGGAATCCTGATGATGATCCCGCTGCGCCGCGCGCTGATCGTCAAGGAGCACGCCACCCTCAAGTATCCCGAAGGCACCGCCTGTGCGGCTGTGCTCAAGGCCGGCGCCAATGCGGATGACCGCGCCCACGCCTCGCCCGGCGCGCAAGCCGAAATCCGCGCGGCCACCGCCGCCGGGCTGGGCGCCGCCCCCGGGGCGAAGGCGATTTTCGGCGGCTTCGGCGTCGGACTGCTCTACACGACGCTCAACATTGCGTTCAAGGGCTGGAAGGATGTTTCGGAAAAGATTTTCGGTCCGCCGTTCAATGCCGGCTCGGCGAGCGTCGAGGTTTCACCCGCGCTGCTGGGAGTCGGTTACATCATTGGGCCGCGCATCGCCTCGATCATGTGCGGGGGCGGCGTGCTGAGCTACCTCCTGCTCATCCCGATGATCAAGTTCTTCGGCGAACATCTGACGACGCCGCTGTCCCCCGGCACGAAGCTGATCGCCGACATGAGCCCGGGAGACATTCGTGGGGCGTATGTCCTCTACATCGGCGCGGGCGCGGTCGCGGCGGGCGGGATATTCAGCCTGATCCAGTCCGCGCCGACCATCTGGCACGGCTTGCGGGAAGGCTTGCGTGACCTCGGCCTGTCCCGCGCCGACGCCCGGACGGACGGCGGGACGCCGCGCACCGAGCGCGACATGTCGATGAAGTTTGTGGCCGGCGGCGTGATTGTGCTGCTCGCGGCCATCACCTTTGCGCCCACGCTGGAGATGAATCTGCTCGGCGCGCTGCTCATCGTTTTATTCGGATTTCTGTTCGTTACCGTATCGTCGCGGCTGACCGGCGAAATTGGCTCCTCGTCCAATCCGATTTCCGGCATGACTGTGGCCACGCTGCTGTTCACCTGCCTGATTTTCCTGCTGGTCGGCTGGACGGGTGGCACGCACTACGTTACGGCGCTCTCGGTCGGTGCGATTGTGTGTATTGCGGCCTCGAACGGCGGCACGACGTCGCAGGATTTGAAGACGGGCTTTCTCCTCGGAGCCACGCCGAAGTTCCAGCAGTGGGCGATCATCGCCGGTGCAGCGCTCTCCGCCGTCTGTCTTGGCCCAATCCTGCTGGTGCTCAACAATTCCGCCACGGTTTACGTGCCGATCAAGGAAGTTGCGCCCGCCGGCCTGCACACGGATGCCAGCCTGCTGAAAAAGACGGAGGGGCTTGCGGGCCCGCAGATTCGTGACGACGCGAACCGCTATCTCGTCTGGCAGAAGATTGACGGAATCGGCGCCCCCGCCGGCCGCTACCTCGTCAATCAAAAGGGCGACGCGGTCTGGCTGGTGGATCCGGGCATCAACGGCACCCACACGATCCGACCCGACGGCAGCAGCGTCCGGAAGTTCGATGCGCCCAAGGCCACCCTCATGTCCTATATCATCAAAGGCATTCTTGACCGGAAGCTCCCGTGGGCGCTGGTCCTGCTCGGGGTGATGATCGCGGTGACACTGCAGATGTCATTCGTGCCGGCGCTGGCGTTCGCGGTCGGGGTTTATCTGCCGCTGTCGTCCTCGTCGCCGATTTTCATTGGCGGTTTCGCGCGCTGGCTGGCGGACCGTCACACCTGGCAGCAGCCGAAGTATGCGGCGATGAACGCGGACGAGTTCGCGCAGGAGAGCGACAAGAGTCCGGGCGTGCTGCTCGCCTCCGGCTACATTGCCGGCGGTGCGATCGCGGGCATCATCATCGCGATTCTCCAGGGCGTGCCGGCCTTCGAGGGTCTCAATGACGCGATCGAGAAATGGGCCGATGCACACAATCCCTGCTACAACGGGCCCTGGTCCGATGCCCTGACCTTGATCCCGTTTGCAGCGCTGACCGGTTTCCTCTACCTTGTGGCCCGCGGAAAACTGCTTGCGCCGCAACCGCCTCAACCGGGAAGGGAATCGTAATCCGCGGTCAAAGGAACCCTCTATGAACGACGATCGTGAAGTCATCCTCAGCCGCGTGCGCGGCGCGCTGGCGCCGCTGCGGAAGCGCGCGGCCTATCCCAATTTTCCCGACGACGTGGCGGTGATGCGCGAGGTGGTCGACTGGAAGGACCCCTGGAGCGTGTTCTGCGAGCGGACCAGGCTCGTGAACGGCGAGGGCATGGAGCGCGTGGAGGACGTGGTCGCGCTGCTCAAGGCGAACCACTGGCTGCATGGGTACTGTGACCCGCAGCTGTGGCCGCGGCTGGCGCCGGCCTTCGGGCCGGAGTTCACCGTCGAGACGGCCTTCGACCGGACACGCGTCGACGACTACCAGTTCGGCATCACGCGCGCGGTCGGCGCGATTGCGGAAACGGGCACGCTCATCCTCTCCGACGCGTCGACCTCGTGCCGGCTCGGCGCGCTGGCGCCGTGGGTGCACATCGCGGTGCTGCGCCGCGAGGAGGTGATGGCGAACATGGCGCAGGCGGTCGCCCTGCTCGGCGACGACCCGAACATCATCTGGGTCACCGGCCCGTCGAAGACCGCCGACGTCGAGGGCATCCTCATCGAAGGCGTGCACGGTCCCGGCCGGCAGATCGCGCTGCTGCTGGGGTAGGATTCATTACGCATGGGGCCGCGCGTCCGGGGGGAGGGGCCGGATCCGGCGACGATTCAATGCTGGCTCCCGGCCGCCGGCACCGACTTCTGCAGTCGCTCCAGATCCTGGCG
>CAJAKX010000401.1 GCA_903940425.1 uncultured Opitutia bacterium | reverse complement strand
AGCGCGCAGGCGAAGGCCTCGGCCTCGAGCTGGCCGCTGACGGTCAGGTAGGTCGGGCGTGCGAAGAAATCCTTCGCGTAGTCGATCGCGCCGTCCTCGCGCTTGGGCGTGTTCTGCAGGTCGAGCGTGGTCACCCGGAACAGTTCACCCGCGCCCTCGCAGTCGCTGCCGGTGACGATCGGCGTGTGCACGTAGACGAAGCCGCGTTCCTGGAAAAACTGGTGGATGGCATAGGCCAGCCGGCTGCGCACGCGGAAGACGCAGCCGAACAGGTTCGAGCGCGGACGCAGGTGGGCGATCTCACGCAGAAACTCGGGCGTATGGCCCTTTTTCTGGAGCGGGTAGGTGGCATCGGCCGCGCCGATGACGTCGACCGTCTCGGCTTTCACCTCCCATTTCTGCCCCTGGCCCTGCGAGGCCACGAGCTTCCCGCGGATGGCGACAGAGGCGCCGGTGTTGAGACGCTGGATGTCGGCGTAGTTGGGCAGCGCGGCGTCGGCGATCACCTGCAGGCTCTTCAGGCACGAGCCGTCGTTGAGCTCGAGGAACGAGAAGGTCTTGGCGTCGCGGCGGGTCCGCACCCAGCCCTGGACGAGAATGACGTCGCGCGGCGCGGTGCTCGCCAGCGCCTCTTTGACCGGAGTCGATTTCAGCATGCCGCCGAGCTTAGCGCCCGTGCTCCCTCCGCCAAAACAAAACTGAAAGCCGGATCACCGGATGAATCTCACAAGGCCGCAGAGGGAGCTGAGGATGTTTTTTTCGACCACGGATTTCACGGATGAGCATGGACAATGCAAACGGATCGGGTTTTGGAGTTTGTAACGTAATACGTTACAAACTCCGGATCGGAGTGCGGAGGCGCGCCGGACGAGGATGGCGTCGCGCGGCGTCTCGCCGACGAGCGCAGCTTTGACCGAAATCGAGTCAGGCGCGCAGACTCGCATCCAATTTTCCTCGGCTTCCTCTGTTACCTCCTGTGAAAACAAACCATCCGTGCCCATCGGTGTTATCCGTGGTTCAATTCCGTGGTCAGTGCCGCGCCACGGTCCGCTTGCAGCGGGGCGGGAGAACTGCACGCTGGTGGCATGCCCCTGCGTCGCATCCTGCTCGGTCTGCTCCTGCTGTTTCTGGCGCCGGCTTGGGGAGCGGACTCGACCCTCATTCTCGTGTCCCTCGACGGCTTTCGCTGGGATTACCTCGAAAAATACCACGCCGAGACGCCGTGCCTCCGCCAGCTGGCCGCGGACGGCGTGCGCGCTGAGCATCTCATCTCATGCTTCCCCTCCAGCACGTTTCCCAACCACTACTCCATCGTCACGGGATTGCGGCCCGAGCATCACGGCATCATCTACAACGGCTTTTACGATCCTGCGCTCGACGCGGTTTTTGATTACCACAAGCATGAGTGCGTCATCGACGGACGCTGGTGGGGCGGCGAACCGGTGTGGGCGACCGCCGGGAAACAAGGGGTGCGCAGCGCCTGTTGGTTCTGGCCCGGCTCCGAGGCCGAGATCGCCGGTGCCCGGCCCACCTATTACCAGGCATTTGATGGCAGCCTGCCCTGCGCGCAGCGGGTCGACGGCTTGCTGCGGTGGCTGAGCCTCCCGCCTGACCAGCGGCCCACCATCTGCACGCTCTATCTGGACGTGGTCGATCATGCCGGTCATGACTACGGCCCGGATGCGCCCGAGACCGCGGCGGCGGTGCGCGACGTCGACGCCGCCATGGATCGCCTCCTTGCTGGGCTCGTGGCCCGCGGCCTGCGCGATACCACCAACCTCGTCATAATCTCCGATCATGGCATGACATCCGTGCCGGATGGCCACGTCCTGTTTCTCGATGATTTCGTGGACCTGACTGCCGTGAAGATCGACTATCTCGGCGTACAGGCGGGGCTGCGCCCGCTCGCCGGGCCGCCCGGGGCGCTCAAGGCGCGGATCATGCCGGCGCTGCCGGCGCACGCGCACCTCTACCTGCGGGAAGAAATTCCGGAGCGGCTGCATTTTCGCGACAATCCCCGCATTCCGCCGCTCGTAATTCTCGCCGACGAGGGCTGGGAGATCGCGACACGCGCCAGCTTCGAAAAGAGAACCAAGCCTGAGCACGGCGACCACGGCTACGATCCGGCGCTCCCAAACATGGGCGCTACGTTCATAGCCAGCGGCCCGGTGTTCCGCCATGGCGTGGTGCTGGCGCCGTTTGAAAACATCCACATCTACAACCTGCTTTGTGCCGTGCTCGGCCTGAAGCCGGCACCCAACGACGGCGACGACCGCCTCGTGCGCACGGCATTGCTCGCACCGCCGCCGCGCTAAGGCCGGGGGAATCGGCTGGAATCGTCAGTTGGCGGGCGTCGTCGCGGCCGCCTCCAATGGAGACGGCCGGAAAAGAAAGAGCATTGATCATGGACCTTGCGGGGTTTTGTGTGCTCGCCGTCCGTTGGTGAACAAACGCCCTTTTCTGCCCTTCATCGGATTCGCCGCCGCCGCCCTGGGTTTGACGGCGTTGCTGTACGTTTTCGGCGCGCTGTTCCGCGGAGATGTCACCGCTCCGCCTGCTCCCCCGGCCGCCGCGGACGTGGCGGCGGTGCTGGCCGAACGCAAACGGGCGGACTCCCTTGAGGGGCAGCCGCGGGTGCGGATCACGCAGCAGGTTGATTACGGCGAAGGCTCCCAGGCCGCCTGGTGGCCAAAAAACGAGGCGCCGATCCTCGCCGAGCTGGTGCGCGAGGGGAAACTGCCTCCCGTCGCGGAGCGGGTGGGACCGGAGCCGGTGGTCATGGCAGGCGTGGACGGCATCGGCCGCTATGGCGGCACCTGGCAGCGGCTGGCCAGCTCTTACACCGACATCAACACGATTCAGTGGCGCCTTTCCTATCCGAATCTCGTGCGCTGGTCGCCGCTCGGCGAGCCGCTCGTGCCGCATCTCGCGAAGGCCTGGCAGGCCTCGCCGGACAACCGGGTCTTCACCTTCTGGCTGCGCCGGGGGATGCGCTGGTCCGACGGGCAGCCCTTCACGGCCGACGACCTGGTCTACTGGTATGAGTACGAGGTGCAGTATTTCAAGGTGCCGCCGCCCCGCATGCTGCGCAGCGGCGCCGGCATGGGCCGGGTGGAAAAGGTGGATGACTATTGCGTGCGGTTCTGCTTCCCGCAGCCGAACCCGCTCTTCCCCGAGCGTGTCGCCTCGCAGGGAAACAATTACGAGGATTTCTCGGATTACCTCACGCCGGCGCATTACCTGCGCCAGTATCACCCGGCGCTGGGCGACCAGCAGCTCATTGCGCGGACCATGCAGGCCCTGAATCTCTCGACCCCGGTCGCCCTGTACCAGCGGATGAAGCACTACCTCAATCCGGAGCATCCGCGCCTGTGGCCGTGGATTTATCACAGCTATTCGTCGACGCCGCCGTACGTCTTTGTGCGCAACCCCTATTACTTCGCCGTCGACGAGCGCGGCAACCAGCTGCCCTATCTCGACCGCCTCGTGCTGGACATCCGGCCCATCAACCTGCTCGGACTGGCCGCCTCGAGCGGGGAGGCGTCGATGCAAGACCGGCATATCCGCTACGAGGATCACGTACTCCTCATGGGGGAGGCAAAACGCAACGGCTACGCGGTGCACGACTGGTTTCCGGCCACGCGCTCGCTCTTCACCATCTACCCGGTCATCAACCGCACCGTCGACCCCGCGCGGCCCGAGACCAAGTGGAAGCATCAGCTCCTCAACGACCGGCGCTTCCGCCAGGCGCTCTCCCTCGCCATCAACCGCCGCGACATCATCGACGCCGAATTCAACGGCTTCGGGGTGCCCGCGCAGATCGACCCGGGACCGGACTCCGGTTACTACAGCGGGAAACTTCTCCAGAGTTACACGGACCATGATCCGGCGCGCGCCAACCGCCTGCTCGACCGGCTCGGCCTCACGCCGCGCGACAACGAAGGCTACCGCACCTTCCCCGATGGAACGAAAATGGTGTGGTTTCTCAACCTGACCGACTACACCGGCAACGGGCCGGCCCAGTTCGTGGTCGATGACTGGGCCCGGGTCGGCATCCGCTGCCTGCCGCGCATCCGCGCCCGGGTGCTGTTCCAGGCGGAAAAGGCCGCTCTGGAGCACGACTTCACGGTGTGGATGGGCGAGAGCGAGTTCTTCCCCTTCAGCGAGCCGCGCAATTTTGTGTCGACCAACATCGAGTCGTTCTTCGCGCCGGCCTATGGCATGTGGTACCAGCGCGGCGGCCTCTTCAATGATCCGCTCTCGCAAGGCCCCGGCGCCGAGGAGCCGCCCGTCGAGCACCCGCTCCGGCGTGAAATGAAGATTCTCCAGCAGATCGACACCGCACCGGATGTCCAAAAGCGTCGCGAACTCTTCAGCCGCATCCAGGAGATCAACGCCCGCGAAGTCTGGCACATCAGCATCTGTACGCCGCCGCCCCAGCTCGTCGTCGTCAAGAACGGTTTCCGCAATGTGCCGGGGAATGCGATCTTCGGTTCGATCTACAACACGCCCGGCAATGCGGGCCTCGAAACCTACTTTTGGGACGACCCGGCCGATCCGCCGCCCGTCGTGGCCGCCACCAAGCGGGCTGTGGTTGAAATCATACCCGATCCGGCCGCCCGGGTGCCTGCGGCAGATGCCGGCGGGGCGGGTTCCACCCGCTGGCTGACGGTCGGCAACCTCCTCCGCGCGCTGGTCCTCGCGGTCGCGTTGCTCGGCATCGGGTTGGTGGCCGTGCGGCATCCATTCATCGGGCGCCGCCTGTTCCTGATGGTTCCGACACTGCTGATTGTCTCGATCGTGGTCTTTGTGATCGTGCAGCTGCCGCCGGGCGATTATCTGGAGTCGAGGATGCTCGAATACCAGATGCAGGGCACGGAGGCCTCCATCCCCCAGATCGAGGATTTGCGCCGGAATTTTCATCTCAACGAGTCGCTCACCATGCGCTACCTGCGATGGGCCGGCTTCGTATGGTTCACCACGTTCGACGAGCGGGACACGGGTCTGCTGCAGGGCAATCTCGGCCTTTCCATGGAGCACAATCGCAGCGTCAATCAGATCGTCGGAGACCGCATCCTGCTCACGGTGGTTGTCACCGTGGCCGCCATCCTCTTCACCTGGGTGGTGGCCCTGCCCGCCGGCCTCTACTCGGCGGTGCACCCCTATTCTTGGGGAGACCATGCCCTGACACTGTTTGTCTTCGTCGGCATGTCGGTGCCGTCGTTTCTTTTCGCGCTCGTGATGATTTATCTGGGTAAAACGTGGTTCGGCGTGAACGTCTCGGGCCTGTTTTCCCAGGAATTTGCGACGGTGCACGATTGGAATTGGCCCAAGGTGATCGATCTGCTCAAACACCTGTGGCTCCCCGTCGTGGTGCTCGGCGCCGGTGGCGCCGCCGGGATGGTCCGGGTGATGCGGGCCAATCTCCTCGACGAGCTCAAAAAGCCCTACGTCATCACCGCCCGGGCCAAGGGTCTGCGTCCGCTCAAACTGCTGCTGAAATATCCGCTGCGGCTCGCACTTACTCCCTTCATCTCCAGCCTGGGCAGCTTGTTCCCCCAGCTTGTTTCCGGTGGCGCGATCGTGGCGATTGTGCTGAGCCTGCCGATGATCGGACCGGTGATGCTCGACGCACTGCAAACCGAAGATGTCTACCTAGCCGGCTCCATGCTCATGGTCATGAGTCTGGTTGGCGTGGTGGGCACACTCCTCAGCGACCTGCTGCTGCTCTGGCTCGATCCACGCATCCGTCTCACCGGACGACCGCCGTGAATTTCACCGGGAAGGGCGGTTGGCGCACGGTCGACCGACTCCCGGCAAAGAGGCATGCAAAAGGCGCGGCCAGTGCAAAGCCGCGCCTTGGAATACCGGACTTGGCGGAGGGCGCCTTAGCGCACAATGGTCGGAAGGAGGGGGTTGGACTCGGCCGCCTTCTTCTGGCAGTCAGGGCACACGCCGAAAAACTCAACCATGTGGACCACCTGCTGGTAACCGCGTTCCCGCAGCATGCGCTCAACGCCGTCAGTGAGAGAAACGTTGATGCGCTCCACCTTGCCGCACGACCGGCACACGATGTGGTAGTGGTATGAGTCATTCAGATTGATCTCGTAAAGGCTCGTTCCGTTGTGGAAGAAGCAACGACGCACGAGTCCCAGTTCTTCAAAAACAGCCAGACAACGGTACACGGTGACCAGGTCGCAGGAGTCACTGGTCACATCGTTGTGAATTTGTTCGATGCTCGCCGGGTTGTTTCGCTGGATAAGTGCCTCGAGGATGGCGATGCGCGGCTGGGTGATCCGCAATCCAGCCGATTTGAGGCGTGCGCACGCCTGATCCAAGGGGTTGGCTGTCCGGCCGAAATCCTTTACGCTGCTCAGCGGATGATTCGACTGTGTAGAGGCAATCATTTGCACTAAGCGTAAAAGAGGAGCCTTTGTTAATGCGAGCAATATGTTGGCAATTTCATTTTTTGTCACGATTTCGCATCCCTTGGAATCTGCAATCGCATATCCAAGTATGCCTGGACTAGTGCGTTATGTATCCATCGTCCGGTTTTTGCGCAGACTTCATGGGAGTGGAGGCCCTGGACGATGAACCATTGACGCCCCGTCCCCTCGGCTCCTGCGGGGTTGCGGGCGGCGGGCGGTTATGCTACCTCTTCGTCCACGCCACGATGCAAGACCTCGATTTTGCAGAAATCATAGACCTCATCTGCAAGGAAGACTCCCGCTACGGCAAAAAAGCCTATTTTTTCGTACGCCAAGGCCTCGATCACACGGTCAATAACCTCAAGAAAAACGATCCCACTCGCGCGCAGCGTTCGCAGCATGTATCCGGCCGCGAGTTGCTCGAAGGCCTGCGCGCCCACGCCCTCGATCAGTTTGGCCCGCTTGCCAAGACGGTGCTGGAGTCATGGGGAGTGCGTCGTTGCACGGATTTTGGCGATATCGTCTTCAATCTCATCGAATACAATATCTTCAGCAAAACCGATAACGACCGGCGTGAAGATTTCGCCGACATTTATGATTTTGACGAGGCGTTCGTGAAGCCGTTCCAGCCCGCCGGCAAACGCCGTGCCGGTCCTTCGACTGAGACCGTGAGCTCCGTGTGACCACCGCGACGGCAGGTGGGTGCGGTTGGAACCCACTCTTGGCGTGCATTCCAGCCTTCCCCCGGTTTTTCTTTGTTTGATCGTTCATGCGTACCTCTTCCGTCGATTTCTCCCTGCTGGAGCGTTTCTGGCGTGATCCCCCCGAGCGCCTGGTTCTCGCCAACGGGCTCACCGTTCTGCTCAAACGCGACGCCTCCGCCGCCATCGCCTCCGTGCAGGCATGGGTGAAAACCGGCAGCATTCACGAGGAGACGCAGCTCGGCGCCGGCCTCTCGCATTTTCTCGAGCACATGCTTTTCAAAGGCACCGGCCGCCGCGCGGGCCGGGAGATCTCCGCCACCGTCCAGGCGCACGGCGGCTATATCAACGCCTATACCACCTTTGACCACACCGTCTATTACATCGACCTGCCCGCCGAGCACACCGCCGTGGCCGTCGATATTCTCGCCGATGCCGTGCTGCACTCCACGCTGCCCGCTGACGAGGTGACGCGGGAACGCGATGTCATTTTGCGCGAGATCGACATGGGGCAGGATGATCCCGACCACCGCCTCGGCGAGACGCTCTTTGCCACGGCCTTCCGCGAGCATCCGTACCGCCATCCCATCATCGGCTATCGCGACGTGGTTGCCAGCGTCACGCGCGAGGACCTGCTCACCTACTACCGCGCGCGCTACGTACCCAACAATCTCGTGCTCGTCATGGTCGGCGCATTTGACCCCGCCGACATCCGCAAGGTCATTGAGAAGCAATTCGGTTCCCTTCCGCGCGCCCGGCTGGCGCCCGTGCATCTGCCCGACGAGCCCCGGCAGCTTGCCCGGCGCGAGCAGCACCGCTTTGAGGAGGTGCAGCTCACGCGGGCCGGCCTTGGCTGGCAGATTCCCGGACTGACGCATCCCGATGCGCCCGCGCTCGACCTGCTCGCCACCATCCTGGGATATGGCGACAGCTCCATTCTCTGGCAGGCCATCCGCGAAAAGGCGCGTCTCGTTCATACCATCGATGCCCATGCCTGGAATCCGGGCTCCGGTGGGCTCTTCTGCGTTTCCTTCACCTGCGACGCTGACAAACGCGAGGCGGCCACCGCTGCCATCCAAGGCGAGCTCGCGCGCCATGCCGCGCGCGGTTTTGCTCCAAAACTCATTGCCAAGGCCCTCCGCCAGATCGTGGTCGGCGAAATCAACACGCGCAAGACCATGGCCGGTCAGGCCTCGCGTCTCGGCCTCGCCGAGGTCGTGGTCGGCGATCTCGATTACAGTCGCACTTACTTCGAACGCCTGCGCGCGCTCACGGCCGCCGAACTCCGCCGCGTGCTCCGGATCCATCTCGTGCCCGAGCGGCTGACCGCCGTGTCGATCAATCCGGTCGGAGCAGCCGCCCCGGCCGCCCTCCGCAACCGTGGCGAAAGGGCTGGCTCCATTCCCGATTTCGAGGAAACCGTCATCTCCAATGGTGCGCGCCTCCTGCTCCAGCGTGATGCCAAACTTCCCAACCTTCACCTGCGGCTCCTTTTTCTGGGCGGCCCGCTCTACGAGGCTCCCGGCCGCCGCGGTGCCACCGAGTTGCTGGCGACCCTGTTGACCAAGGACACGAAGCGGCGCACCGCCGCCGACGTCGCCCGGACCATCGAGGAGGTAGGTGGGACTTTCAACCCATTCTCAGGCAACAACAGCTTTGGTCTTGCCCTCGAGGTGCTGCCGACCGATCTCGACCGCGCCCTCGATCTGCTTGCCGACGCCGTGCTGGCGCCCGCCTTCAAGCGCGCCACGTTCGAAACGGAACGCGCTGCCCAGCTCGCCGATTTGCAGGAGGATGCGGACGACGTCGTCACCTTTGGCAAGAAGCGTCTGCGTCGGCTGTTCTTTGGCGATCATCCGTTCGCCGTTGATGTGCATGGCGACGAAGCCGGCCTCAAATCCCTCACGCCCGCCGATCTCGCCGCGTTGCACCGCACCCTTGTCGTGTCGGGCAATGCCATATTGGCCGTGGCGGGCGACTTCGCACCCCGCCGGCTCACGCCGAAACTCAAGCGCCTCCTCGCCCGCCTGCCGCGTGGCGTGCTGGCGCCGGTCGCCACCGGCTTCACCACGCCCGCCCGCATCGGTGACTTCGTTGAAACCCAGCCGCGCCAGCAGGCGGTCGTGTTCCAGGCGTTTCCCGGCCCCGGCCTGCTGGCGGCCGACTACTACGTGAGCGAGGTGGCCGACGAACTCTTCAGCGGCATGTCGTCGCGGCTTTTTGAACGGGTGCGCGAGGAGAAGGGGCTGGCCTACTTCGTGCATTCGGCCCGCGTGGTCGGACTGCACACGGCGATGTTCTACTTTTTCGCCGGCACCAGTCCGGAGCGCCCGACCGAGGTGCTGGCAGAGATCGAGGTAGAAATTGCCCGCGTGCAGTCGGGCGGGGTGACGGGAGCCGAGCTGCGTCGCTGCCAGACGCGCCTCAAGGCCGCGCGGCGCATGGGTTTGCAAACCAATTCCGCCCGCGCCATGCAGGCCGGCCTCAACGCCCTGTACGGCCTGCCGGTCAACGACTGGAAGAATTACGACGCCCACATCGATGCCGTCACCGTGGGTGACCTGCGGCGCTTTGCCCGGGTTTGTTTCCAACGCGCCCGGCGCACGCAATTGGTGGTGCGGCCCTAGATCGCATTTTGACGCGGCAAGCGGCCCCCCGCGACGCAGCCAGCCACCTGGATCGCCGCGGTTTGGCCGGTCTCGCGATGGCATGAGCAACCCCGCCGATCGTTTTCTCCAACGGGGCGTTGGAGGTAAAAAAACCGCTTGCCTGCGTAACTATCGCAGTTACGGTATTTCACGTTTATGAAAATAAACCCCTATGCCTATATTCTATGCGCGGCGGCCTTTCTGGGGCTGCCGCTTGTCTCCGTCTCCGCACCCGCCGCCGACGAGGAGAAAATCCCTCCCTCCGTCCTCAAGAAGTACGACGCCAACAAGGATGGCACCTTGGATGCAACCGAGCAGGCT
>CAJAKX010000400.1 GCA_903940425.1 uncultured Opitutia bacterium | reverse complement strand
GGGCACGCTGGTCAGCGGCCGCGGGGTCTCGTGGCGGAAGAGGGCGGCGCAGGCGGCGAGGTCGTCGAAAACAACCTGGGTCATGCGGTCGTGGAGGCGGGCGGCGAGCTTCGCGCGCTGCCCGGGGCGAAGGGCCAAGGGCGAAGGGCCAAGGGCGGCGCCGCCGAGATCGATCGTGTAGACGATGACGCGCTCGATGCGCTTGACGCCGGCCAGGCCGCAGATGTGGGCGATGTCGGTGGCCTTGGACGACCAGGGGGAAATGGTGCCGGGACGGGGGGCCACGACCTGGACGAGTCCGGTGATTCCGCCGTCCGGCGGAACGGCGGCGCGGCGCGGGCCGTAGGTGAGGAGTTTTTCGAGGACGCCGCGTTCGGCGGGAGTCAGTTCTCCGGTCAGCTCCACGAGGTGGACGAACTCGGCGCTGAGGGCGCGGACCGGCATGCTGCCAGGCGGCAGAACGGCGGCGGTGAGGTCCTCAAGGAGCTTCTGGAGGCGGAACTGAGAGAGGGCGGGGGAGCCGCGGAGGATCAGCATGGTCGAGTGCACGGGACGCTTTCAAACATCCCCGGCGTGGTCAAGGTACTCTCAAGTCAGGCCCCGGCGCTTTCGGCGGCAGGCGTGGAGAAAGCCGTTGACCATTCCCGGGGTCTCATCGGAATAAGCGGTTTCCATCACCCGTGAGGAAGGAGTGACTGCCGGATGCCCATTGCCCAATGACGATTGAGTTCAAACCAACGCCCGCTGCCACGGTTGTCGCGCAGCCGGCAATCGCCGATCACCCGTCGGCATTGTCCCCATGAGCGATCCCATGAGACACGAATGCGGCGTCGCGCTGGTGCGGCTGCTCAAGCCGCTCTCCTGGTACCAGGAGAAGTACGGCACGCCGCTGTGGGGCTTCTTCAAGCTCTTTCTGCTGATGGAAAAGCAGCACAACCGCGGGCAGGACGGCGCGGGCGTGGCGTGTGTGAAGCTCGACGTGCCGGCGGGCGAGCCGTTCATGTTCCGCGAGCGCAACATCAAGTCCAACCCGCTCGACCGGATCTTCAAGGCGCTGCTGCAGCAGTACGAGGCGCAGGTCGCCGACGGCACGATTCATCCGGAGTTCCCCGACACGGTCAAACGGCATTTCGATTTCGGCGCGGAACTCTACCTCGGCCACCTGCGCTACGGCACCTCGGGCGGCTACAGCCTCAGCGCGTGCCATCCGTTTTTCCGGCGCAGCCCGTGGCCGACGCGGAACCTGATGCTGGGGGGAAACTTCAACATGACCAATACGGCGGAGCTGAACGACAGCCTCATCGCCATGGGTCAGCATCCGATCTTCGCCACCGACACGCAGGCGGTGCTGGAGAAGATCGGCTTCTTCCTCGACGAGGAGCACGAGGAACTCTACCGCCAGCTCCGCACCCGCGGCCTGCCTGGCGAGGAGGTCTCGCGGCGCATCAGCGAGGACCTCGACATCGCCCGCGTCATCACCCGCGCCGCGGAGAAGCTGGACGGCGGCTACACGCTGGCCGGCCTCATCGGGAACGGCGACGCCTTCGTGGTGCGCGATCCCGCGGGCATCCGCCCGTGCTACTACTTCCAGAACGATGAGGTTGTCGCGTTCGCCTCCGAGCGCGCGCCGCTCATGACCGTGTTCGACGTCGACGCCGCGGCGGCCCGGGAGGTTCCGCCCGGCCACGTCGTGGTCATCAAGCGGCGCGGCACGCTGACCTCGACGGCCTTCGCCGCGCCGCTGCCGCGCGCGTCCTGCTCCTTCGAGCGCATCTATTTCTCCCGCGGCAACGACCTCGACATCTACCGCGAGCGCAAGGCGCTCGGCGCCTGCCTGGCCGACCAGGTGCTCACGGCGGTCGGCCATGACTACCAGCACACGGTCCTCGGCTTCATCCCCAACACGGCGGAGGTGGCCTATTACGGGCTGATGGAGGCGCTGCGTCTCCGCCGGCGCGACGAGGTGAAGGCCGCCATCCTCGCCGCCGCGTCGCGGGGCACGCTCGACGAGGCGCTGCTCGACGACCTCATCCTGCGCAACTGGCCGCGCGCCGAGAAGGTCGTGAGCAAGGACGTGAAGATCCGCACCTTCATCGGGCAGGAGAAGTGGCGCAACGAGCTGGCCTCGCACGTCTACGACGTCTTCTACGGCTCGGTGAAGCCCACCGACAACCTCGTGGTGATCGACGATTCGATCGTGCGCGGCACCACGCTCCGGCGCTCCATCATCCGCATCCTCTCGCGGCTCAACCCGAAGAAGATCATCATCGTCTCCACCGCGCCGCAGATCCGCTATCCCGACTGCTATGGCATCGACATGTCGGAGCTGGCCAAGTTCATCGCCTTCGAGGCGGCGGTGGCGCTGCTCAAGGAGCGCGGCCAGGGCGGGCTGCTGGAGGAGATCTACGGACTCTGCCGCGAGGAGTTGACGCGGGCGGGCCCGGCGACCGTGAACCACGTGCGCAAGATCTACGAGCCGTTCACGCCGGAGGAGATCTCCGCCAAGATCGTCGAGCTGGTCTATCCGCGCGGCCTCGAGTGGCAGGGCCCGGTGCAGATCATCTACCAGACCATCGAAAACCTCCACGCGGCCGTGCCCCACCACACGGGCGACTGGTATTTCACCGGCCGGTACCCGACGCCCGGCGGCTACCGCGTGGTGCACCAGGCCTACGTGAACTACTTTGAAAAACACGAGGGCCGGAGCTACTGATTCTTTTCACCACGAATGAACACGAATTCACCCGAATGATCACCAGGGGATTTCTTTCGTGTCTCTTCGTGTGTATTCGTGGTTTCTCCTCCTGCCCATGTCTTTGAATTATGAGGATGCCGGCGTGCGCTACGAGCAACTCGACGCGTTCAAGCGCGCCTGCCAGCAGGCGGCGCGGACGACCGCCGGTGAACTGACGGCCCATGGCTATCGCGAAGCGGCGGCGGCGCGCGGCGAAAGCGCGTACCTGATCGAGGCCGCCGACCACTATCTCGCCCATGTCGAGGAGGGCCTCGGCACCAAGAATCTCGCGGCCGACGCGGTGCAACAGGCGACGGGCCGGTGCTGCTATCGCGAGATCGGCATCGACACGGTGGCCACCATCGTGAACGACCTCGTCACCTGCGGCGCGCTGCCGGTGTCGGTCGCCATGCACGCCGCCGTCGGGGATGCCGGCTGGTTCGCCGACGCGCCGCGCGCCACGGAGCTCATCGCCGGCTTCGCGGAGGGCTGCCGGCAGGCCGGCGCGGTGTGGGGCGGCGGAGAGACGCCGACCCTGCGCGAAATCGTGAAGCCGGCGGCCATCGTGCTGGCGGGCTCGGCGGTGGGGCGCATCGCGCCGAAAAATCTGCGGATCCTGGGGGACGTGCGCGACGGCGACGCCATCGTTTTCCTCGCCTCCTCGGGCGTGCACACCAACGGGCTCACGCTTTGCCGCCGGCTCGCCGGGAAACTTCCGCAAGGGTACCGGACGCCGATCGGCGACGGCCGCAGCTATGGCGAGGCGCTGCTGGCGCCGTCGATCATCTATGTGGCCTTCGTACGCGAATGCCAGAAGCGCGGTCTCAAGCTGAAGTATCTGGCGCACGTGACCGGCCACGGCTGGCGCAAGCTGATGCGGCTGGAAGAGCCGTTCGTCTATGAAATCACGACCATGCGGCCGGAGCCGGCGCTGTTCCGCTTTCTCCGCGAGGCGGGGCCGATCGAATTGAAGGAAGCCTATGCGACCTTCAACATGGGCGTGGGCTTTGCGGCGTACGTCGCGCCGGATCTCGCCGACGCCACGATCGCCGCAGCCAAGGCGGCCGGCTACGACGCGTGGCTCGCCGGCCGCGTGCGCAAGCAGGACGGCCGCAAGGCCGTCGTTGTGCCGCCGCTCGGCCTGACCTTCGAAGGCGACACGCTGCAGGTGCGGTGAGGTTCACCACGGATCACACGGATCGGCACGGATGGGTAGGGGCGCTCTGCTGGCCAGCAGAGCCGCGCCTTCCCGAGCGGGCGCAACGAGATTGCGCCCCTTCGATCCTGCCGGGAGCCTCGGATTAAACCTTCTTCAGCGCGGCCTTGATGCGGTCCGGGGTCATCGGCAGCTGCAGCAGCCGGGCGCCCGTGGCATCGGCGATCGCGTTGGCGATCACCGCGCCCATCACGATGATGGCCGGTTCGCCGCCGCCCTGGGGCGGAATGTCGTTCGCCTCCACGAGCACGGATTCGATCTTCGGCACCCAGGAGAAGCGCGGCAGCGAATAGGTGTCGAAATTCGTGTCCAGGATCGCGCCGCCCTTGAAATGGACCTCCTCGGTGAGGGCGTAGCCCAGGCCCATCGTGATGCAGCCTTCGATCTGGAGGATGGCGCCCGCCGGGTTGATGACCACGCCCATCTCCTGGGCGCAGAGGACGCGTTTGACCTGGACGGTGCCCTGCTCCGGGTTGACCGCGACCTCGGCGATGGTGGCCACGTAGCTGCCGGTGTCGGTGCCACACGCCACGCCGTAGCCGCGCCGGCTGGGTGACACAGCGGGAGTCCAGCCGAAGCGTTCGGCCGCGGCCTTGAGGACGCGGATCATCCGGGGGTCGGTGAGATGCTGCAGGCGGAATTCCACCGGATCCACGCCCGCGGCGGCCGCCATGAGGTCGATCTGCGATTCGCGCGCGAAGGAATTGGTGTTGTTGCCCGGCGCGCGCCAGGCGCCGACGCCGAACGGATGCAGTCCGGGCGGGCCCTGGAAGGTCCCGGACGCGGCGGTCCGATGATGCGGGATCGTGTAGAAATGCGGCGCGCCCCGGTCGCCGGCGCCGAAGACGCTGTAATCCCAGAAGGTCATTTTTCCCGCGGCATCGATCCCGGAATGGATCTTCACGACAGCGGCGGGCCGGAAGGTGTCGTGGAAGAACTCCTCCTCGCGGCTCCACATCACCTGCACCGGCCGGCCGACGGCTTTGGCCAGCCGCGCGGCCTCGACCGTCTGGCCGTTCGCGGCCTTGCCGCCGAAGCCACCGCCGACAAACGGGGTGATCACCCGCACCTTCTCGATGGGGAAGCCGATCGCCCGGGCGACCTCTTCGCGCACGCCGAACGGGTTTTGGGTCGACGCCCAAATCGTCGCCTTGCCGTCCTCGATCCGGGCGAGGGCTGTATGGGTTTCGATCGCCGCGTGGGCAACATAGCTGTTGAGGTAGGTGGTCTCGAACTTCCGGGCCGCCAACGCCTGGCCTTGCGCCAGGTCGCCCTCCTGAGTCACGACCTTGGTGGGCGGCGCGGCGCGGAGCAGATGATCAAAAATCGTCCGGTCGTCCACGGTCGCCGGCGGAACATCGAACACGGCTTTGATTTTTCCCAGAGCTTTTTCCGCCGCTTCCGGCTGCTCGTGGAGCACGGCGACCAGATCGCCGTCCTGCACCACCTGGATGCCCGCGATGGCCCGGGCGGCGGCGGTGTCGACGCTCTGCAACTTTGCGCCGTGGGCGGGCGGCCGCAGGATTTTCGCGTAGAGCATGCCGGGCAGGCGGATGTCCCCCGCGTATTGAGCCTTGCCGGTGACCTTTTCCCGGGCGTCCCGCCGCAGCACCGGCTTCCCGGAAATCTTGAATTGCGAGACGTCCTTAAGGGACGGTTTGACGGTCAGGTGGCGCTCGATCTTCTGCCCCTTCGTCAACTGGCCGTAGGTGATCCGGCGTTTGTTGTCCTCCCGGTCGAAGATCACGCCGTCCTGCGCCGTGAGCTGGGCGACGGGAACCTTGAGCGATTCGGAGCCCAGTTCGAGGAGCACGGCCTTCGCCTCAGCGGCTGCGGTGCGCAGCGCCGGGCCGAAGAAGCGTGTCGTCATCGATCCCCACGTGCCCATGTCGAAGGGACACAGGTCGGTGTCGCCCATGATGATGTCCACGGAATCCAACGGCACCTCGAGTTCCTCGGCCACCATCTGCGGCAGGGAAGTGATCGGCCCCTGGCCCATCTCGATCTTGCCGGTGAAGCAGGTCACGCGGCCGTCCTCGCCGATGCGGAGGAAGGCGTTGAAATCGGTCGGCACCGCGGGGCGGACGGTCACCGGCCGGGCGGCTTCCTGGGCAGCCTCCTGCGCGAACGCCCAGTCGCCAAGGGTCACGAACACGATGACGCCGCCGCCGAGGTGCTTGAGAAAGTCGCGGCGGTTCGCCAGGGCGGGGACCGCGGAATCGGGGCCGGCTTGAAAATCCAGGGACGGATCAAGTTTCGGATTCATGTCAATGCCCTCCCTTCATGGCTGTCGCCGCGGTTTGGATGGCGTCGATGATGCGGGTGTGGGCGCCGCACCGGCAGAAATTGTCCTCCATGCCGCGGATGATCTGCTCGCGGGATGGCTGCGGGTTGGCACGCAGCAAGCCGAAAGCCGCGAGGATCATGCCGGGCGTGCAGAAGCCGCATTGCAGGGCGTCGTGCTCCATGAACGCCTGCTGCAGCGGATGCAGCCGGCCGTCCTTCGCCAGGCCCTCGATGGTGGTCACTTCCTTGTCCTGGACGTCCTTGACCGTCAGCGAGCAGGAGCGCATCGCCCGCTGGTTGACGAGCACGGTGCAGCCTCCGCAGAAGCCTTCGCCGCAACCGAACTTGGTGCCGGTCAGTCCCAGGTCGGTCCGCAGGACCCAGAGGAGGGTGCGGTCCCGGTCCACGTTCAAGTGCACTGGCTGGTCATTGAGCTTGAAGGAAATCGTGTCGGGCATGTCGTCCTCCTGTCCAAATGGGTCGTTGTTTTGCCGGGAACCAAGCAACTGGCGCGTCACACGCGCACCAGTCACCCTAAGCAACGCGGACGGCGCCCCAAGTCAATTCAAGTCACGATCCTTGCGGTATTCTGCTGGCGCGACGGGAGGCGGTCCGCTAGGAAAACCGGCTTCTTGACGACGCTCTATCTTATCCGCCACGCCCAGAGCCTGCCGCATCCCGGACAGGCGGAGCCGGACTGGCCGCTCTCGCCGCTGGGCGAGGATCAGGCCCGCGGACTGGTGGCGGTACTGCAGCCGCTCGGCATCCGGCGTCTCTATTGCAGTCCCTACCGGCGCTGCCGCGACACGCTCGCGCCGTTTGCGGACGCAGCCGGCCTCGACGTGGTGCCCGACGCGGGTCTGCGCGAGCGGCGGATTGCCGCCGTCTGGATAAGCGATTTCCGCGACGTGTGGCGCCGTTCCTGGGGGGATTTCTCGTACGCCCTCGAGGGCGGAGAATCCTCGTGGACCTGCCGTGAGCGCATCGCCGCCGCGGCCGAGGCGATCATCGCGCGTCATCCGGGCGAGACGATCGGGCTGGGCTCGCACGGCAACGCCATCGGCCTCTTCATGAATTACGTTGATCCGGCGTTCGGCCTCCTTGAGTCGACCCGCATCCGCACACCGGAGATCCTGAAGGTCGTGCAACGCGACGGGAAACTTTCCTGGGACCGGGCATTCTCGGCGGGCGCCGCCTTTGATGAGCTGGCCACGGACTTCCGGGCCACGCCGGGAGTCATCGCCTGACCCGGTGCACGGCCGGGAAATTTAATTCGGAAGCCAGGAATCCAGGAAAGATTTCGGAAATCGGATTGCGGCTACCGGATAGTCAAAGGTGGCGGCCACTGATGAGTCGGGCCTTCCAGTTTCCGGTATCCGCAATCCGGTATTTCAACCCTGGCGCGTTGCTTGACAGGCCGCGGCGCTCCCGCTACCTCCGAATTCCGTCATGGAACTTGCGCTCGACCAACCGGTACTGGTCCTCAACCGCCTCTGGCAGGCGGTGAATGTGATCGGCGCCCGCCGCGCCTTC
>CAJAKX010000399.1 GCA_903940425.1 uncultured Opitutia bacterium | reverse complement strand
CGCAGCTCCCCGAAGCTCCACTGCAAAACCTCAATTCAACTGAAGCTAATAACACTGCTGGGTAAAGAACGGTGGCTGACGAGATCCCTAGGTAGAAACGCTTGGCAGAACTATCATGAAGACTCTGCGCTGGTTGTCGTTTGCTCTGCTGGTTTGCGCAAGTGCCGGGGCACGGGCCGGCACCGTGTCGGGATTTGAACTGGCGGGCGTCAATTGCAGTTACTTGAGTGCGAGCGAACTCGCCCAGCGGATTCCGGCAGAGGAGCTCAACGGTTACATCAATCGTTTGAAGGCGGTTTGTGCGGAGTTTTACGCCGCGGCCACCGTTCCCGACGATATTGATATCGTGGTGATCGTCGTGGCGGGTGGTCATCCGCACTTTTGGTTCATCTCCAGCCGGGGCAGTGACACGTTTGATCGGGTTCATCGGCTGATCGAGAAGCTGCAAGTGCTGCCCGCCCCGATGCTGAAGCGGGGCCCGATTGGATTTGCGATGACGGGACGGATCGCGGGCGGAACTTCCGCGCGCAAGGTGCAGAACAGCGCGCCGCTCTTCCCGAAGGAATGGAAGGACTTTCTCGCGAAGAGCAGCAAGGATGGGCCGCTGGACTTTGATGAAGTGGTGAAGCTCGTCTGCCCAAAATAGCACCGCCGGGATACCGGGCGAAGCATCCGTCCATGTACTCAGGCCCGTCGGGGGCTTCCGCTTGGGAGGAACGATATTTTCGCGGGTGATAGACTAGAGGCTATCCGAAAACCTTGCTGCGCTGCCCGGTGGAGGGCGTTCTGCTGGCCAGCAGAATTAGCGCCGCTTGGGTATTTGGCGGCGACAGCGCGCCGCCCTCCAAGTTCTGACGGTTTTCGGATAGCCTTCAGGCTTACCCTCACCCGCCGGACAAACCGTTCGCCTCGGCTTTCCTCAACACGAACCGCCAGGGCTTCCTCGCCCAGACCGGGCCGGCGTAATCAACGCCGATGCGCGGCGTGGTCTGGATGGCGCCGCGCGGCACGCGCACGCCGCGATCCTCGATCCATAATCCGCCCTCCGGCGAAGCCGGGGTGCCGTTCAAGCGACGGTCGATCCGGAGCGCCCGGGTCAGCCGGCCCGGGCCGCTCGCCCCATCCACTCCGCGGATGAGCACGGCCGCCGGGTAGCCGCGGGGTCCGGTCACGAGATTGAGCAGCTCATGCACGCCGTAGCAAAGGTAGACGTACCAGACGCCACCCGGCGCATACATCACGGCGTTGCGCGCGGTGCGGCCGTTGCGGGCATGGCAGGCCCGGTCCCGCTCGCCGTCGTACGCCTCGACCTCGGTGATCATCGCGGCCACGGGGCCGCGCGGTGTGGCCCGCACCAGGAACTTTCCCAGTAGGCCTCGAGCGAGGGCCACGGTTTTTTTCGAGCGCAGCGCTTTGACTTTAACTATGCGGGACATGGGCTATGTATATGCGCCCTTCGTACCGATTCAGGCCTTGAACGCAACCTCCCCCCAGCCGCGCCGCTCCCTTCTCCGCCAGGCCCTGGCGCTGGGCATTGTCGACGGCGTCGCCTCCTCGCCGCTGTGCTATCTCTGGCTGCCGGGCAACTTCATCGTCGCGGCGCTGCTCACCGAGTATTTTCACCTGTCCGAGGCGTCCTATGGCCTGATCGTGTCGCTGCCATTTTGGTGCAATTTCCTCCAGATTTTCCTAACACCGTTGCTGGCCCGCCGCTGGCCGGCCAAGACGATCACGCTGGCCGGAGCGTGGTCCAACGCCGCCGGCTGGCTGGCCATGACGCTGGCGCTGCCGTTCCTGCCACGCGACAACCCCGCCGCCTGCCTGCCGGTCTTTTTCGCCTTCTTCCTGGGTTTCAGCCTGCTCGCCTCGATCAACGGCGTGGCCTGGAACTCCTGGACGCAGGAATGGTCGCCCGAGCGGCTACGCGGAAAGTATTTTGGTTTTCGCAACGGCCTGACTCAGGCGGCCACCGTGCTCTTCCTGGTGCTTGTCTGGCTGGTGCTCCGACTCTTCCAGGGATCGCTGGTCGCGCTGCAGGGAATCTTTGTCGCGGCCGTGGCCCTGCGCGTCTGGTCAAACATCGCCCAGCACCGGCTCAGGGTGAGCGTCGTCCCGGCCGGCGTGCCGCCCGCCCTGCCCTGGCGCGAACAATGGGACATCATCCGGCGCTCGCGCTCGTTGATCGCCTTCATCATTTTCGGCGCGGTCTGGGGTTTCGCCTACAACTGCCTCGGGCCGTTTTATCCCGTGTTCATGTACCGGCAGCTCGGGCTGTCCGTGGCCGACGTAAGCGTGTTCATCATCCTCAACAGCCTGAGCGCGGCCGTGACGATGCCGACCTGGGGCCGGCTGCTCGCCCGCCACGGCAACAAGTCCGTGATGGCGGCCGCGATCCTGCTCTGGCCGGTGCAATACCTCCTCTGGCTTTTTCTCGACCGCGGCAACGTGTGGCTCCTCTACGGGCTGTGGGTGTGGAACGGCTTCACGTGGGCCGGCTTCACGCTCGGACAGTTCAACCTGATGCTGAAACTCATCCCACCCGAAGCCAAGATCACCGCCATCGGACTCAACACTGCGGTGACGTCGGTCTTCACGGCGATCGCGCCCATCCTCAGCGGCGTCGCGATCACCTGGGCGCTGCACCACGGCCGGGATGCGATGACGGTTTATCACTGGGCCTTCGTCCTCCAGATCCTTCCGGCCCTGCTGTCCGCCCTGCTGCTGCTGCGCGTGCAGGAGCCCAAGGCCAGCCCGCTTTCCACCGTCTTCGGCGCCATGCGCAACATCCGCACGCTGGGCGCCATGCTGGGCCTGACTTTCCTCGCCAACTATGTATTCGTTAAGCCGGTGAAGAAGGACGGATCATGATTCCACGCATCCATACGCTGACCGGCAACCTCCTGTGGGAAAAGACGTTCACCTTTGCCTCCTGGGAGCCCGGTCACACGCAGCGGGCGCAGGCGGATTTTTTTCAAGTCGGCGGCAAGGGCATCAATGTCTCGAAGATGCTCACCCGCCTCGGCGCGCCGACCACCGCGCTCTTCTTTCCCGGCGGCACGACCGGCGCTGAATGCGAGGCGTGGGTGCGCGCCCGGGGCGTCGCCTGCCGGACGTTTCCCCTGACGGCGCCCACCCGCGCCGGTCTGGCCGTGCGCACGCCGGGCCGGCCGGAAACAACCTTTCTCGGTCCCGACGTGCCGCTGGAAACCCCGGCCGTGCGCGCCTGCGCCGGCTACCTCGACACGTGCGCGGCCGGCGACGTGCTGGCGGTTTGTGGAAGCGTGCCGGGTTGGAACTCGCCGGACAGCGAGCCACTGCGGGAGGCGATCAGCCGCTGGTTGACACGCGGGCCGGTGGTGGCTGACACCTACGGTCCGCCTCTCGCCTGGTTGAGCGAACGCCCGCTGGCCTGGGTGAAAGTCAACCGGGTCGAGTTCGGCACGCTGTTCGCGGAAGAGGAGCGAACGCAGTCGATGACGGAGCGGCTGGTGAAGGCCCTCGCCCGCTGGCCGGTCCGCGCCTGGATCGTGACGGACGGACCGCGACCGGTCTGGCTCGCCGAGCGCGGGCGAGTGCCGGCCGGCATCACCCCACCGGCAGTGACTGAAGTTTCCTCCACCGGCTCGGGCGATGTGTTGCACGCCTGCCTGCTTCACGCGGTCTTTCATCACCGGCAGCCGCTGCCAGCCGCGCTCCACCTGGCCCTTCCCTACGCCGCCGCCAATGCCGCGCATCCCACGGTGGCTGACTTCCCCCTGAACAATCTTCCCCCCTTCGGGTCAATCGCCTAGTCTGGGTTCGTTCGCCGCAAGATTCACGGTCGACCTCCGCTTCCTCCCGCCATGAAGAAAGGCATCATCATCGCCCTGGCCGGCATTCTGTTGCTGCTCGCCATGGTTTTCGCTTACCGGGAGTACCAGGCCGATCTGGAGCACAAGGAGGCGGAACTCCGGGCCGCCGATGAGCGGGCTTACGACGAGGCCCGCCGCGAGGACGCCGCACGCACGGCGACGGTGGCGGCTGAGGCCCGCCGGCTGGCCGAGCTCAAGGCGCGGCAGGAACTGGTGGAGGCGGAGCAGAATCTTGCCCTGTTGCGCGCGTGGCAGGCCGACGCCGAGGCCGCCCGCCAGGCCGCCGCGGAGGACGCCCGGCGCCTCGCCGCGGCGCACGAGCGTCTGGTGCGTGCAAAGGAAGCCGCCGAGGGCGAAGGCCGCCGGTTCGGGGACTTGCGCGAGAAGGAGTCGGCCGAAGCCGAGGCCCGCCGGCAGGCCGCGCTCAAACAGGGCGAGAAGCGCGACCTCGCCGACCGCGAAGCCATGCGCGTCGCCGCCTTGAAGCGCCAGCAGGAACTCGAAACCGAGAAGCTCCGCCGGCAATCGATTGAACCGATCGATTACCGGCGCCGCGAGCAGTACTCCCTCGGCATCGGCCTCTACGGCGCCCAGCTGCAAGGAACCAAGCAACTGACGAGTCCAGTGCCAATGAGATAGGCTGCGTCCCCCGATCCGGAACCCGCCCGCGGCCCATTCAATCCTGCAGCTTTGCTTACCTCCAGTTCATCGACACGCGCACAGCCGGCGTGGTACTTTCGCAAATCCAGTTTAGCCCAAGAACCCTCCCTCGTCATGCGCAACCGCTCCCCGTTCGCATCGTTGCTGCACGCTCTCAATCTAAGTGCGCTGTCTTGCTTCGCTTCCACCGCCTTGGCGATCGCCGAGCCGGCGCCCAGCGCGCGGGAAATCATCCCATTCGACACGGGCTGGCGCTTCCGCCTTGGGGATGAGCCGACTGCCAGGCAGCCCAACTTCGACGACACGAACTGGCGCACCCTCGACGTGCCGCACGACTGGAGCATCGAAGGCCCCATCAACCCGCCCCCCGAAGGCGAGAACAATGGCGGCTATTTTTCGCACGGCATCGGCTGGTATCGCAAAAGCTTCCCGCTGCCGGCCAGCTCCGGGAAGAAGGTCGTCGTCGAGTTCGACGGCGTGTACATGAACAGCGAGGTCTGGATCAACGGCCAGTTCCTCGGACGCAGGCCCTACGGTTTCATTGGCTTTCGCTACGATCTCACCGAGTTTCTAAAAACCGACGGCTCTCCCAACGTCCTTGCCGTCCGGGTCGACGATTCGCTCGAACCTTCCCTGCGCTGGTATGCGGGCTCCGGAATTTACCGGCATGTGCGGCTGATCACCACGGGCTATACGCACTTCCGGCTCGATGGCGGCATCAACATCACCACGCCGGAGATCACGCCCGCGCAAGCCACCGTCGAGGCCAACACCATCATCGACGCGCATTTTTTCACCGAGGAGGAGCGGCAGGCGTGGCTCAAGGATAGCTGGCACGCGCAGCCGGCGAACCGCGAACTCGTCCTGCGCAGCAGCGTGCTG
>CAJAKX010000398.1 GCA_903940425.1 uncultured Opitutia bacterium | reverse complement strand
GCCGCACAACGCTCACCGGACCGGAAGTGCACTCGGCCATCGCCGAGTGCAACCGCCGCTTGCGCGGCGCCGGGCACTTGTCCGCGCACGGCACTTCTACGGCCATCGCCGACTGCCTTGTGCGGCACCACGTGCTCGTTCTTTCCCCAGCAGGTGACGGCAGTCATTCCTTCGTCCACCAGCAGTTCCAAGAGCGCTTCGCCGCCGATTGGCTCCTAGACCGCATCCGGGAACTGGCGACGACCAGCGACGCACCGGGCATCCTGCGGTTCCAGCAGGAAATCCTGAACTTTCCCCAATGGGGCGAAGCACTCGCTTTTGCCGTGGAGGATCTGGTTGCCTCCGGTTCTCTGGACTTGGCGTCCGCGCTCGTGCGCTGGACGATGCCGGTTGACCTCGTTGCCGCCGCGGAACTCGCGGGCGTGGGCGGCCCGGCGCTGTGGGCGCGGGTCGGCGCCGACCTTGCCGGGGCGCTGCGCGGCTGGTATGCCCGCGACGGTCTCGCGCATCAGGACTGTGCGCTGGCCGGCATGGTCGCGACCGGCTCGCCGGATTTTTCCGACGTCATCTGGCCGATTCTTGAAAGCGCGGACGAACAGGCATTCTTCCGGCCGCTCCGGGCCTACGCGGTTTTCCGCACCTCCTGCCTCGGCCCGGGCTGGCCGGACCGCCTGGTCCGCCTGTCCGCACGCCGGCAGGAGATATTTCTGGGCGAGATGTCCCGCCAATCGGGAGTCGAGGAACTGGAGTTTGCGCGCCGCGTTGCCGTTTCCGCCGCCCCGGCTGCGGTAAAGAACGCCGCCATCGAGCTGCTGGCCTACCGTCGCCACGGTGCCGAAGCCGTCGCCCTTGCGCAGAGCGCGGACTTCGGGCCGTGGACCCTCGGCACCTATCACGTCTTCGATCGGCTGCCCCTGGCCGTGACGGTCCCGCTGCTGCCGCGCCTCAGCCAGGAATTGGAACGGGAGCGCGATCCGCGCCTCCGGCAAGCGATCATCGGCGAACTCCATGCGCACCGCCATCCCGGATGGCTCGAACTGGCCCAGCGGGAAATCACGTCGGTCGCACAAGCCCGCCGACAGATTTCGCCGTTTGTGCGTGCCGGGACGCAGGCCGATCCGCGCGCCGCGCTCGGTTCGCTCGTGGTCTCCTACGCCGAAATGATCGGCCCGGCCGCCCCCGACTGGCTCGAAGACTGGCTGGTCGCGCACGAGGCCGCCGACCTGCTGTGGGAGCACCCGCTTATCGGGCGCGTCGCGAAATTCAGCGAAGACCATCTGGTGGCGCTCGCGGAAGCGGAGCTGCGCGCACCGCGCAACTTCCGTTCCACGGAGCGGGTGCGGCTGCTCGCCGGCAGCGGTTCAATCCGCGTCGCTGAAATTCTGTTGAACGCCTTCCTCCATCCCGGTGCGGCCGACCGCCTCGACCGTCGGGACCTGCTGCGCGAGGTGCCGGCCGCGGCCCTGGCCGCTGCGGCGGTGGCGAGGGCCGAAGCCGCCACCTCCTTCGACGAACGCGTCGTCTTGATCGAAGCTCTCGAACACGTTCCCGATCTGCGCGAGGGAATCTCGTCCGCGCAGCAGAATCGCCTGCGCGCGCTGGTCAACGGGATCGTCGCGAGCATCCCGGCGGATTATCCGCACATGCCGCATCTGCGAGCGTCGCTCGCCGCCTTCCTCGGGCGGATCGGACGGCCCGAGGACGTGGCGCAGATCGAGGCCCTCGCCGCGACGGAAACGGCGCGGTGGGAAGAAATCCGCCGTGAGGTGGCCGAAGCCCGCCGCACCGGTCGTCCCCGGCAGGGCCGGCGCGACCAGACCGGCTATGCGAATTTCTACGTCGGCGCTCTTGCGGCGCTGGGTGGTCCCGAGGCGGAAGCGGCACTCGTCCGGCTGCTCGCGCAGCCCGACTGGCTCGGGGAAGCCGCGCGCGGCTTGGTGCAGGTGTGTCGCGGCCAGGGCTTGCTGCCCGAACCGGCCTCGCCGATGGAACGGAAGGTAGGCATTCCGCAGATCACGCCGTTCGCGCCCCCTCCGGCGGTGCAGGCCCGCGCCAACGCGATTCACGCGGCGATTGAAGCGCATCGCGCTGCCGGCGCTTCAGCGCAATCGCTCCATCGCCCCGACCTCATCGGCGCCGCCGGCGCGCTCGCGCTGTTGCACGATCCGCGAGCCGTCGAGCTTCTGCTCGGCGCCAACATGCAATACGGCGGCTGGAGTGTTATCGAGCACCTGCACCTCATGGCCCAGCGCGGGGCGGTGCTGCCGGGCCGGAGGATTCTCGCCGCCCTCGAACCGTTCATCGCCGAAAGTGAAAAGCCGTCGATGAACTCCGGGCACGATCCTTGGTATGGCCTCGTCAAAGGCTTCGCGATGCTTTTGGCGAGCGACTACCCCGCGGCTGCGGTCGAACGGATGCGCCGGCTCCCGCCCGCCCGGCTGCAAAATTACCACGGCCGCGATCTTTTCTCGGCTCTCGCGGCCTGTCCCAAGCCGGAGGCCGCCGAGTTTCTCGTCGAACTATCGCGGACCTTGCCGGCGGAGGCGGCAAGCTATCCCGATTTGATCGAGGCTTTGAGCGCGAGCCCGCATCCGGCCTGTCGCAACCGACTCTTGGAGATGGCGGTCGAACCCGCGGCGCAGCGCGCCCCCGACGCCCTCCGCCGCGGTTTCGTGCAGGCGGCCCGGGAAGACCCCGCCTTCGGCCGCGCCCTGCAGGAGCGGCTGCTGAGTCTGGGCGAACGCGAGCGGGCGATTTTCATCGCGAGCCTACGCGATCTCGAATCCGAGGCGGCGATGTTGGCGCTGCTCGAACTGCCCGATCTCCGCCCGCTCGCCCAGACACTCCACGACATGGTGCGGGAGGTCGGCTTCGGCCGCGTCGCGCAAGGCTCGGGCGGCCATCATTTGGTGCCGCGCGCGGCCAACGCCGTCCGGCAAAAACTGGCGGGGCTCCTGCTCTCGGATTCCCCCGACCATCGCGCCATCGCGGCCTCGCTCCTGGCAGCGATCCAAGCGCACCGGCTGGACTACGGTCAGCCGTTGGACGAACCGCTCCACCCGGACGCCACGCTGATTCCCCGCCTCGCCGGGCCGTGGCCGCTGACGGTCTGACCGCGCCTCACCGACGATGAGCGACCGGGAAAAGAAATTCGAGGTTCTGGCGCATCCGAAGCGAACCAACAGAGCTCTTGCCTCACGGAAGATCAAACTAGGCTAAGCCATGCCGACACCGCCCGACTGGAAGCAGGAGTATTTTGCGCGGCTCAACCAGCCGGACATCGGCGACATCAAGCTGGATGCGCTGATGGCCCTGAAGCGCGCCCATCGGCTTGTCCTACGCGGGCCGTTGGATTCAACAGCGAATCAACTCGATGCATGGCCAGCGGTTGACAAAAGAGGGCAGCTGGAATCTGAGCGACTCGTTCTTGGCCGACATCTTGGCTCTTCGCGAACTCGGCTTGCTCAACCGCGAGTGAACCTGGCGAAAGCAAGGGTGGGTCGAATGGGTCAAGTGAGCGGCGGGAATTCAAGCCGGCGAGGGCTCGACTCGCTCCATGGGATACAATGGAGGCTCGGGCAGGCAAATCACGCCCGGGTGAACCGGGACAATCACCATATCTGTTCTGGAAATAGAGGAGGAAAGGCTTTCCCTCGTTCCCATCGGCTATGTGGATTGAAGGCGGGAATATTCCAGCCCGCACATCCTGTGCACCTCTGGAGCTTGGGAGCGTAGCTGATTCTGATATGGCTGAACAAGCGCGCGAGACACTCTCCTCGGCAAAAATGAAACGGAACTCACACGATGCCAGTTTTCTGGTTGTGGAAGATACCGACAAATGCCATCATTTCTTGGTATGAGTACCAAATCCGATTTCATGGCAGCCGAAGAGCTTAAGGCGATTCTCCAAGGTAGGGACAAAACCGAGCAGGAGCGGATCATCAGGTGGGTTGCGGAGAGTCTTGGGCTGCCTGGGACTCCCCAACCGGCGACCAGTTTAGCACCAACCGCCGCATCGGGCTCCGCAGCACCGGCGCCGCCATTAGGTCCGCCGGTGTCGGGGGGTCGGTCAAAGGATATTAAGACATTTGTGGGCGAGAAGAATCCGAAGAGCGATATTCAGTTCGCGGCTGTCGCGGCTTACTTTTATCGCTTTGAGGCTGCACCAGCCGACCGCAAAGATGCTATCACGGCGAAGGATCTTCAGGAGTCGGGGCGACAAGCGAGAGGCTGCGGATTCACGAAGCCTATCGCGACCTTAAGTAACGCACTAAAACAGGGATATTTCGACCGCGCAGGCAGGGGTGAATTTAGGTTGAATGCGGTGGGTGAAAATCTGGTTGCGATGACGCTACCAGGCGGTGGAGTCGAAGTAGCTGGAACGCCGAGGAGCCGCTCGCGGCGAAAACAGCGAAATAAGCGAGGCAAGAGATCAAAGGCGTAGTGGTAATATGGCCGACGCGTTCACGGCGGTGGAAACAGCCATTGCGGAAGTCGCAAGGGCACGGGCGCTTATTCGAAGAGGGCGAACAAAACAAGTTTCTGCCAACGCCGAGATTACGCTGTTAAAATCAGTCGCGTATGCTTGGTTCCAGACCCATAGCCCAATTGTCGCGGGACACTCATCCCGACCTGACCTTACCGAGGTCAATGCGATGTATCGGGTCGTGATGCAGGCGACCGGTGGGTATGCAGCGAGAGCGACTTATTCTGACACGCTTTTTAGGGTAAAACGTGCGCTCGTAAACGTTCGCAGTCTTATCGCTTCAACGGCACCCACGGCGGCTCCCGTGACGACCGATGCGCAGCCTAACTTTGCGCCGCTCGCATCGGACGCAAAGATGCAGATGATACTTGGCCGTCGCTGGGACGAGGTCCAGCACTGCATGACATCCAAGGCAAACCTTGCTGCGACCGTAATGATGGGCGGCTTGCTGGAATCGCTTTTGCTCGCACGGATCAATGGAAGCCCAAAGAAGTCGGCTGTTTTTACCGCGAGCAAAGCTCCAAAAGACAAGGCTGGATCAACCGTAGCCCTTGCTGATTGGAAACTCACAAATATGGTCGATGTCGCGCACGAACTGGCGTGGATCACGAAATCGGCAAAGGACGTCGGGAGCGTTCTTCGGGAATATCGGAACTACATTCATCCACACAAAGAATACACTGACGGCGTAACAATAACGGAGGATGACGTGCGCATGTTCTGGGAGGTGACAAAGGCAATTGCTCGACAGGTCCTCTCGTCGGCTGGTAAGTCGCCCTGATGCTAGGAAGTCCGAAGAGATTCCTGTGGCGACATTGATGTACCAAGAGGGATCTCCCGCACCAGACCAAGTTCCTTCCCCTCCATGGGAAACCAAAGCTCTGCGTCGTCACCGATACGGGTCTTGCAGAGCTCGACTATCACATTGTGGAGGAAATAGCCAAACGCAGCGTTCGGAAGATCATAGTGGTGCCATTTCCTCCTAGATCCCGTCCTGGTGGGACCTGAATACCACCACTTCACAAATTTGTCTGGTCCCAAAGCTAAGAGATCGACGACCCTATTGACGTTACCTTGAGCCGACGCTTGGAGGGTCTCTTCAATGAGGGTTGTGCTGCGGCCCACCCAGTTAAACGCAAATAAAGCAAAGATTTTCTCCTCTCTGGCCGGAAGGCCAAACTTGGCGGCTTCGTTCGATAGCTTTATTATCGCGTTGGCCGCACTGCGAGGACCCACACTCGATTTGACTTCAATGATCGCTTTTAATGCTCGTTGCCCAACAAACACCAAATCGCCTTCTTTGAATAGAACCGGATGGGAGCCGTCATAAACCAGTACATCAATCTGTGTTGAAACGTTGGTCAGGGACACAACAAATCCTCTGCCAACTTCAAATGGAGCAGGCAGGTGTCGACGCAGCATCGTCCGCACAACTGATTCCTTCCATTCTCCATCTGTGGCCCAATGACGTCCAGCGATGAGGTGTCTTACCCGATCCTTAAGCGCGATGCACTCATCGGAAAGAGACTGGAAGTGGCGAGCAATGTCCATTTGTCTATGGCTATACTTCAAAGACTTGGACAAGGTCGTTGGCACGAGACAAGAAGCTTCGCCTTGGCTTCTGCCGGATCAAGTGCCAATCAGGCCAGCTGGCCAGATCAGCCGCCGATCTCGCGCATGATTTTGATCCATCCCTCCGTGCGCTCGCGGACCTTAACGCTGGTTACGCACAGTCGGTACAAATCTCGCAATAGGCCCGCGAAATCCCGGCTCAGTCCCTTCGACGGTGGCGTCCACTTGCCGCCGGTCGGCATGCCGGGGTACTTGACCTCAACCAGGCCACGGCAGTTTTCCGGCAGCAGATCGAATAGGTAGGCTTCGACCAATACCCCGGCGGCCTTGCCACCGCCCAACGCCTCCACCATGGCCCCGACGTGGGCGGGTTTGACCGTGCGGAACTTACCTTTGAGGTAATTATTGATCCGGGAGACTGCGATGCCAGTACGCCGGCTCAGCTCCACCTGATTCACGCCGCGCTCCTGCATGAGGTTGTCCAAGGCGGCGGAAAAAAGCTTGGTGCGGACAGCGATACTCATCGTTCCAACATGAACGATCGCTGACGGAAATGTCGAGCCGCTAACAGGATTTAAGAGACTGCGGTGACCCCGGAGAGGTTTGAAATCCCTGGACCCGGTACGCAAACAGGACGGCGATCTGTTGATTCACTTTGAGTGAGCAACACTTGAATAAGCCAGTGGCGAGGCAATGAGGTGACCGAATGCCGTAAACACGGCCGGCGGTTTCGCGAGTGCGTCGCGAGAGCCGTGATGGACAGTAGCCGTCCATCGCTAGCTGCACGCAGATGGCGGTCAGAGGAGACCAGCCGACCTGAAGGAATAAAATCCCCTGCCCGCCGGGTCGTCTTCCGGCAGGCCCACGATCACGTGGTCGATCAGTTCGATGTCCATTGCGGTCGCGGCCTCATGCAATCTGCGAGTGACCTGCAAATCGGCGCTGCTTGGAGCGGGATCACCGCCCGGGTGATTATGTGCCACCACGATCGCAGCTGCCGAGGACAACACTGCGACCTTGAACACCTCCCGCGGATGCACGAGCGACCCGGTAAGGGTGCCCGACGTAATCAATGTGCGCCCAATGGGACGATTCTTCCGGTTGAGGCAGATGAGCCAGAGCGTCTCCACCATGGGCTGGCGCTCGAACGCATCCCGGAGATAGTCGACGATCTTCTCGGGCGTGTTTAGGGGCTCCACGGGGCCCTGTTGAACGACGTTGTAGGCAATACTCGCTTCATAGATACGCATGGGGATGGCGAGCAGCGGCACATCTCGCGTCCCCGAAACCGTTCCGGGGGATCAGCGGTGCCCCGCGCTCGGCATCCCCCGGCACGCCGAGTCACGGGCGCGAGCGCTACGCGAGCGTCCGGGCAGGTGGAGCCGAGCGCCGCGAGGACTACCTTGACCGGCGTGCTAGGCTGGGAATGCCGGCGCGGGCGGAAAGACCTTCCCTGGCCATGGTTGGCCCCTGTGGCCCTCCGTGAGGGTCGAACGATGGACGATGCTGTGAACCAGGCGCGGACTAGCTACGATGGCCGCGCTCCAGTCGCTGGCGGGTTTGTTCCAACTCGGTGGCCAGCCGGCTTTCGTCAGGCAGGGCCAGCCGGTACTCCCGCGCGAGGACCTTGTTGGGCAGGCCCTCCAAGGCATACTGCGCCAAGGCATCGTCGGACCTGGAACAGAGGATCAATCCAACCGGTGGACTTTCGCCCTCCTCCATCCAGTGCTCGCGGGTGTAATTCAGATACATGTGCATCTGCCCGGCGTCGGCATGGGTGAGCTTGCCGATCTTCAGGTCGATCACCACCAGGCAACGCAGCCGCCGGTGGAAAAAGAGCAGATCCACGCGATACCACTCATCGCCGATGCGCAGCCGCCGCTGCCGGCCGACGAAGGCGAAGTCGCCGCCCAGTTCGAGGAGGAACTTCTCCAGGTGGAGCAGCAGCATTTCCTCCAGGTCCGATTCAGAGTATTCGTCCTTGAGGTTGAGGAATTCGAGCACGAGGGGGTCTTTCACCTCCTCGTCGGCGCTGACCCGGTCCTGCGGCCGGGCCTTGGCGCTCTTGGTTAGCATCGCGGCCTTGTCGCGCGACAGCGCCGTGCGCTCGTAGAACAGCGTGCTGATCTGCCGGTCGAGCTGGCGGACCGACCAGCCGCCGCGGAGGGCTTCCGTCTCGTAGAATCGCCGGGCCGGGTCGGTTTTCACCGTCATCAGCCGCACATAATGAGACCAAGGCAGAGGAAACCGCGGTTGAGCCGAGGATATTTCAGACAGCGTCTGAATTGTTCCGTCGGCGGATTTTTCAGACGGTGTCTGAAGAATCGCGTCCTTCGGCCAG
>CAJAKX010000397.1 GCA_903940425.1 uncultured Opitutia bacterium | reverse complement strand
TTTCAAGTGAAGAAGGACGATTTGCCTGACGAACTGGCAAAAGAGTATCCGGTGGACATGGAAGCCGCCCAGCGCGAAGAACAGGAACGCGCCGAGTCCATCCAAAAATCGAAAGCCGCGGAACACGACCGCGGGGAGAAAGCCGCGCGCGAGATGGAAAAGCGCAAAGCCGAGCTTGACAAGAAGCTCGTGAAGGATGGCTGCAGGATTGTTTCCTTTGCGCCTGTTGGTTCGGGGCAGGTCATCATCGAATTCAGAAACGAGTCGGATGCCCCGCTGCGGATTACCCCGACGGATGTCCTCTGCCGGGCCACCGACGGACGGGTCTTTGATGGAGGATGGGTGGTGATCACCAAGGACGGCCCGGTGCTCAACACGGACGGCTACCCCCTGCCGGGGAACGCCACGGCACGACTGGCAACTTCCTTCTTCCAGGAAAAAGGCATTGATGTCAGCGAGATCTATTGGAAGCAGTGACAGGGTAGAGATCAGCAATTAAGCCGCTGCCGGCCCATCCTGCTTTCATCAATGGCACGCCCGCCAGACGCCATCCCTCCATCATGCTCCTCATGATCATCCCCTCTCCATGAAAACACTCGCCGCCGCTTTTTTCCTAACCGTCGCAGCCGCATGCTTCGGCCAGCCGGCATCCCAGAGTTCGCAACCGCCGGTCACCGTGCGCGTCGCCACGGAGGTGGAGGAACTCGCCCGGGGCTACGCCGCGGCGTTTTCCAGCATCACCCGCACCCCGGTGTACCTGATCCATTCGCGGGACGACGCCACTACTGTCCTGGTCAGCGTCAAATCGGTGAAGGCCTCGGCCGGAGTCCTGATCGTCGAGATCGAAAAAGGGCTCACCTACGTGATTAATCCCCGGGATGTCGTCATGATCACCGACGCGCCCCCGCGGAAGGACTCTTAAACGGCAAGGCCGGACCGGCTTGGAAAAACAGAATGGACACCTGCCCGTGATTCGCTTTTCCTCCCCCTCCTTACCCAACCGCCATGAGGTGTCACCTGGTCATTCGCATTTCGATCATCGGCTCGATCATTATCATCGGACGCCGGCCCGGGCATGGCGACATGGCGTAAGCTGCTACGCAAACACCACGTCACTCTCAACGCCCCGGGCCAGAACCCCGGGGCTTTTTTTATGAAACACCCCCCGCTCAAAATCTACGACACCACCCTCCGCGACGGCACCCAGGGTGAGGGCATATCGTTCTCCGTGACCGACAAGCTGCTCATCACGGAGCGCCTCGACCATTTCGGCGTTGACTACATCGAGGGCGGCTTTCCCGGGTCCAACCCCCGCGACATCACCTTTTTTGCCGAGGTGGGCCGATTGAAGCTGTGTCATGCCAAGGTCGCCGCCTTCGGCTCGACCCGCCGCGCCGGCGGCTCCGCCGCGCACGACGCCCAGCTCAAGGTGCTGCTCGACGCCGGGACGCCCGTCGTGACCATCGTCGGCAAGACGTGGCTGCTCCACGTCACCAAAATCCTCCGCACCACGCCCGAGGAAAACCTCGCCATGATCGAGGACTCGGTGCGCCATCTCGTCGCCCAGGGCCGGGAGGTCGTCTACGATGCCGAGCACTTTTTCGACGGCTTCAAGGATAATCCCGATTACGCCCTTCGAACCCTGGTCGCG
>CAJAKX010000396.1 GCA_903940425.1 uncultured Opitutia bacterium | reverse complement strand
CTGAACGATCTCACATACTAAGACCATCTCAGACATTGTGCAGCGGCGCAATACTCGCGCCAAGCACAAACCGATACAGGTTAGCAGAATCATGGGCGCGTCAGAACCAGGTGGCTTCATTTTTAGCTAAAAAAGACGCCCGCCTGCGGCGGTGGATAGAGGTAGGAATGGGGCATTACTGCCCCACCCCTCCCTCAGAACCGGACAGGCGGATTTCCCGCATCCGGCTCGCCAGTCGATGAGTGCCCGCATGTCAGGCTTGCGCCTTTCACTTCGTGGGACTCGCGGCTGAGTCGTGGGTGATCGTGATCAGGAAGACCAACCCCCGCTCAGCGAACCAGGCATTTGGATACCGGTTGTGGTCCCGACCGTGGCCCCGGCCCTTGCGCTTGTCCCGCTTTCGCAGGATGCTGCGCAGCCGCATCCTTACCCATTGGTCGAGACTTTTGGGCACGTTCTGCACGCCGCCGCGGAAGTAATTTGCCCATCCCCGCGTGATCGAGTTGACCCGCTTGATGATGGTGCGCATGTCGTGTCCGTTGTTGCGCTTGGTCCGTGCCCGCACACTGTCTTTGAGCTTCTGGATGCTTTTCCTGCGCGGCCATTTGTAGCCGCGTTCAAAGTGCCAACCCAGGAACTCGAACCCGCCTTTCCGAGTGGCATCCACCACACGCGTTTTCTCAGGATGCAAGGTCAGTCCCGCCTCCGCCATCCATGCTTCCACTTGCGCCAGCGCCGCGAGGGCTTCGGCTTCGGTGTGACATTGGATGATGAAGTCGTCTGCGTAGCGCGTCATTTCCCAACCTTTGGCGGCCATCAGATGGTCGAGGGGATCGAGATAGATGTTGGCTAACAGCGGACTTATGATCGCACCCTGGGGGGTCCCGCTTGCGGTGGGCTGCCACCCGTTCATGCTCTCCATGACGCCTTGCCGCAGGAATTTTCCGAGCAACCCGAGGATTTTCCGGTCGCTGATCTTGTGTTTCACAAGGGCGAGGAGTTGATCCTGCGGAATGTTGTCGAAGTAGCCTTTGATGTCGGCGTCCACCACCCATGTCTTGCCTGCTTCGAGCTGCTCCTCAACGCGGGCTACGGCTGCCCGGGCACTGCGCCCGGGACGAAAACCATAACTTTGATCGCTGAAGTCCCGCTCGAAGATCGGTTCGATGACGGCGCGGAGGGCTTGCTGCACGATGCGGTCGCGCACGGTCGGGATGCCTAACGGCCGCTTTTCGCGACTGCCGGGTTTTTCGATCCATACGCGGCGCACCGGCTGCGGTTCGTATCGGTCCTCACGCAGCAGGCGCTCAATGACGGGCAGTTCTTCGGCCTCGCGTTGCCGCATGGCTTGGGTCGTGATTCCGTCAACGCCTGCGGCGCGGTCCCTTTTTGTTACCGATGCAAACGCCAGCGCCAGAGTCTTCGGGGAGAAGACCTTGTCGATGAGCGTGTGCCATTGCCTGGCGTCGTTCCCCCTTCCGAGGGCCGCCAGCATCCGCTCGGTCCAGACCATGGTGGAGTCGTGCGAGAGCCGGAGTGTCCCCCACTCCTGCTCCCGGCTGCTCCCGCTTCGTGTAGCCTTTGCAGGCACTTCGGGCGGTGTTGGTGGCCCGGTCTGTTCGTTTGCGGTGTTCATCTTCCTACCCCCTCTCGCTCCACGGTGATTAGCCGCTTCATTGCTACTGTGAGGGCTCTGCCTCCTGCGGCTGGTTCCTGTTCGCCGCAGGGGTCTTGATTTAAGCCATGAAGCCTTCTGGCCATCCTCACTCCACTCACCCTGACATCTCCCCCAGTCAGCATGGAACGTGCGATGTCGCTGCTGGGGGTGTGGCCGTAGCCACAGGCTTCGCACGGAACCCACCCTCGCGGGCGCATCCCTCCTCTCCGCCTGCTCGCCAGACGTCCTGGCCGTATCGAGTTCACTTGTGTTTGGGGCTGGTCGTTCGCCTTGTGCAGCTCCCCACGACGCATCGCTGCGCCGCAGTAGCACTCGGCTACCCGTCGGTTCCACGTCACTGACGGACTCAGACTTTCACTGGTTGGTTTCATGGTTTCATCAACGCACGGAGAGTGGGCATCTTGCCCACAGCCCATGAGATGTGCAAGAAAGAGGCCGCCAGACGACTGGATTTGCTCCGCGCATGGGCGAATGGCGGCGGGACGCCACCACTCCGTGCGTTGATGAAACCATGAAACCAACCAGTGAAAGTCTGAGTCCGTCAGTGACGTG
>CAJAKX010000395.1 GCA_903940425.1 uncultured Opitutia bacterium | reverse complement strand
GCCGCAACCTTCTATCTGTACAAGCATGCACACGCCACCCCTAACGGTCGTTAGGCTCAGGTTGCTTCGCTACTGCTCTGCTGCTGCCTCGCTGCTGCCGCATTTGTCCGGTGTCCGTACCGTTTCTGTTTTACTTTAACCCATACAAACGTAGCATCCCGACAGATGCCATCCTCCGACCTGCACGCCCGCCTGATGGACGAAGCCAAGTGCTATGACCCTGCGGAACACTCTCGCTGCAGGTTGGCGCCCTTTCGTGACGCGTTGCTCGTCTGGCGGGCGAAGGCCGCGAGCTATGAACAGATCGCGGCGGCCCTGACCAGGCAAGGAGTGAAGATCTCGCCCGCCGGCGTGGGTGCCTTCTGCCGACGGACCCTGTCCCAAGCCGAGATTCTGCGAGAACAGACCCGCCTCCGGACAGAGAAGCCCACTTGGCCGGCCGCGACCGCTCCGAGCTTCCTTGGGCTCTCCGCGGTCGCACCGCCGGTCCCGGCACCGCTGCCGCCGGGTCGCCGAGGACCGAAAATCGCCCGGGACAACTACTGATTCTATCTGCGACTTTGCCCTGGTGTCACGGCTTCCGGCTTGGCCGAGCCTTGCGGGCAGCCCATCCACGCGGCCGGGGAGGGAATGTCGCCAAGTATTTCTTAATTGCCGGCGCCAGGGTTTTGGCGTCGGGAGCGGTACGCAGCAACGCGCGCACGACAAACGCCCGGTTGGCCGGTATCAATTTCTCCGCCAATTCGGTCACGACATCGTCGAGTTTCTTCACCAAATCGGGCGGCAAATCGACCGTCGGATGACCGGCCACGTAGTCGGCTTCCCTCGGACCGCCCTTCCTTTCGTAGGCCTTGGCGAGCAGCACCGCGTGCGCGAACAATTCAGTCGCCGAGGTGAGATGGATCAGCGCGCGCAGCACCGTGCCCCCGCGCACCGGCAGTCCGGCCCGACGCAGGCCGACCATGCACGTGTTCAGCGCCTGAACGTCGGCGGGGTAGAAGGTGAAGCTCACTTTGATCGAAGCCGGGTCGGTCTTCACGGCAAAAACTTTACCCTCAAACGCGATGCCTTGACAACGGCCAATGTCCCGCGGCTGTCAGCGATTTTTTAGACGCTGTCTGAAGAATCTGTCACGGTTGGCTGGGGTCGAATTCGCCACACACCGTCAGGTGCATCTGGGTGCAAACCGTCAAATTTGCCTGCCGCTGGCGGAATGGCGGCGGACTATCCACCAGGCCAACGCCACCCTGCTAATTCTACCGACAGTGTCGGGAGAATCCGCCGCCGGAAAACTCTCGACGCTATCGAGAGAATTGGCCCTGAACGTCCAACGACCCTTGGTCGATCCCTCCCGCCGCGAACTGCGCAATCCGAATCAGCGATTCGGAAGGTTGGACTCGCCGCTGGCGTTCCTGACCGGATCGCTTGGCTTTATGTTGAGCAGCAGCAGAGTGGTGGTGGAGCAGTGGAGGAGCGGGACAGTCCCAACGGACGTTAGGGGTGGCGTGTTCTGCGATGAATAGGTAGAAGGTTCACCGCGTAGGTGGCAGATTAACCGTTGGTCGGCTATGCATTGAGTTTAGGCTAGAATGATTTGGACACGGTCAGCGGGCCTTTTTTTACTGGCAGAAGGCCGGGATGAGGGTCGGATAATTTGAATTTGCACCAGAGTACCTTTGTGGAACCGCAATTGCTTTACTGTCGTGTGACTTCATAAGTTCGTAGTGGATTGAGAGAGGGTCGCAGGTGGCAGACTTTTTAAGCCGGTATGCTGCGGGGACTACCCTGCACTTCGGGATTCTGAGACGCGTCTGGCTGGTCTTCGGCATTGTGTAGACTACACCCGTAGACAATCGCCCCGCGGTCTTTAGTTGGAAGGTGTAGGTATCCGAGGCCGGCCAAGCCCCTCGGGCCATAACCGGCCACCAAAACTCCAGGAGGGCGCGGTTGGAAGGAAGAATACCGGCCCGTCTAAACCCCGTTCCTAAGGAAAACTAATTATAATCTTACAGAAGGAATCTCTAATACTAGGAAGATTTTCCTTC
>CAJAKX010000394.1 GCA_903940425.1 uncultured Opitutia bacterium | reverse complement strand
GCCAGGCGGCCCGGCTCGAGCTGATGAGTCGGATTGACGAACTCCAGAAGGAAAATCTTCAGCTCAAGGACGAGATCGCCACTTTGCGCCAGGGCGGGGCGGGCTCGACCAGCCCACGCGGCGCCGCCGCGCCGGCGGGAACCACGTCCACTCCGGCGACCATGTGGACGCCGCTGTTCAACCCCGCCTCCGCCGGTCCGGCGGGAGCGGGGGCCCGACCGGCCCCGACCGCGCGGCCGCCGGCGACAACCGCGGCAAATTCACCGGCCACCTCCAATCGCCGGCATGTCGTCGCCCAGGGGGAGACCCTCTACAAGATCGCGCAACGCTACTATGGCAGCGGCTCCAAATGGCCCGAAATTCTCGAGGCCAACCGCAATGTGCTGAAGAACGAAAACGCGGTACGACCCGGCATGGAGCTGCGTATTCCCTGACGGAGTGATCTGGTGACCCTGCAGGCCGCGCCCTGGATCCGGGGCGCGGCGCTGCTGCCATAGGAACTCCGGACCCGCGGCCCGGGCAGCCAAGGGTAGCGTACGGCAAAAACAAGAAGGCCCGGCAAAGAGACAGGGAACAGGTGGCGGTTATGCGAAATACTCCGCCCAGGTTGTGCTGGTTTCAGTCACCCGCACGCGGTCGACCCGCACACCGGACGGCAGCGCGTGGCGCAGGGCGGGATTTTCCGCCGTCTCGGCGAGCCGGCGCTGCAGCTCCTCAAAAATGACCTTGGCCATGACCTCGCTGGTCGGGTCGGTGTTTTCGAAGGGAATGATGCGATCGCCGTAGGTCCTGCGGAAAAACTCGAAATGGGGGTCGGTCGTGTTGAGGCAAAGCGCATGATCCCAGGTTTCGAGGAAAGCCGTGAGCGCTGTCTTCACCTTCTGAAAATCGCAAACCATGTCGTTCGCATCGAGCTGGTCGGCGGCGAGCACGACCTCCACCGTCCGGCTGTGGCCGTGGGGGAAACGGCATTTGTCGGGATGCTTCGAGAGGAGGTGGCCGCTCTCGATTTCAAAGGTCTTGCAGATGCGAAATGGCATGGACGCGGGGGATTGCCGCAAAAAGGCGCGGAAAGCGCAAGCGCGGGGTCGCGCCGGGCAGGCGGACCCGCCGCCGCCGATCGGCCCTTACACCGTGCGAGAAAATCGCCGCGGACCTTTTTCAAGGTAGGCATCGAAGCGCATGGCGATGATGCGAATGAGCAGCGCCCCCACGCCGGTGACCACGAACCCCCCGGCATCGCGGTGCAGAAGACCGTCGGCCTCCAGATCGGCGAGCGATTCAATTTCGCGCGCGAATTTGTCCCGGAAATCCACGCCGAGCCGTTGCGACAGGTTCGCGTAGTTGACGCGTCGGTCGCACATGATGCGCATGATGACCTGCCGGCGGAGGCGGTCCTCGTCGCTCAGAATCAGGCCGCGCTCCAGCGGCAGGCGGCCGGCGTCGAGCCCCGTGTAATAGGCCGGCAGCTCCTTCAGGTTCTGCCGGTAGGAGTCCTCGGTTTGTGAGATGGCCGACATGCCGAAACCATAGATCGAGGCGCCGGCATGCGTGCTGTAGCCCTGGAAGTTGCGTTGGAGCGTGCCCTCGCGCTGGGCGATCGCCAGTTCGTCGTCGGCGCGGGCGAAGTGGTCCATGCCGATGTACACCATGCCGGCCTCGGTCAGCTTGCGCACGGCGGTCGCGAGCATCTTCAATTTCTCCTCGGTGGAGGGCAGGTTGGCCTGTTTCTCAAAAATGCGCTGGGAGGGTTTGATCCAAGGGACGTGCGCATAGCTGAACACGGCCAGACGGTCGGGTTGCAGCGTGAGCACCTCGTCAATGGTGCGGGCGAACGACTCCGCGGTCTGGTGCGGCAGGCCATAGATCAGATCGATGCTGATGGAATGGTAGCCTTCCGCGCGCATCCACTCGAAGGCCTGGCCGGTCACATCCATCGGCTGGACGCGGTGAACGGCCAGTTGCACCGCCGGGTTGGTGTCCTGCACGCCGAGCGAAGCGCGGTTGCAGCCAAGTTCACGGAAGGCGCGGACGTGATCACGGGTGATACGGCGCGGATCGATCTCGACGCTGTTTTCCGAATCGTCGGCAAATTTGAAGCGCGAATGGATGGCGGCGCCCAGCCTGCGGATCACCGGCGGCGGCAGAAAGGTCGGCGTGCCGCCGCCGAAATGCATCTGGGCGACGCGGCGTGATGGATTCAGGAACGGCTGGATCAGCGCCAGTTCTTTTTCCAAATAGTCGAGATAGACAGAGGCGGCGTCGCGTTTGAGGGTGATTACCGTTGTGCAACCGCAGAACCAGCAGAGGGTTTCACAGAAAGGAAGGTGAAAATAGAGCGAGAGCGGACGCCAGGCGTCTTGGTTGTCCCGGCGGATGGCATCCGTAAGCGCGGCCGGCGGCGTGGCCTCCGTGAATTGCGGCGCGGTAGGGTAGGAAGTATATCGCGGTCCCGGAACATTGTATTTTCGGACGAGCTCGAGATCGAACTCAGCCGGGGTGGGCGGCATTCCGGTGATGGGACTTGGCGCGATCATGGCAATGGTCAGACAGGCGGCGAACATGGACGACGGTGAGCTTTTTGGCGAGGGCAACATGAGTTTTACGGGGACAGACCACCTGAAGCCATCCGGCGGACCGCGCATATTGATGAAGGCGGTCGTCTTCGGGGAAAACGGCCGCCAGCAAGAACGTCCCCCATGGCGGCGCGGGCGTCGTTTTCGTCCCATTGCGGCCGTCATATCTTTCATTTTGGCCCGACCCGTTGTCGGCGATGCAGTGTGGAGCCTCTGTTGGCGTGGACCTCCGCAAGGGAAGAGAAGGGCCGTTCGATCCGCCGATCGCCTCACGTAATGCCCTTTCATGGCATTTGCCAGGCGTTTACCCGCGTCTTTCCTCCCGTGGTGGTGATTTTTCCCCCTTCCAAGGGGGCCTGGCCCTAGATAAATGAAACAAACTATTTTGTTCGCGGTCGGGGTTTATTTTCATACTGCTTGCTACTCCATCTCATTTTGATCGCCCCATGATGATAACAGGCACCCGCCATCCCTACTGTGCATCTGGCGTAATATCCGCCTCGCTTTTGCCGCGTTCTCTTTTCCTGCTGGCCGTCCTCTTGCCGGCGCTGGTGGCCGTGGGGCAGACCAACTACACTCCCTACACGTTCACGACCGTGGCGGGATTGGCGAGCATCGGAAGCGTGGACTCGGTCTATATCAACGCGCAATTCAACCGGCCGGCCACCGTGGCGGTGGACAGCGCGGGCAATCTTTATGTGGCGGATACCAATAACAGCACGATCCGGAAGGTCACGCTGGCCGGCGTGGTGACCACGCTGGCGGGTTCTCCGGGTAACATCGGCAGCACCGACGGCACGGGCTCGGCGGCGCGATTCTTCGATCCCGCCGGCCTGGCCCTGGACAGTGCGGGCAATATTTACGTGGCCGACACCGGCAACAACACGATCCGAAAGGTCACGGCGGCCGGCGTGGTGACAACACTGGCGGGATCGCCGGACGCCATGGGGCATACCGATGGCACCGGTCAGGCCGCGCGATTTGACACGCCCGTCGGCATAACGGTGGACAGCTCGGGCACCGTCTATGTGGCCGACACCGTCAACAATACCATCCGGAAAATCACCCCGGCCGGCGTGGTGACGACGCTGGCGGGTTTGAGTATGGCACCCAGCAAGGGCAACGCGGATGGGACGGGCACAGCCGCGCGTTTTTATGCGCCTCGCAGAACGGCGGTGGACAGCTCGGGCACCGTCTATGTGGCGGACACCTACAACCATGTGATCCGGAAAATCACCGCGGCCGGCGTGGTGACCACGCTGGCCGGTTCCGCAGGAAACTTCGGCAACGCGGATGGGACGGGCAGCGCCGCGCGATTTGACTCGCCCGTCGGCATCACGGCGGATGGCTCGGGCAATGTCTATGTGGCCGACACCTACAATTGCACGATTCGCAAGGTTACCGCGGCCGGCGTGGTGACCACGCTGGCCGGTTCACCGGGGTACGAAGGCAGTGCGGACGGGACGGGCAGCGCCGCCCGCTTCACATTGCCCGGGGACGTCGCCGTTGACGGCTCGGGCAACGTTTATGTGGCCGATACCAACAACCATACGATCCGCAAGGTCACGCCGACCGGGGTGGTGACCACGCTGGCGGGTGCGGCGGGAACCAGCGGCAGTACCAATGGAACCGGGACCGCCGCGTTGTTTAACAATCCCCTGGGTCTGACGGTCGACAGCGGCGGCAATGTTTACGTGGCGGATACCTTCAACTACACCATCCGGAAAGTTACCGCGGCCGGCGTGGTGACCACCATGGTCGGCACGGCAGGAGTCGCAGGCAGCACGGACGGCACCGGCACTGCGGGTTTGTTTGCTGTGGTGGAAGGCGTTGCCGTGGATAATAAGGGAAACCTATACGTGGCGGATACCGGTAATGAAACAATTCGCATGGTCACGTCCGCCGGTGTGGTCACCACTTTGGCGGGCACCGTAGGCATCAAAGGGCACTTGGACGGGACGGGCTCGGCGGCGCAATTCAGCAATCCCTGCGGTCTGGCGGTGGACAGCTCCGGCAACCTCTATGTGGCGGATGTCGGCAACAATACGGTCCGGAAGGTCACCTCAGGCGGAGCGGCGTATACCACCTATGGCGGCGTGGTGAGCACCTTTGCAGGTTCGGCGGGCAATGCCGGTTATGCGAACGGCACGGGCAGTGCCGCGCAGTTCAACAACCCCACCGGTCTGACGTTGGACAGCCAGGGCAATCTGTATGTGGCGGATGCCGGCAACAACACGATCCGGAAAGTCACATCGTCCGGGATGGTGACCACCGTGGCGGGTTCTCCCACGGACAGAAGCAATCTCAGCAGGAACGGACGGATCATCCTCGCGCGATTCAATGCCCCCAACGCGGTCGCCGTGGATAGTTCGAACAACATTTACGTGGCGGATACCGGCAACAGCGAAATCCGGCTGGTCACGGCGGCCGGGGTCGTGAGCACCCTGGCGGGCTCAGCAGGTCTCCGCGGCTTTACGGACGGGGTGGGTAGCGGTGCGCATTTCAACATCCCGGAAGGCCTGGCCTTGGACAGCAGCGGCAATGTCTACGTGGCGGACACATATAATGATGCGATTCGCGAGGTCACGCCGTCCGGGCAGGTCGCCACGGTGGCCGGTTTGACCAGCAATATCGGCAGCACGGACGGGACGAACAGCGCGGCGCAGTTCAACCAGCCCATGAGCACGGCAGTGGATGGCTCGGGCAACGTCTATGTGGCGGATAGCGGCAACAGCACGATCCGCGTGATCGCCGCTGGTGGCGGGGTGACAACCCTGGCCGGCTCGGCGGACTACACCGGCAGCACGGACGGCACCGGCACGGCCGCACGGCTCAACGCGGAGGAAGGCGTGGCGCTGGACAGTGCGGGCAACATCTATGTCGCCGACAGCGGCAATAACACCATCCGGATGATTACGCCGGCCGGGGTGGTGAGCACCCTGGCGGGCATGGCTGGGACCGCCGGCACCTCCGATGGCACCGGCACGGCGGCGCAATTCATTTTTCCCACCGGCATCGCCGTGGACAACTCGGGCAGCGTTTATGTGGCGGACGCTGTCAATAACACGATCCGCAAGATCACTGCGGGCGGCGTCGTCACCACCCTGGCAGGTTCAGCCGGATTCTCCGGCACCACCGATGGCATCGGCACGGCGGCGCTATTTGCATTACCGACTGACGTGGCGGTGGACACCTCGGGCAACGTTTATGTGACGGATAGCAACGGCAGCACGGTCCGCAAGATCACCTCGACCGGCAGTGTCACCACCCTGGCCGGCACCGCGGGAGTCAAGGGCAACTTGGATGGGATCGGCACGGCGGCGCAATTTAATACTCCTCAAGGCCTGTCCGTCGACAGCTCCGGCAATGTCTATGTGGCTGACACTTACAACAACACGATCCGGATGATCACCCCGGCCGGGGTGGTGACGACACTGGCGGGTTCGCCCAACGGGATCGGTTATTTGGACGGGACGGGCGGGGCTGCGCGTTTCAATTTGCCCCGTCGCCCGGCACTGGACAGCGCCGGCAACCTCTACGTGGCGGATACCGGCAACAACGTCATTCGCAAGATCACCCCAGCCGGGGTGGTCACCACCCTGGCGGGCACTTGGTATGCCGGAAGCAAAGGCGACTCGGACGGGAAGGGCATGGCCGCGCGTTTCAATGAGCCGCAGGGAGTGGCCGTGGACGGCAGCGGCAATCTTTACGTGGCAGACACTTTCAACGGCAGCGTCCGGAAGATTACGCCGGATGGCACGGTGGCCACGCTGGCCGGCTCACCAGCCGGCAATGGCAGCTCGGACGGACAGGGCAGCGCCGCGCTGTTTTTCGGTCTTCTGGGCGTGGCGGCGGACAGCGCGGGCAATGTCTACGTCGCCGATGCCTATAATGCCACGATCCGGAGGATCACGCCGGACGGCACGGTGACGACGCTGGCTGGCATGGCACAAGCCCGTGGCAGCACCGACGGGACGGGCAGCTCCGCCTATTTTTTCAAGCCCTCGTCCGTCGCATATGACGGTTCGGGCAATGTCTACGTGGCGGATACCGCCAACAATACGATCCGCAAAGTCACCTTGGACGGGGTGGTGACCACCCTGGCGGGCACGGCAGGAACCAGCGGCTACATTGACGCCACGGGCAGCGACGCGCGGTTTTCGTCGCCGGCGGGGGTGGCGGCGGACAGCTCGGGCAATGTCTACGTGGCCGATACCGGCAACAACACCATCCGGAAGGTCACCGCGGCCGGTGCGGTGACCACGCTGGCCGGTTCGCAACTCAACAACGGCAGCAGGGATGGAACCGGCCGCGCGGCCTTGTTTGACACGCCGACAGGCATGGCGGTGGACATCTCGGGCAATGTCTATGTGGCGGACGTCAACAACGACACCATCCGGAAGGTCACGCCGGCGGGCGTGGTGACCACCATCGGAGGTGCGGCCGGGATCATTGGCAGCACAGACGGTACCGGCAGTGGTGCGCTGTTCAATACGCCCCACGCCGTGGCGGTGGACAATGCAGGAAATATTTATGTGGCGGACACGTTCAACAACACGATCCGCAAGGGCGTTCCAGCCAGTGGGACGACCAACCAGACGACTTCAACCAGCAGCGTCCAAGGTACCGGCACGGACAGCTCTGGCTCCACCGGGGGCACCCAGACCGGAACGTCCGGCAGCTCGGGCGGCACGGGGAGCACGCAGACCGGGACGTCCGGCAGCTCGGGCGGCACGGGGACTACTGGTTCCACGGGCAGTTCGAGCGGCACCGGGAGCGCGACGTTGTTTCGGTATCCCACCAGCGTGATCAAGGACAGTGCAGGCAACCTTTATGTGGCGGATGCCTCCAACAATATCATCCAGAAAGTCACTTCTGGCGGTTTGGTGAGCACGCTGGCGGGGTCGTCCGGGCTCGCCGGCATGCAGGATGGCAGCGGTACCGGCGCCTTGTTCAACCAGCCCAATGGCATCGCACTGGACAGCGCGGGCAATGTCTACGTGGCGGATACCGGCAATGCCACGATCCGCAGGGTCACTTCCACCGGCGTCGTGACCACCGTGGCCGGCACGCCGTCGAATCGGGGCAATGTCGACGGGACCGGTACTGCGGCGCAGTTCAACTATCCTCTCGGTATCGCGGTGGACGGCTCCGGCAACCTCTACGTGGCGGACGCCTACACCAACACGATCCGCAAGATCACCTCGGCGGGCGTCGCCACCACCTTTGCGGGGGCGGCGTTGATCCGGGGCGATGCCGATGGGGCGGGCTCGGCCGCACAGTTCAATTATCCCAGCGGTGTGGCGGTGGATACCGCCGGCAATGTCTACGTGGCGGACACTTACAACGATACCATTCGCAGGATTACCGCCGCCGGCACCGTGAGCACGCTGGCCGGGTCGGCGGGAATCAGCGGCGCGAACGACGGAACCGGCATCTACGCCCTGTTCAACCAGCCGGTCGGGGTGACGGTGGACGGCACCGGCAATGTTTATGTGGCGGACACGGTCAACTGCACGATCCGGAAGGTTGCCTCGTCCGGAGCCGTGACCACCCTGGCCGGAACCGCGGGAATCGCCGGTTTGGGGGATGGCGCTGGCAGCAGCGCCCTGTTCAATCAGCCGCGCGGCATCACGGTGGACTCCACCGGCAATCTCTATGTGGCGGACACTGGCAATGCCACGATCCGCCAGATCGCGGCGAACGGCATGGTGACCACGCCATCGATGACTCTGGCCACCACGGCCAGCCCAACCACGACGCAATCAGCGACGACTACCGTGACCGCGGCGGGCGGCGGATCCAGCAGCGGCGGTGGTGGTGCCATGGAGGCTTGGTTTGTCGGCGCGCTGGCCCTCTTGGGAATGGCGCGATGCTGGAACGCGGCGAGCCGGCGGAAATGACGCGAGGCTGGCTGGCAGGTGTATCGGCTATCCCTTGAAGACCGATGCCCGCCTGCGTCCCTGAAGGGGGGACTCCGACGCGGCAGCCTTCGCTCTAAATACGTGCTTTGCCATTGCAGCCCCTTGCAGGATGGCTGCGCCGCGCCGTAGCCCGTAGAGCGAAGTCTGGCAGAGAGGGAGGGATTCGAACCTCTCAGGCCCAACAACCTAAGAGCTTCATTGAACGTGCTTTTGAGTTGTTACGAGGAACTTAGAACAGGAAACAAGATAGAAAGAGTGATAACGAATTCAATCTAAAATCACTTTGCTGACAAATCCGTGGCAAATATTTTTGCCAGAAACCCAATTAATTAGAATTCTGGGCAAACCATCGGCAGCCTCCCCACCGGATGTCGCAGTAGGGATCGGGCTCCGCTCTCGGTTTCGGTCAAGGGGCTGACGTCGCCGCAGCCCCTGCCAATTCAAAACGGAGGATGCATTTCGGCTTCTGGTCTTGAAGTTTGTTTCCGTCGATATGGAGCACCAGCGGCGAAATCTGCTCCCAAAAAGCCTGCCACGCTTCCGGCACGGGCTGATCCGCAGGGTCGAAAGCGATTGATCCCGCTCCCTCCCGGTAGCGGTTCGTCTCCAATTTTCCGGAAAGGGCGAGCGCGGGTGACGACGAAAGGGACTTTTCCAGGGTCGCCGTGACCTTTTGCGTGCCTGCATCATACGCTACGAAACGCAGTACGCATTTCTCGATATTCCCGGTTATCCGATCTGTGATGGTGCCGGCGTACACGCGGTTGGGCTGCACGGCGGCGGCGGACCTAGTCACCTCGGCCGCCAGCTCCGCCATGATTTTTGCGCGGTCTTCGGCGGTGCCCGCTTCGAGCCGGAGGGTATTCCCCGGCGTGTTCCACGTCAGCGCGCTTCCGTCGATGGTCAACGACAGCGTCGTCGTCCCATTTCTATCGGTAAGTTCGAATCCATTGGCGCGGTCGGTAAGGAACGGACCCGCGAGGTCGGTCGATCCGTCGTTTGCCTCGGGGCTCAGGACAAGTGCGAACATTCCTTCTTCACCGAAGACGACCGTGCCGGTGAACATGCGGACGTCCGCCCAGCTTCCGTCGTTGCGCAATAGGGCCGTCAGATGCATGCCGTCTTCTTCGCTCCGCACTTCGGTAACATCGAGAAACACCCGCGTTCGGAGGGCTTTGTTATCCTGGGATCCGGTGGCAGTGCCGGAGAAGAAAGCGCCCGGCTTGAGCTGGCCCAACAGAGTCGTCTTGTTTTCAGCGATCAAGGCCGGAATGGCTTTCTCGATGTGGCCACGAATCGCCGGGATCCGCTCCGCCAGTTCGAGCAGCCGTTCTTTGTCAGCAGGACGGTCGACGACGCAGACTGGTCCGCCGAAAGCGCTGAGGGGCTTCCCTGCCCCTGGGCCCTGTGCCTGGGCCTGGGCCTGGCCGTTTTCCGTCGCCGGGTTCCACGCCAGTTGCCACCCCCGTCCCTGGCGCAGCGCAGTGACCGTCCCGCTGGTGGTAAAATGAAACTCGCCTTCCGGTTGGAGCGTCCGCAACAGCTTGATATGGAGCAGCACTTCATCGTTCGGGTCGAGGCCGGCGAGCTGGCACAGGCGCGCGCCGAAGGGTCCGGCGACGGCCTTCTCGCATCGCAACCAGTCGCCTTGGTCGAGTTTCAACCAATCGGGCAACGACGGGGTCTCTCCTGGGTAGCGCGGTTCGCCGAATAGGTTTCCATAACGGCCGTCCTGCCCCCGGCTTGATTCCACGCGCACTTGGAATGTTATGCCCAGGTTGTCGCTCTCCCGGGAACCGACCCAGACGTCCTGCACCTTCACGCCTTGGCCGGACACCTGCTTGAGGACGAAATTCTTCAGGGCGGGCTCGCTCGGCGGCTGGGGTGTGACCAATGAATAGGCCGCGATCAACAGCCCTACGGCCAGCACGGCGCAGCTGACAATCACCCGTGCCCGCAATCCCTTGGCGGAGCCCGATTGGGCGGCCGCGATTGGAGCCGGCGGGAGCGGAACGGACGGCGCGTCGGCAGAAGATGGTGCAGTGCGATTTCCGGGGACAGGGGGCAAGTTCATGGCGAATCAATTCGTTTGGAGTCGGCCAGGCCGGGCATCGGAATCACGGAAGGAGCGGAGAAATCGAGAACGTCTGTGCCGGTTGCGGCGCGTCGGTCACCGTTTGAGCGCATCGAGTTTGGCGGGAACGCCGAGAAGAGCGCGCCAGATGTCGAGAGGGAGCGAGCAGGCGATATAAACCGCATATCCGATCAATGGAAACAGGCATGCGCCGATCGCGGCGACGATGCCCACAAAGCTCTCGCCGAACGCAAATCGCTCAAGGGTGGCAGGCACGATGCTCAATCGCGTGAAGGGCAACAACGGCCCCGCGAGGTCGAAGAGACCCAGTCCGGCGACCAGCACACCCAGCGCGGCCATCGCGAAGAAGTAAAGCGGCAGGAGCTTTAGCAGCGCCCTGAGGAAGAACGTCGCGAGGCCGACGGCCTCCTCGCCGCCGCTCGCCTGCCCGGCTGCGACGTTCACCGACTCGGGGTGAAGCGCGACCGCGCCAAAGTAAGTCCAGAATGCAGCCGTCAATGCCGCCGGCACCAACGGTAGCCAGGCGCCTACCCGGACACAGACGAAGATCGCGCCCACAATCAACGACCCCGCGCCCAACAGCGCGAGCAGTCCGGCGCAATCCAACAGCGCGAACGACGAGACGCGCGTTTTCGAGCTCGCCAACAGCCCGTCGTTTGCAGCGAAGGACCGGACTGCCACGTACTGGGCGCCGGCCGCCAATACCGCGAGCACGAGCCCCGCGCCCAACGGCATCATCGAGCCACCCTTGATCGCCGCGACGATCCCGCAGATCACGGCCAGCCCGCCGGCCGCGGCCACGGCATAGCAACCAACATCCCGCGCGACGTCGATCGAGTCGTTGATAAACCTGCCGTTCAGCACCTTCGCGACCGCACGCAGAATCGACGCAACCGCATCCGGCAGGACACGCTCAAGGCGAAATCCGGGGGGCGACGACGGCGTGCCCAGCCGCCGCCACTCGGCCGCGCCCTCCTGGGTCACCAGCAGATCCGACGGGAGAAGGCCTGACTTTGATTTTTCCTGGATTTCTTCCAGCGAAAGCGGACCCACGGGCCGGTTGTTTTCGTCGAGGTAGTAGTGATTGTTCATGGTGACGCGATTCTGGGGTAAATGGGATCAGCGAGTCCGATTTTGAGGCTGGGACGAAATGCTTCGAATACTCCCGTGAGATCGCGGCTCAGCGCAAGACGCGGGAGCGTCCGTTCGCCAGCCGCCCGATCGATGCGCTGCCGGCGGACACGCAGAGAAAGCGAGCGCTGCGGATTGTGCAGGATGATCCGCGATGACTTCGGCGCGCGGGGGGCACGCGCCATGGGGCGTCTTTCTTGCCATCGATCGGAGGAGTCAATCCGGTTGCCAAATAACCACAATGCAACAGTTAGGGCCATCTATAATACGTCAATTTCTGATTCAAATCATTAGCGACGAGATGCCGACTTCGGTCGGTAGCCATAGATGTGAAAGACGGTCTGATTCGACGTGCCACAGCGAATCGATCTCGCGCTGGATTTTAAATGACATGTTGTGATACTCGCCTACGCCGTCGCGCAACGTAAGCGGGAAATCGGGGTCCACTTCAGGGTGTAGCAGCGGCCGCGTCAGTCGGTGTGGTAGTAGTGGCGCGGGCAATTTCAGTGAGTCCCTGCGGGACCGTATTCAACGGAAACGTGTCGGGACGACGAGCGGCGGCGGCGTTGGTCATTGCGTTGATACTCATAGTTAGCCTCTTTTCACCATGCTTGTTTGTTGGGAAACCGTCCTCCCAATGAGGGGCCGGGGCACGCGGGCGCGCTTGAGAGGACGTTTGAAGGTGCCGTCAGCGATCTGCTCAGCCCGGTAGCCGGCAATGTCGGCACCGCTGTCGCGGCCCCGGCCACTCCGAGGTCCCGTCCACCCGCAGCAGCGTACACTCCTCGCGGGCCAGCCCAGGCGGTGACGCCTGCCAGGACCAGAGGTCAGGGCGCGCTCCGCGTCTCAGCGGCCAACGGGGCCGAGGCAACCAAAGAGTTTTTCAGAAGCGTATGACCTTACGACCGCTGACCTGACGTTCTCCGGCGCTGACCGCCGCGCAAACTCGCCAAAGGCGTCATGAAGCTGCGCAGCAACGCTATTCCGGTCGCAAGCCCGCGCGGTTTATCTGTCCGCTAAGCCACCTTCACTGAACGCACCTCCATCCATCATGAACTCTGCTTCCGTCGCCGCCACTGCCCAACCCGGCAAATATCTCACCGTCGGTCTCGACCATGAGGCTTACGGCCTCGCCGTGCTCAAGGTTCGCGAGATTATTCGGATGCAGAAGATCACGCCGGTCCCGCAGGCGCCTGACTACGTCACGGGGGTCATCAATCTGCGAGGCCGGGTCATCCCGGTGATTGATCTTCGGGTGAAATTCGGCCTCAAGGCCGATTTTGCCGAACGAACGTGCATCGTCGTTGTTCAGGTGAAGCTGCCGACCGGGCACGCAGTCCAGATGGGTCTCATCGTCGACAGCGTTAAGGAGGATGTGAATCTTACCGCTGAGGATATCGAGCCCACGCCCGAGTTTGGCGCCCGCATCGACACTACCTACCTGCTCGGCATGGCGAACGTGAAGGGCCAGGTCAAAACCCTCTTCGATCTCGACCGCCTTGTCGTCCCGGAGTCCCTCATAAGTGTGATTCAGCCGGGCTAGGGACGAGAATTCCCTCGGCGCTCGTCGACCAACCCCAGTCCATGAAGCGCAGCACGGTCACTTCATCTTGGGGAATAGTGAGCGCCCGGGCCAAAGCGACAGGCCATGGGGTTGGGGACTCGTTCTTGATTATCGACTATATCCCACCAAACGGTGCCTCCCTGCTCAACTGAATCTTCCCGGCTTAGTGGATCGCGTCTTGGCATCCTTGCGGCAAAGTTTTTCAATCGATGAACCGCAATTAGGCGAAGGAGCCCCACAATGACCTTTCTTGAGAATCTTCTGGAACCATTCAAACCCGCCTGGAAATGCAGCAACTGGCGCCTTCGCCTCGCCGCCGTCGAGAACATTTCCGACCAACGTCGACTCGCCAAAGTAGCACAGACCGATTCGAGGTCGGAGGTGCTGATGGCCGCCGCGGATAGAATCACCGACCAGAACCTGGCCGCCGAGACATATAAGAAGATCGCGCTGAAGTATCACGATAGCGGCTTGGGAACGATCAAGGCCGCCTTGGAAAAGGTCTCCAATGAGACGCTCGCCGCCATCGTCGAGAATCCCCCGATCCACTGGCGAGATTGCAGATCCATTGAGGTCGCCAAGACGATGGGGGCGCTGCAAGAACAGGCGAAGAAAGCCGCCCTGGAGAAGCTCTCTGATCAGCGTTTTCTCGCTCGGATCGCCAAATCCAGCAAGATCGCTGGTGATCTGAGGACAGCGGCCGTAGATAAACTCACCGACCAGATGGCTCTCGCTGAGATCGCGCAGGACCACGACAACCCATTTTCCTTGCGATTCGCGGCGGCCGTGAAGCTCGCAAATCAGGATTCGGCGCAGTCCCTTTATGCCGAGTTCGTCAAGTCTGACATGGTCCCCATCGCGGTGCGCGAAGCGGCGGTAGAGAAACTCACGGATCGAGGGCTGGCCCAGTCCGTGAGAGGCAAGATCAAACAGAATCGAGCGGAGCTTGATCGTCGAACCGAGCAGGAAAGCCAGAACAGGGAAGCGGTGAGGCGCGGAATCTTACAGGCGGATCTGGAGGAGAAATGTCACCACGACGTCGGGTGGGATCCGGACGGTTATTGCGATTTTTGCCGAAGCATCACCCATACAGGCAGGTGCCGTCTCTGCGGTCACGTCGTGCGCCATATCTGCACGTAGCAGTGGTCCGCGGCGGCATGATGCGGCACGCAAGCGCACATGCCGCCGGTGGAGCTCCCCCTGCCATTCCTGCCTACTCGACGATTTTCGGTATTGACTTCAGATTGAGAATCACCGGCTCCTGATGCGAGTCGTGCCATGTGGACGCCATTGGCGGTGCCACCATCCTGACGGCCGAATTCGGTCTCCCATCAGCCATGTCCGCAGAACTCGATTGGTTTTTCTCCCGCGGTTACGTCTTGGTAGGAGCGCTGGTCCTAAATCTCGTCGCCGCGCGCATCACTTCTCGTAGGCTCTCACGGTGCCCATTGGATGCTTCGCCTCCTCCGGAACACGCGTGGCAGGCTCGCAGGCCAGGCAGAAACGCCGCGCAGCTGGCTAAGGCCTGGCTCCGTTTTCTCGTTATCGCCTCCGTTCTATTGTTCGTCTGCTCGGCCGCTTGCTACGCACTCCCTCCGGCCGCGTGGCATGTCGTCCCGCTGGGGCTCTTCTACACGCTTTCCTTAGTCGTTGTTTCCGTTCCCATCGCACATGCCGTCCTCAACGCCGGCAACCTGCGGTTCACGCTTCATAATCGACGGAAGCCGGACGTCGTATCTTGTGAACGAGCCGGCAACTTCCAGGGGTTGATCGAGGCTGTGTGGTTCACCGAGTACGTCGTCGCCGAAATGACGCTGCTCCGAACGCGCTGGGTTGTAGATGGCGAGACGTACATGACGGCCGTCGAGAGTCTGCTTCGGATGGGCAGGCTCCCGGATCTACTCGCTGCGTTGCAGGGCCGGCAGGATTGGGGGAGGTATGCCGTCGTGCTGCGTCGCGCCTGGACGTACCGAGGCCCGGGGCTCTTCAAAGGGCTTTACACCGCCCTTAAAGTGCCAAACGCGGAGTTGTCGACCGAAGCACTGAACATCCTTGGACTGAGAGCGGGGCAAGAGCTTCAAGACTATTACGAGCTGGAAACGCTGGAGCGGGTCCTTGGCAACCGCGCGAACTGGGTCGTATGTGCCGCCGCCCGACTACTCCTAAGGACGAGCGATCCGAGGGCCATCGGGATTCTAGAGCGTCATCTGACGCGCTTGATTTCCATTCTCGACGACGAAGGGTATGAGGCGCCGGACCTCGTCGAGATCCTCGGGGAAATCGGTGATTCGCGTGCGATCGAACCCATGGTTCGCCTGCTCCATTCGAATCTCAAAAGAAGAAGGGTTCTAGCGCAGTCGCTACTCAAGCTCGGCTGGGTTCCCGCGAATGACGAAGAAGGAGCGGTGTACTTTGTTCAGAATGGGATGTGGGACCGATGCGTGCAAATTGGCGGTCCGGCCATCACGCCGCTATTGCAGGCCATCGAGGGAGGATGGGTCTATGGGGAACTCGAGCATATCTTGGACACGCTCGTACGCATTGGCGATCCGAAGGCTGCTGACACCCTGAAGAAGCGCCTGCGGAAAGAGGAAAATGACGGGGTACTCACGCTCGTGGCTGACGCCATTCGGCGCCTCGGACCGCATGGTATCGATGTTTTGTTGGCGAGTATTCCGAACGGGGCAAGAGTTGCGCGGGCGATCGTTGCCGTGATGACACCCCATACGATGGAATGCGTCCCAGCCCTTATCCTCGCCCTGAGTTCCCTTCGAGGCTATCACGAACTGGTCGTCGCGTTGCTCGCCTCAGCGGGCGAGGCGGCGCTGGAGCCGCTAGTTGTCGCCATGAGCGGGCCCGATGCCGACGTTCGAAAGAGTGCTACGATTGCACTTGGGAAGATCGCTCATCCTCGGTCTCTGGATCCGCTCCTCAGTGCCTTGGAAGATTGTGACGTTGGTCTGCGCGAGGTCGTAATCGAGGCACTCCGGAGAATCGGCCCGCCGGTGGATCCGGATCGTCAGGCCCGGTACTGCCTCTCGCTGGGGGATTGGGAGAACGCTTCCCGGCTGGGGCCGCACGCCGTCGGACCGCTCATTTCCGCTCTCAAGAGCTCGGCCGCGGAGATCCGTTTGAAGGCGGCCACGACGCTGGGCGTAATACGGGACCCGCGTGCCGTGGCACCGCTGATTGAAGCCAGATTATCGGCAACTCGCGACGCTCCGTTTCGGGCGGCGTGTGTCGAAGCGCTCCGCCAGCTTCCACCGCCCGTTGATCCCAGTTTACTGGCTTTCTATCACGTCGCCCTCAAAGAGTGGGAGCAAGCGACGAAGTTGGGGGCCACCGCCATCGAGGCAGTGGTTTTGGCGCTGGCAGACCCGGACACCGGCGTTCGGCGCGCGGCGGCACGCGCCCTCGGCATAATCGGCGACCAACGCGCGCTGACTTCCCTCCGGCTCGCATTGCAGGATACAGACATCGAAGTTCGCAGCGAAGCTGCCCTCACGCTCGGCAAGACAGGAGACGCTGAGGCAATGAAACAGCTTCTTGCTTTGTGTAGCGAAAGAATGGGCCGTTCGGTAACGGAAAGTGAGGTAAAGTTATTGAATGAGATCATGCTTGTACTTGAAAAGGGCGGAAGAGCGGACCTGAGAGAAGGCATCGCCGACTTGGTCTTTAAGCACCCCGACGGTTTCTCGCGAGTCAACGTTCCACATGTATTCGGCATTCTCTCGGAGAAGCTCCAAGCAATTGGGCTGGCGTTCCGTCCGTTCGAGACGAGCCGACGGGTCGGATGGCGAGACAATGATGGGTACGAGGTGTGGCTCGGATACGACACGGCGCCGTTGGAGTCGGCGGTCGGGTATTTATGCAGCGTGAACAACCCGGTGACCGTGAATCTTCTGCACCGGCTAGCGTCCTTTGAGGGCGCACGCGTGCCGAGAGGGTACTCGGATAAGGGTGATCCGGGTGAGGTTGATCCGACGAGCACCCTCGGAATCCAGCAGAAGGCGCGGAACGAACTGCTAAGACGCGGCAACCCGCCGTATAACCCGCAGGCCTACTCCGTCGATGAGTATTTCCGGTAAGTTGTTTTGGACAATCTCGTCCGGCCAACTTTGCCACAGTGGGGCACGAGTCGATCATGGCCGAGAACCGCCTAATCTCGGAATTGAGATTGGGCATCCAACTGCCGCCGACGTGGTCGTCCTCCCCTCTATGTCGGAAACCTCGCTTCTCAACGGCCAAGAGTCACTCGCGTCATTCAACATATCAGAACCCTCATCTACACCGCTCCTTGCTTTTGCGGCGCGAGGACGTTCGTCATAATTTGGCGGCCTCAGGGCACATCGTTGTTCTGGAGGAAGGAGGAGAGGGCAGTCAGGAGATCCTCTTTCCCGATGCCTTCCGTGCGAATATCCTGACCTCTGCCAGTAACTCTGAAATAGGGAGTCGAACCCGGAATCTCCTCATCAACCAGCGTGACTGCAAAAGCGGTAACCCCGCTGTCTTGAACTCGGGTGGATTCGCAAATCCATGTGGCCATCCCGCTGGCACAATCTGCCAATCTCAGTCGCGGCTCAATGATCTTGAAATTCTCACGCCACGGAGCCAGCCGGGGACTCCTAAGCAGAATTACTCCGATTTCTCCCATTAACATCCTGACGAGCGGTGCGGCGTTGCAGGCGGCCTTCTCAAGTCGATGCGCGCGGCACTGGTCCGCCGGCCCGGCTTCTCGCCTGGATTGTGCCTTCCGTCCAAATCTGTCGTTCAGCCCATCCATCGCAGGGATTCTTCTTCGAGAGAAGTTGGAATTTCGGCGAAAACCGCGTGGTCAAAGTGGTTGGTTCAGGAGGCCAAAGACTTCGTATGCAGGCCTTCCGGTCAGGACAATCTGGCCGTCGGCGCGGCCACGGCAACCTCGAAAGGAACACCCATCACCGCAAGGTCCGGCTCCGGCTGATCCTGCTGAGTGAGAATAGAATCTTCTCGCCGCACCTCAGCGCGCAAGTAAAAATCTCAATCTCGAAGCACGCCCACCGGATATAATGAAACTCATCAAAAAGATCGCCTCGTTCATTTGCGGCTTGGCGGGATTGGGCCTCGGCGGCGGCATCTATGTGGATTGGGGAAAAGGCGAGTTCGGGACCGGAGGGCTGATTGTGGGCCTCGTGATCGGTGCATTGCTTGCGGCTATCGGTTTTTCCGGGGCCTTTTTCACCGACTGGACCAAGAGAGAGTAATACCGAGCATTGGGTTCCGATGCACCGGGTGAAGGCGCAGGGCAGCCTACCGTCGGGTCGTGCGCTGGCAAGGGTG
>CAJAKX010000393.1 GCA_903940425.1 uncultured Opitutia bacterium | reverse complement strand
GCGATCATGATCCGGCCCTCCTCGCGGAAGTAATCCACGAGGGCGGAGCGCATGTCGGCGGTCTTGGAACCGGTGATGCGGTCGGTGCCTTGGTGTTTCCCCAGCCACGCGGCGTAGGTGAGCTTGGAACGGTCGTCGGTATTGGAGCCGTTAAAGAGGACGATGCCTTCGGCGAACGGGCTGTCGGCGAGCAGACGCAGGAGGTAGCTCTGGGTCTTGCGCGACTCAGTGAAGATAATCGCCTTTCCCGCCGCGCCGAGTTCGCGGGCTTTCTTGAAGGCAACAGCCAGCGCCTTCAGCAGAGCTTTACCCTTGGCGTTGTGGTCGATGGAGGTGGCAAGCTGCGCGAAGGCGTCGAGGTCGGCGACCTCGGCTTCGATGGCGGCGCGGTCGGCGGCGGAGAGCGGCTCGGGCAACTGGTCCTCGGGCCATTCTTCAGCGGTTTCACCGAGCCCCTCGTAGTCCTTATCGAGTTCCTCTTCGAGGGACTCAGCCGGCTCCTGTTCCTTAAGCTTGGCCTTCAGGCGTTTCGAAATGGAGTTCAGTGCGCCGGCGATGGCAAAGGTAGAGGAAGCGAGCAGCTTGCGCAGCACCAGGGTCATGAGTGTGCGCTGGCTGGCGGGAAGGGCCTGAAGGTTGTCGCGGCGGAGATATTCGGAGACGAGTTCGTAGAGACGGTCCTCGCTTTCTTCAGGCGTGAATTCCTCCACCAACGGCAGGCGCCGGGTAAAGGGGATGTAGGCCGTGACCTGCCGGCGCAGCGTTCGGTAGCAGAATGCCTTGAGCCGCTGCTTCAGCGTATCAAACACCTGCTGCTGGCTGAGATTGGCGAACTGCTCCCGAAAGCTCTTCAAGTCCCCGAAGGCGTGTTCGTCGACGAAGCTGGCAAGACCGAAAAGTTCAAGCAGTGAGTTTTGGAGCGGCGTGGCGGTGAGCAGGAGCTTCGGCTTGTTCGCTAGCGCCAGCTTGAGCGTGTTGGCGATGACGTTGGAAGGTTTGTAGACGTTTCTGAGCCGGTGAGCTTCGTCGATCACTACAAGATCCCACGGAGTATTTGCCACGTCCGTAGCTTTGCTGCGGGCAAAATGATAGGAGCATATGACGATGTCATCACCCTCGAATGGCCGAAATCGTCCTTGTTTGACGGCCGTGTTGTATGACTTTGTTTCCAGAATCCGGCAGGGAAGAAAGAATTTCTCGGTCAGCTCCTGATGCCATTGCTTGCGGAGATTCGACGGCGTTATTACAAGGACGCGCCGTTTTCGTTCCGCCCACCGCTGCGAAAGCACAAGGCCGGCTTCGATGGTTTTGCCCAGGCCCACTTCATCCGCCAACAAGGCCCCTCGGGATAGGGGCGACTGAAAGGCAAAGAGGGCCGCGTCCACCTGATGGGGATTCAAGTCCACCTGCGCTCCGGCCACAGCGCCAGCGAGCTTCTCCAGGCTATCGGAAGAATAGCGCTTGGTCAGTTCGTGGGCGAAATATTTGGCGTGGTAGTCGGTGAGGG
>CAJAKX010000392.1 GCA_903940425.1 uncultured Opitutia bacterium | reverse complement strand
TTTCATACCATGTGTTCTCGCTGATCAGCCCTTTCGAGGCCTTGAGCGTGAAGAGGGCTGGGGCGGACTCGTCGATGGAATACACCGCATCGCTGGACGCATGCAGCAGGACCCGGCCGTCGGAGTCGTAGGTCGCGGCCTCGAACCAGCCGTCCGGCAGGCCGCCGGATGAGGACGACGATGATGATGACGACGAGCTGGAACCGCCCGGCAGCGTCACCAGCAGCATCGTCTGCGCGGCGAAGTTGGTGTAGGCGACGTGCAGGCTGCCGTCCGGCCGGGTCACCGTGGTTTTCCAGGCCCACGCGTTGTGGTCGCCCGCGCCGGGCGCGGACGAGGAGGACGGGGACGACGCGTTCGCCTGGTAGGAGAAGAGATATTGGAGTTGCCCGCCGTTGGTCTTGTGGAGCGTCACGCGGCGCGCGGAGTCGTATTCGAAATAGTGGTCGGCGTAATCAGCGGGATCGCCACGCTCAGGGTCGGACATGCGCTCCCAGGCCGCCGGCCCGATGACATATTTCAGGCCGTGGACGAACCCGCCGGTGTTGCCGGGGACGTAATACCGGTAACCGGAGTGGGAGACGTTTATCTCGAAGCCGCTCTCGGAGCAAATCATCAGGATTTGCACCGACGCCAGATCGCCCGCGTTGCCGCGCAGGTCGCCCGCGCCGTAATAGGTGTAAAGGGCCTTGCGCACGTCCTTGGTGACGCCGCCGGCCACCGCCCGCCGGACGACGGCCGAAAGCAGGCCGTCCGTGTTGTAGCTGTATGCGTACAGCGCGGAGTCGCTTCCCTGGGTGACGGAAAACCCGGTCAGCCGCCCGCCCGCGTAATCCAGCTGGGCCTGCGCCCCGCCGGGCGCGACAATGCGCACAAGAGAGCCGTCCGCGCCGAAGTATTTGCGCGTGCCGCCCTCCTCTTCGAAGAGCACGTATTGGTCACTCCCGGAGGAGGATGAGGACGAGGACGAGGATGACGACGACGGGAGCCCGGTCAGCGTCGCATGCACCCCGTATCTGGGCACCCACGTCCCGCCGACCAGGTCGAACCACAGGCTCGAATTCATGTCGCGCACGACGCACACGGTGGCGGGCGTGACGAAGCTCAGCCATTCCGCCTCGCGCACCATCACGCTGTTGCCGTTCCAACCGCCCACATTGGAACCCAGCAGGTTCCCGTAAAAACGGGTGTGCCCCCAGTCGATGCCAAAACCGCCGCCCTCAAGATCGGACTCGCCCACCACGGTCGCGCCGTCCACGCGCACGCCCCCCTCGGAGTTGGGGATGGCGGGCGCGGGTGCGGGGCAGTCGCAGCAACAGTCGCAGGTTGTTTGAACAGGGTACGGCACCGGCGGCGGCGGCCCGGACGACGAACCGGACGACGAACTGGACGACGAACCGGACGACGACGAACCCGAGGAATCTGAAGAGGACCCCGAGGAGTCGGACGAGGAGGAATCTGTTGGGACCATGTCGTTAGGAGTGACAGCGCATCGGCACGGCGTCAAATAAAATCCCGGGAAATCCAGGAATATTTCCCGCCGCCTCCCGGCTGGTCCCCAAGCGGCGGGCTTCCGACATCCCGCCGCTTGCCGCCCGGACGCACCCGCGCAGCAGCTCCGGGCGTGGTCGCGGATAGACGGTCCGGCCGTTTCTAACAGGCGACGCGGGCGGCGCGATTTTCCAGGTGTCGATTTTTCAGGTTGCCATGCGGGGGATTCCCGGCAGGTTGGTCGCGTTCCGCATTCGACACCGGAATGAATATCAACCAATCACCCTGATCATGGCGCTCCCGATACCCCGTTTGTTCGTTCACGGATTCCCCGGTCTTTACGGCGGGGCTGGCACGGAACTGCATCACCAGATCCTCGCCTGGCGGCACATGAATCTCGCCGTGCACCTCATTCCAACCAATGGCGGCTGGCGCGGGGAACCCCTCTATCAGGAAATGTGCGGCCTCGGCGTGACGGTACACGAGGCCGGCGACTGGAGCGCTGTGGAGCCGGGGGATCCGGTGCTGGGTTTCTGCAACGCCGAATTTCTCGCCGCGCTGCCGCAGATCCGCGAGCGCACGCGCCGCACGGTGTTTCTCAATTGCATGACCTGGATCTTCGAGAAGGAACGCGAGTGCATGACCCGCGGTCTGATCGGAATGTTTCTCTATCAGAA
>CAJAKX010000391.1 GCA_903940425.1 uncultured Opitutia bacterium | reverse complement strand
TCTGCTACGCCGGCGGCAAATTCCACGAGAGTCGGATGTACCCGGAACTGGAGATCCTCGACCGCGTTGGCGGTGGAGACAGCTTCGCCAGCGGCCTTGTGTACGGCTTCCTCAAGACCGGCGACCCGCAGAAGGCGGTCAATTACGGCGCCGCCCACGGGGCCCTCGCCATGACGACGCCAGGCGACACCTCGATGGCCACCCTCAAGGAGGTCGAGAAGGTCATGGGCGGCGGCAGCGCCCGCGTCGTGCGCTGAGCAGCCTCGTTCCGCCGCCATTCTCTGGGGCTCAACGCCGGGGCCACCGGAACGCTTCCGACCTCGGCACGCTCGCGGTTTTCCCGCTGACTGATCCGCCCGGGGATTTGCCCACGCCCGTCGCCATGCAACGTCTCCTCACACCCGCCCGCACGATCCTGCGCCATCGCCCGTTCATGGTGCTGCTAGGCTGCAATCTGCTGGTCGGCCTCGCCTTCGCCTTTGTCGCGCCATTCTTCTCCATGTTTGGCACGATCGAGGTGGGGATGAGTCCGTTCGCCTTCGGCGTCTTCATGACGGCCATCTCATTGAGCGGGATTGCGATCAGCATCCTTCTGGCCCACTGGTCCGACACGCGGCTCTCCCGGCGCACCGTGCTGCTGCTGGGCGGCGTCACCGGGGCGCTGAGCTACGTTGGCTACGCCTTCGTCCGCGACGTCGTGTGGCTCACCGTCATCGGCTGCGTGCTCGGAGGCATCTCTTCGATCACCTTCTCCCAGCTTTTCGCCTATGCCCGCGACCTGCTGGCCCGTTCCGATGTTTTGCCGCGCGACGCCCCGCTGTACATGAACGTATTCCGCCTGTTCTTCGCGGTGTCGTGGACGGCCGGGCCCGCCGTGGCTTCGTGGGTGTTGCTGCGCTACCACTACCGCGGGATGTTTCTCGTCGCGGCCCTCTGTTTCTTCCTGTTCGTGCTGATGCTCCTTTGCTTTGTGCCGCCGGCCCAGTCGTGGGCGCCCGTGCGGGCGGCGGCCGCCCGGGTGCCCTTGCGCCGCATCCTGATCCGGGCCGACATCCTGGCTTATTTCGTCGGCTTCGCCCTGTTGTTTGCCTCCAGCACGATGGGCGTGATGAATCTTCCCCTGCTCGTGTTGAACGTGCTTGGCGGCACTGGACAGCAGGTCGGGATCATCTACAGCGTCGCCCCGGCCTTTGAGATCCCGTTCATGCTTTATTTCGGGCTGCTCGCCACCAAGGCCGATCAGGCCCGGCTCATCCGGATCTCCGTGGTGCTCGCGGTGGTCTATTACGCCCTGCTCGCGTTCGTCCGGGCGCCGTGGCAGATCTATCCGCTCCAGATCCTCAGCGCGGCCATCACGGCCGTGGTGGGTGGCATCGCCATCACGTTCTTCCAGAACTTTCTGCCGGACCAGCCGGGCACGGCCACCAACCTCTATTCCACCGCCGGTCGGATCGGCTCGACCGTCGGCTATCTCGCGTTTGGCGCCCTAGCCTCCGCCTTTGGCCATCGTGCCGTCTTTCTGGCCTGCACGGTGCTGTGTGTCATCGCGCTGGCGATTCTGTTCGCCGGCCGTGAGCGCTCGGTACCGACGAGGCTTTAGGACGCTTTGCGCACGCACGCCTCAGGGCCAGTTGTTCAATGGCCTTCGGCTTGCTGGAGCGTCGCGGCCAGCGCCTGCCGGGCCATGGGATCATCGGGCGACAGGCGCAGCTCCTCTCGGAAGGCTGCGGCCGCCGCAGGCAGATTCCCCAAATGAAACCAGGTCACACCAAGATTGTGCCATCCCGGTGCATAATCCGGCTTCAAGCGCAGCGCCTCTTCAAACTGGGCGATCGCGTCATTAAGCCGCCCCGGACTCTGCGACCACGCGAGGCCCAGATTAATGTGCGCCTTGGCATAATCCGGCTTCAGACGCAGCGCCTCTTCATACTGGGCGATCGCCTCATTCAGCCGCCCCGGCAGCTTCGACCAGGCGTTGCCCAAGTTGTTATGCGCCTCGGCATCACCCGGCTTCAGCCGCACCGCCGTTTCAAACTCGGCGATCGCGTCATTAAGCCGCCCCGGCAGCTGCGACCAAGCGAGGCCCAGATTATTGTGCGCCCCGGCATAATCCGGCTTCAGACGCAGCGCCTCTTCATACTGGGCAATCGCGTCATCCAGACGTCCCTGCATCTTCGACCAGGCGAGGCCCAGATTATTGTGCGCCCCGGCATAATCCGGCTTCAGACGCAGCGCTTCTTCAAATTGGTCAATCGCATCATTCAGACGCCCCGGCAGCTGCGCCAACGCGCCGCCTAGGTTGTTGTGCGCCTCGGCATAATCCGGCTTCAGGCGCAGCGCCTCCTCGTACTGGGCGATCGCGTCATTCAGCC
>CAJAKX010000390.1 GCA_903940425.1 uncultured Opitutia bacterium | reverse complement strand
GGGTGACGTCGGCGCCAACCTGGCCAAGGAGATGAAACTGCGGCGTGATCTGCGCATGTATCCGATCGCCTTCTTAGACGACGACCGTGCCAAGTGGAATACGCATGTGCACGGCGTGCCCGTTCTCGGCCGGCCGGAACTGTTGATGGAAGGAAAAATCCACGCGGACGAGGCCGTCATCGCCATGCCCAGCGCTTCCGGACGGCGCATTCGCGAGGTGGTGCAGGTGTTCAATGAGGTGCGTCTCCGGTTCGAGATTGTTCCGTCCATGGAGCAAATGGTGAACGGGGTGGTGAAGGCTTCCCAGATCCGCCCGGTGCAGATCGAGGACCTGCTCGGTCGCGAACGCATCAACCTCGAGACGGAACGCATTCGGGAGCTGGTGCGGGACAAGGTGGTAATGGTCACCGGGGCAGGCGGCAGCATAGGCAGCGAGCTCTGCCGGCAGATTGCGGGGTATCATCCCTTGCGCCTGTTATTGGTGGAGCGTTGCGAGGTGCAGATGTTCCAGATCGAACAGGAGTTGCTCGACCTGGGCTGCGGCTCCCAAATCGTGCCGCTTGTCGCCGATGTTTTGGACGGCGAACGCATGCGCGGCATCTTTGATCGATTCCGACCGCAATTGGTGTTCCATGCCGCCGCTCACAAGCACGTGCCCATGATGGAGCACCAGCCCTACGAGGCGTTCCGCAACAACACGATTGGCACCAAGCAGCTGGCAAAGCTTTCCCTCGAGTTCGGCGTCGAGCGCTTCGTGCTCATCTCGACTGACAAGGCCATCAATCCCACGAATGTCATGGGTGCCACCAAGCGGCTGGCCGAACTTTATGTCCAGGCGCTGCAGGCAGCGCAGAACGGTCGGACGGAGGAAGGAAGACGGTCGGACGGTGAAACGGTCGGACAGTCGAACAGTGAGCGCGAAGCATCCACGGTCGCGAGTACCGTCAGACGGGGAACTTCGTCGCCGTCGGTGACGAAGTTCATGGCCGTAAGGTTCGGCAACGTACTGGGCTCCTCCGGCAGTGTGATACCGACCTTTAAGAAACAAATCGCCGCTGGCGGGCCGGTTACCGTCACCCACCCGGAGGTGACGCGTTATTTCATGACCGTCCAGGAGGCCGTCGGGCTGGTGCTCCAGAGCGCGACGCAGGGACAGGGCGGCGAGATCTTTGTTCTCGATATGGGCAAACTGGTGAAAATCGTCGATGTGGCCCGGCAGTTGATCGAACTGAGCGGCTTGAAACCAGAAATCGACGTTGAGATCAAATTCACCGGCTTGCGGCCGGGGGAGAAACTCTTTGAGGAGCTCAATTACAACACCGAAAACATGGTGCCGACCGAGCATCCCAAAATCATGCGCTTCACGGGCGAGCCGCTGCCGTTTGAAGCCCTGCGGCAGGGGCTCCTCAATATTCGCGAGAAGGCGGCGGGCATGGATGCAAACCAGGTCAAGCTGGAGATCCAGAAGCTCGTGCCCGAGTACAAACCCTATCTGACGACGGTGTGAACGCACGCGCGCGGCGCTGCATGCGTGCGCCGATTCAAGAGGAAAGATTAAAGAAGGGGCGGCC
>CAJAKX010000389.1 GCA_903940425.1 uncultured Opitutia bacterium | reverse complement strand
GCATCTTACCGAGATGGAGGAACTGCGCCGCTCGATCGGCCTTCGCAGCTACGGCCAGAAGGATCCCCTGCAGGAGTACAAGAGCGAGGCCTACCGGTTCTTCGAGGAGTTGATGAACAACGTGCGCCTGCAGATCTGCACCGGCCTCTTCCGCTCCACCACGAACCTGCAGGCGTTCGAGAACATGCTGGCGATCCTGTCGCGCAGCGCGCGGCTGCAGGGACCGGAGGCGCCGGTGCAGAATGGCAGTGCCCTCCACCCGCGGCCGGCGCCGGCTCCGGGCGCGGCCCCGACCGCCCCGCCCCGGCGCCTCGGCGGCGTGGACATGCCCGTTCCCGACGAGGAAACGGACGCGGCGCCGGCCAGCAACGAAGTGCAGCTCCCCCGGGTCACCATCCGCCGCGAGACGCCCAAGGTCGGCCGCAATGACCCGTGCCCCTGCGGCAGCGGCAAGAAGTACAAGCATTGCCACGGCAAGTGAGCGACCGGCCAGCCAACACCGTTTCCGATCCTTATGTTCAGTCGCCGCCGTGGTGGCAGCGGCATGCCGACCGGGTGTGGGCGGCCGGCGTCGGCGCGCTGACGGTGCTGCTGACCGTCATCTCGTTTCCGCCGGTTGACATCCCGGAGTTCGCCTACGGTTTTGCCGTGCCGGCGATCTACTGGGCCTATCGCCGTCCGTCCTTCCGGCTCTACGCCGGCACGCTGTGCGCGGCGCAGGCGGTGGCGTGGACGATGCTGCTCTGGTGGCTGCACCCCGTCACGTGGGCCGGCCTCTTCCTGATCGGTCCGTTCATCGGCGCTTGGGTCGGCCTGTGGTATCTCGCCGTGTGGTGGGCGATGCCGCGGCTGGCGGGCCGGCCGGTCCTGCTGCGGATTGTCGGACTGTTTGGCCTGGCGGGCGGGTGGGTGATTCTCGAGTGGCTGCGCACGTGGTTCCTGAGCGGCTTTCCCTGGCTGCCACTCGCCGCCAGCCAGTGGCAGCGCACGGCGCTGCTGCAGATTGCGGCGTTCACCGGTGCCTACGGCGTCTCCTTCATCCTCATCTTCTTCAACCTCGGCTTCGCCACCTCCGCCTGGAGGCTGTACACCAGCACCGCGCGGGGCCTGCTGCGTCGCAGCCCGGAATTCAGCGTGGCGCTCCTCGTGCTCGGCTTCGGCACCATGCTGCCGATGACGGAGGCCTTCAACCGCGCGCCGTTCAGCCGCAAGCTGGCGGACGTGGCCTTTGTGCAGCCCTACATTCCGCAGGAGGTGAAGTGGGATCCGGCCCGCGGGCCGCTCATCCTGGACACACTCGAAAAGGCCACGCTCGTGGCCGCCGTCAACGAGCCCGATTTCATCCTGTGGCCGGAAGCCACCACGCCCTGGGCGGTGCGCGGGGATGCGCGGACGCGCGCCTGGATCGAGTCGCTCACCGTCCGCGCCCAGAGGCCGCTCGTGCTCGGTTCCATCGCCATCGAGAACCAGGGCCGGCCGGGCGAGACCTGGTACAACGGCGTCTTTGTGGTCGCCCCCGACCTTGGCCTCCAAACGGCCTATTACGCCAAGCGCCATCTCGTGCCGTTCGGCGAGTACGTGCCTTTGCGCTTTCTCCTGGGCTGGCTGAGCAAGGTCGTGCCGGTCGGCGATGACGACTTCACCCGTGGTAGTTCGGCCGCTCCCCTGCTCGTGCCCGTGCGCCATGGTTCGCTCGCGGTCGGCCCGCTCATCTGCTACGAGGACATCTTCCCGGCGCTCGCCCGCGCCGACGTGCGCAACGGCGCGGACTTCCTTTTTGTGGCGACCAACAATGCCTGGTATGGCGAGGGCGGCATGGCCTACCAGCACGCCGCGCACTCCGTGCTCCGCGCCGTCGAGACCCGCCGGCCGGTGCTGCGCTGCGGCAACGGCGGCTGGAGCGGCTGGATCGACGAGTTTGGCGTCATCCGCGGCGTGCTCACCGACGACCGCGGCAGCGTTTATTTTCGCGGCGTGAAGACCCTGCCGGTGAAGCGCGACGCGCGCTGGATCGGCCGCACCAGCTTTTACGTCGAGCACGGCGACTGGTTTGTGGCCGTGTGCGCGGGGCTGGCGGGGCTCGGCTTCCTCATGCTCAAGGTCGGCCCGCCGGCCGCCGCGGAGGTCGAGGCCGAATGAGGCCGCCGCGCGTTCCTGCAACCCCGTTCAGGATTTCGTCTCCGCCTCGCGAGCCATGAGCCAGAGCAGGTCGGAAACGCGGTTTAGATACTGCAGGAGCAGGGGGCGCACGGTTTTGCCCTGACGCGGCAGCACGACGAGCCGGCGCTCCGCCCGGCGCGCGCCGGCCCGCGCCAGGTCGAGCGCAGCGGCGTGCTGGTTGGCCCCGGGCGTGGCCCAGCCGGCGGACTTGATTTTTTTTGCCTCGATGGCGGCCACGGCGGCGTCGACGCGGGCGAGTTCAGCCTCGCCGATCCTGGTGAATTTGGATGCCGCATAGCGCCCGGCGTCGGACTCGGCGCAGGCGATCTCGCCCATGAGCGCGACGAGATCCAGCTGGATGCGCTCGAGCTCGGCTTTGCGGTTGGCGTCGGGGCCGGTGGACCGGGCCAGCCCGAGCGCGGCGTTGAACTCGTCGACGCTGCCGACGGCCTCGATCTGCGGGTGGTCCTTGGGCACGCGCTGTCCGTAGAGGAGGCTGGTCGTGCCGTCGTCACCGGTGCGGGTGGAGATGGAGCGGGACATGGGAGTCGGGGGATTGGTGCTGATTACGCGAGGCGCCGCGCGGCCTGCTGTGCGCGCAGGCAGAGTTCGGCGGCCTTGAAGGCGTGGGCCTGCGTCATGGCCCGCTCGGTGCGGTTGAGGCAGTCGAGAATGAGTTCGCCGAAGAAACGAAAGCCGACCTTGCCCGCGACGTTGAGGAAGTGCTCACCCTGCCCATCGACGAGGATGAGGTTGTCGCCCTGCCGGTCCGTGCCGACGTTCACGTATTTGCGCAGCTCGATGTAGCCCTTGGTGCCGAGAATGATCGTGCGGCCGTCCCCCCAGGTGCTGAGGCCGTCGGGCGTGAACCAGTCGACCCGGGTGTAGTTCGTGGCGCCGTTGTTGCCGAGGAGGCAGGCTTCGCCGAAATCCTCCAGCTCCGGCGTGTCGGGATTGGCGAAGTTGCCGACGGCGGCACTGGTGACGGTGGCATCGGTCGCGCCGCTGTAATACAGGAATTGTTCGAATTGGTGGCTGCCGATGTCGCAGAGGATGCCGCCGTACTTGGCCCGCTCAAAAAACCAGGCGGGGCGCGCCGCCTTGCTCAGCCGGTGTGGGCCGAGGCCGATGACCTGGATCACGCGGCCAATGGCGCCGCCATGCACGAGGTCCCCGGCGTGGACGGCGCACTCCACGTGCAGGCGCTCGCTGTAGTAGACCATGTATCTGCGTCCGGTGCGGGCGCCGACGGCTCTGGCTTGGTTGAGCTGATCGAGCGTGGTGAAAGGCGTCTTGTCGGTGAAATAGTCCTTGCCCGCCTCCATCACCCGGCAGCCGAGGGGGCCGCGGTCGCAGGGCACGGCGGCGGCCGCGACCAGATGCACATTTTTGTCAGCGAGAATCTCGTCGAGGGCGCGGGCCGCCCGGGCCTGCGGAAACTTGGCGCGAAAGGCCCGGACTTTTCCCGGGTCGGGATCGTAAACCCAGGCCAGCTCGCCGCCGGCCTCGAGCAGGCCGTTGCATTGTCCGTAGATGTGGCCGTGGTCGAGGTGCGCCGCTGCGAAAATGAATTCGCCCGGCTTCACCACGGGGCTGGGCTTGCCCCGGGGAGCGTAGTTCATGCCGTCGGATGTCTGACTCATGGGGTTTTTCCACCTCTGTCTGCGTGCAGGCAGCCCGCTTGCCCGTTCGACCTGCTCAGGGCCCCGAGCTTGCCGAAGGGCGGGCGATCAATCCGTCGGTCGCATCCGCCATCGCCAGGGCTATGGCGGACGAGAGCGACCTTCCTCCAAGATCCCGCATGGGAAAGCACGGGCTTCATCTCGCCGCTTTCATCGCCTCGCGGGTCTGCTTCTTGAGCGCCTTCAACGCCGGATCGAGCCGGGCGCGGGTCGGCTTGTCCATGCGGTCGATGAAAAGGACGCCGTTGAGATGATCGACCTCGTGCTGGACGCAGCGTGACAGCAGCCCGGTGCACGTGAGCGCATGCGCATGGCCCTGCACGTCCTGGTACTCCACGGTGATCCGGTCGGGGCGCGTGACGTCGCCATGAATCTCGGGAAAGGACAGGCAGCCCTCCTCGGATAAGGTGGTGGGTTCGGGCTCGGCGGCCACCCGGGGGTTCACGAGAACCAGCGGCATGATGAGTTCCTTGGGCGGTTTCTTGCCGTCGAGCTGCCACGTGTACTCGGCCTGGGCTTTCCGCAGGTCGACGATGCAGAGCTGGATCTCCCGGCCAACCTGCTGGGCCGCCAGCCCGATGCCGGCGGCGGCATACAATGCCGCGACCATGTCGTCCGCCAGCCGGCCCAGCGCGGCATCGAATACCGTGATTTTATCCCCCTTTTTGCGCAGGACCGGCTCGTTGTAATGAACAATTCGCAGCAACATGGGTCGATGGGGGCGATAAGCGTGCTTTTTGCGTTCCGGTTCGGCAATTAAATTGTTTCCTTCCAAAAGTTCCGCCATGTCTGGGTCCGTCATGAACCATTCCGCCTCCCAGCAGGCCGGTGCGCCGGCGGCGCCGGCGCTGGCGCTCATTTTCGCCGGAATGGTGCTGCTGGCGGGCGCGTGGTCGCTGCCCGTCAACCTGAAGTCGATCAATGTCGCGCTGTTGCGCGAGGCGGGCCGGGACACGCCTTCGCTCACGGATTTCGGCCTGCAGCTCGTCGAGTCGGAAAAACCCGGTCCGGCCGCACTGGTGCTGGCGGCGGCGCAGACCGTCGGCGATCCGCAGGCCGCCCGGCTGGCGGCGGCGCTGGCCGCTTTCGGCACGCACCAGCGGGAATTCATGGCTTGGGGGGGCTGGGATCCTTTTCTCGATCCGCTCTTCAACCTCAAGGAGAACACCGGCCGCACCGAAAGCACGCCGGTGCTCACGTTTTTCATCACGGAACGCGCCCGCGACTCGCTGCGCCGCTACCTCGCCAACTCGCGCTCGCCCGGCGTGCAGGCCGTGCTGCAGACACGCGCCGTGCCGCGCACGACGCGCTTCGTGGCGGCCACGCGGCCCGGCGGGCAGCCCCTCGACGCCGTCATCCTGCTCACCGCGCTGCTGTATCAGGGCGAACATCTCTCGCCTTCGCTCCAGCGCGAGGTGAAGCGCCTGGCCGACGAGGCGGTCCGCACGCACGAGCTCGGCGACCTGGAGCTGTTTTATCTCGATTTGCTGGCGCTCGGCAAACGGCTCAACTGGATCCAGCTGGGCGAACTGCTCCGCCTCACCAACGACACCAAGACCGTGAGCGAGTTTGCCCATCTGGCTCAGGTCGCGCCCGAGCAGCTGCCGCTCCTTTACGCCGCGGCGCTGTTCACCCGGTCGGCCGACAGTGTCGCCGGCTACCTGCTGCTGTACGGCAAGACCGGCGCGGGGGACCTGCGCCTCGCGCTCGGCCAGCGGCAGGGCGCGGTGCGGCAGCTCCTGCTGCGCCAGGTGCCGGTCAATCACGGGATGGCGGCGCCGCTCGATTTCGCGGGGGCGTTCGCCCTGCTGCACCCGAAGCTCACGCTCATCGCCAAATACCTCGGCTATTTCCTCGGCGCGTTCCTCATCCTGCGCGGACTGGACCGCTGGCTGTTCGCCCCGTTGCGGCGCGCCGCCCGCAGCGCGGCGGATGCCCGCCTGCTGCCGCGCGTGCAGAGTGGCGCCATGGCGTTGCTCATCGCGTTCGTGATCATCATCACCACCGAACCCTTTCTCCTCAAGGCCGCGCCGCTTTCGGAGTACCGTTTCAAGATCGTCATTCCCATGCTGGCCAATGTCGCCACGCCGGCCGCTCCCAGTTCAACCCCCAGTCATACCACTATGGACACATCCACCATCGTCTCCATCGGCTTCTTCGCCCTGCTGCAGGTGGCCACTTATCTGGCCTGCCTTTTGAAAATCGGCGAGATCGACCGCCAGGACATGCCCCCGCTGCTCAAGCTGCGGCTCATGGAAAACGAGGAGAACCTTTTCGACAGCGGTCTCTACGTCGGCATGATGGGCACGGCCGCCGCTCTCGTCCTGCAGGTGCTGGGGGTGATCGCGCCCAACCTGCTGGCGGCCTACTCCTCGAATCTTTTCGGCATCGTGTGCGTGGCCTTTGTCAAAATCCGCCACGTGCGTGGCTACAAGCGGCGGCTGATTCTCGCCGCCCAGGGTGTTGCCGTTCCCGTCAGCCCGTCCGCCCCGCTCGCGTCATGAACAAGACGCTGCTGCTTATCATCATCGATTTCCTCTTCCTTAATCTCATCGCCCTCACGCGCTGGGAAAAGGCGGAGCCGATCCATGCGCGGCAGGCGCCCGTGCCGGAGGTGGCCGGCAACACGCCGCGCGACCAGGATCTGGTCGAGCTCATGCGTCTTTCGCTCGAGGACGAGCACAGCACCCGCGAGCAGTTCGCCGCGCAGTTGCAGGCCTCGCAGGCTGAGCTGCAGGCCCGCGAGCAGAACCTCAACCAGCTGCAGTCGGCCCGGACCCAGCTTGAATCATCGCTGGCGGCCACGCAGCAGAACGTCCGCGAGCTGAACCAGCGCGTCGCCGCCGCCTCGCAGGACGCGGCCATGACCAAGGAGCGCCTCGCGCAGATCCTGCGCGACCTGGAGGCCAAGCAGGCGGAGGCCGGCCGCCAGCAGCAGCAGATCGCCGCGTTCGAGAAGCAGCAGGCCGAGGCGCAGCAGCGCATCGAGGGCCTCAATGTGGCGGTGAAGGTCGCCGAGCAGGAAAAGGTGATGCTGCGCGAAAACCTCGCGGAGGCGAAGCAGCAGGTCGAGGCCGAGCGGCAGGAGCGGCAGAAGGCGCTCGTCCAGACCGGTCAGCTTGCCGAGGGCGTGGGCCGGCTCGCCGAGAAATCCGGGGAGATCGCGCAGGAGATCCGCGAGAACCGCCCGATCAATGCCAACGTGCTGTTCAATGATTTTCTCGCCAATCGCGTTTCCACCACGTTCACCGCCTCCCGCAAAACCCTCTTCGGGACCACCACCCGCGAGAAGGAGACCAAAACCGTGCTGGTGACCGACGGGAAGGCCGTCTACGCCCTCGTGCACGCCGGCGAGACGCCGTTCCCGGTCACGATCAGCGAAGTGCCGGTCGACTGGGCGAGGATTTCCGGGAAGTTTGGCCGGCCGCCGGTGACGGCATCCGTTGCCGAGTTCCAGTTCCTCTCGCTCGATCCGCGGATCATCGTGATTCCGGTGGACGCCGATCTGGCCGCGCGCCTGGGCGTCAAGGTCTACCAGACGGCGCTGGAGCCGTTCAAATTCACCGAGGCCATGCTGGTCAGCAGCGGCGGCAAGGGCTACGGCGAGGTGTCCTTCAAGCTTGACGCCCGGACCGCGCAGTATGTGCGCATGGACAACCGGCTCATCAAACATCTCGTCGGCGAGTTCACGCCGTCGGCGGGCGACCTGGTGTTCAGCAAGACCGGCGAACTGCTCGGCATCATGGTGAACAGCGACTACTGCGTCATGATCGACAATTTTCTGCCCGCCAGGACGATCAAGACCGGGGACAGCGCGCCCGGTCAGCACATCAGCGCCATCCAGAACGAAATGATTTTGCGCCTGCAGGGCCTGCCGTCCCGGCTGCAATGACGGCCGATAGGCGGATGGGGTAATACCCGCCTTCGCCAAGGTGAGTCCGATCAATACGTTACCGGCATGGGCCGACAGACATCACTCACTCGTTGGCAGGGAGTTCCGATGAACCAGCGAAGCCTCGATTTCGACCACCAGTTCGGCGCGGCAGATATCGGCGCGCAGAAACACTGCCTGATCGTTCGCACCCAAAAGACCGCGTTCGAGCCGGGCGACCACTTTGCGGAGATCGTCCGGATGCCGCAAATAGACCTTGAATCTCCGCTGCCACGATCCTCCCGCGCCGAGCGAGGCGCCTACTCCCGCCGCCTCGCCGATCAGCCGCAGGTTGTCGAGCGTGCACTCCAGCTGGGTCGCCAATTCGCCCGGCGCCACCGTGGCGTGGCCGTGAATCGCGGCGGTGCCGGAGATGAACACCTGGGTGGCCCCGGCCGTGGCAGCCACGGTGGCGCGCGAGAAACTGGGCGGCCGGGGGCCGTGTTCGGGCGGATAATTGAAGGCAGGAACCTGGGCGGGATTCTCGAAATGCCGGGCGGCCGCCGGTCCGGCGACAAAAGCCACCGCCAGCGGCCCCGCGGAGGCACCCACCGCCGAGCTGGATGGAAGAAGCTGCTGAAAATGTTTACCGAAGCTTGCCTCGAAAGCCAGGGAGCGCGCCCGGCAGAACCGACGATAGTTTTCAAGCCCATCCTCGCAGGCGTTGATGTGCGGCACGTAGTTCCAGAGGCGGTAGAGGTGCAGGCCTTCGGTCGCCGCGAACAGGCGCCGGTAGAGATCGGTGGTCGCCGCTTCCAGGTTGAGGTCAGGTCGGGCCAGCCCGAAGCCGCCACTCAGATCGCGTCCGGGAAAAAGCCACACGTCGTCCCTCATCGTGGCCGCGCCAGTAGCCGCCAATAGCGTCTCATGGTCGTCGCCCGCGAGTCGTTCCAGCGCCACGCGCAGTGCCGGCGGATCTTCGCGAGAGGCGCAGGCGGCGGATCCGTCAAACGCCACCCGGCAAGCGGACGATTTCAAAGTGGCAGAAACAGAGGAAGGCATTCAGCTCTCAATGTACGCAGCGGTAGTGACTGCCAGTAGTGGTGCGCGGAAACAGCGGGAAAAACCGAACGCAGGGGTAGGCATCATGTCGAGAAAACATACCCCAAAAGAGGGCCGGGCAAGGTTTAACTCTCGAATTCTCATGAGTCGGCGAAGACCCGCGGGACCGTCAGCCGAACACCCCTTGTCGCAGGGCCGCAGTGTCAGTCTTTCCGCGAGCGGTGAGGGGAAATTCGCTCAGCAGGAGCCAGTGTCTCGGCATCTTCCACGGGGCCGTATCTGCGCGCAGCGCCGTGCGGATGTCCTCCCGATTCAGGCGGGTGGCCAGCGCCGCGCCGAGTACCGGTTCCGCTCCCGGGCCGACACCAACCCAGACATCGTGCACGCCCGGAATGCGCTGCAAGCGTGCGGCGATCTCGGCAAGATTCACCCGGCGGCCGGCGATCTTCACCATCGTGCCGCGGCGGCCGAACAGCACGACCTCGCCATTGGACCTCAGCCCGGCCCGGTCCGCCGGCGTCCAGCAACCCAGACCGCGCGCGCGACGTCGATTACCGTAGGTGAACACGGACGGGCTGCACACCCGCAGCCGCTGGCCGGGCAAAACCGTTAACCGCACGCCCCGCATCGCCCCCCCCACGCTGCGTCCGGCGAGCGTGGCCGCGCCCGTGCGGTCATACGAAATGCCGCCGGTCTCGCTCGATCCGTAAAAGCCGTGGATACGGCGGCCGAAGCGGGCGGCGAACGCCTGCGCCACTTCGGGTGGCAACGGTGCGCCCGCGGAGACCGCCAATCGCAGGCTGGCCAAGGCCGCCGACGCGATGTCGGACATCGCCAACCCGCGAAACACCGCCGGTACACCGGGCAGCACAGAAGGCCGCCAGCGGGCAAATTCGGCGGCGACAGCCTGCGGCAGCGGCGAGGAGCCGACGACAATGGGCACACCGTGCGCAATCAGCGGTATGGTCAGGTTGCCGAGACCGTAGGAGTGCCCGAACGGGATGAGCGCGTAGCTGGCGTCACGTTCCGTGATGCCCATGGTGGCGGTGACCTGGCGTGCGTCAGCCAGCATCTGCGCCGCCGTAAACACGAGCGGCCTCGGCCGGCCGGTGCTGCCGGAGGTGAGCTTGATGAGGCAAACCTCCGGGCTGGCGAAGCGCCGGGCCCCCGCGGGAAGGACGACGAGCCGGGCCCCGTCCCAGCGGAAGCCGGCGCGCAGTTCCGTGGCGAGCGCGTGTTGCGCGGTGTCGGGTTCCGCGGCGTCGAGCGGCACGGCCACGGCGCCGGCGTGCAGCAATCCAAGAAACACGTCGAACCACGCCCCTCCGTTCGGCGACGCGAACACGACGGCGCGTCCGCGCAGAGCCTTCGCGATTTCGCCGTGGAGATCGAGCCACGCTCGAGCGCGCGCGTCCAGCTCCCGAAAGGAAACCACCCGCCCCGATGCGGCTTCGGTGACCGCGGGTGTATCCCCGCGGCGGCGGAGCGTGCGGATCCAGGCCTCAAGCAACCGGTGGCTCATGGGAGGCGGGGGTTCGAGGCGGTCGCACCGGCGGACGGCGTGAAATGCTCGAATTCAATCACGAGCAGCGCCGCCAGCACCATCAGCGCCACCGTGCCGCCCAGCGCGCGCACCACCGGAATCCCGCTCAGGGCCAGCACGCCGAAGGAGGCCATGGTCGTGAGCGCGGAGAGGCGCACCGAGACGGGGGGCGGTTCGCCCCGGTGGGCGGAGGTCGCCGAGAAAATCGCATAGTTGTGCGTGAGGCAGACACCGAGGAAGGCGCCGAGCAGGTGAAACATGTTGAGCGGCTGCCCCATCCAGCCATACAATCCGAACACCCCGAGACACGCGCCGCAGGGAATCGAAAAGATGCGTGGACCCCGCCGCCAGCCGTAGATGAGGAACACGCCGGCGCCGATGATCGACAATCCCACGAGGCTCAGTCGCAGGGCCGACTGCCGGTAGCGCGTAAACACCCGATTCAGCGACTGCAGCTGGTTCGCACTCACGCTGTGCGCTGCCACCGGCGGCGGTTCGACGGGCGCGGACCAGCGGGCGATGGTGACAAACCAGTTCAGCGACCGGTCGCGATGCAACAGCAATGCGAGCGGCCCCGTGAGTTTTGCCTGCAACGCTTCCACCGCGGGTTCGAGGCCGTCCGCCATGGAAGTGGTGGCGAAGTGCGCATACGTGTCAAAAAACGGCGCAAAGTTCCCAACCTCGAAGCCCGCCGCCTCCAGGGCCACGCGCAGCCGGGGTGCAAACTCGGGATGCTCCCGGGCAAAACGCATCGCCCGGACGTAGTCGGCGGTCGTGGGCACGACGGCACCCAGGCTGGCCAATTCCGCAGCTCCGCCGTCCCGGGCGCGCAGCCAGGCGTTGAGGACTTCCAGTGAATCGCGTGCCTCGGCCAGGGTGGGGCCGTGGGTGAGCCAGACCGTGCGCTCATCCCCGTCGCCGAACAACGCGCGGATGCGGGCGTCCTCCTGCTTGATGACGGGTGTGGAAATCTCCAACTCCCGGATGTCATCTTTCCAGGCAAGCCGCGTGAGGCCGGGCAGCGCTGCCAGCCAGAGAATGACGAGCCCGCGGCGCAACCCGCGCCGCAAACCCGGTGGCAGCGCCTGTCCGCCCCGGAAGGAACGCGCCTCAAGGTAGGCATTGCGCAACGTTGAAAAATAGACCACCGCCGCCGTCAGTGCACAGAGGAGTCCCGCGCCCACGAACACGCCCAGCTGCCGGATCATCGGCAGATCGGAGGCCAGCAGCAGGGCAAAACCTGCCACGGTGGTGAAGCAGCTCGCCAGGAGCGGTTCAAGCAGCCGGCGGATTTTTGCCCAGTAATCTTCGCTAGGATGTGCCGGCGGCTGCAGGTAGATGTAGAAGCCGTAGTCGATTGCCACGCCCGTCAGAAGCGAGCCCACCACGAACACAAAAATATGCACCTGCACGAAGGCCAGGGTGACGGCGGTCCACGCGCCCAGCACGGCCAGCAGCACCGGCGGCGCGAGATGCAACCCGCGATGCATGCCGGGCAGGAAGATCCACGCCACCGCGAACACCGCCGCGAGTGAAAGCGTGTTGAGCCAGGAGACTTCGCTCTGGATACGGGCTTTGCTGGCGGCGGCGAAGCGGTTGACGCCCGTGTACGCCACGACCAGTCCCGGAAAGTCGGTTCGCACCGTGTCGGTCGCCCGGGCAATCGCCGCAAAGACGGGCGCCTGCCCCTCGTCGCGCAGCGGCGAGGCGGCGATGCGCGCCCACACCAGCGCGGGCGTTCGACCACTGGTGGCGCCGGTGCCGGCCGGCTGCACGAGGGTCAGACTGCCCTTGAGACGTTCGAGCACGCCGGGCATCAGCAGCAGGGGATCGGCGGGCACGATGTCCGAAAACGCCAGCGCCTCGGGCGTGGCGAGAAAATCGCCCAGCGCCGCCGCGGCGCGGCTGGCCAGCCAGTCCGTGAACGGCACCGCTCCGCCTCCGGTGGTGGCGTAAGCGGCCGCTTGTTCGCGCAGCCAGAATGGAAAGAGCAGCGTGAAGCGCTGGGCGAACAGCTCGCGCCCAAGGGCTTCGCGCGGCGTGGGGCTGTCGAGGGCGAGCGCCTCTGCAAACGCCGGGTCGCCGGCCAGCGCGGCGGCAAAACGCCGGGTGGCCCCGGGCGGCGCGCTCCTGCCTCCCTCGACCGTGAGCGCGAAGAGCATCACGCGCGCCTCGGCCGTGTTGGCCAGTTCGCGCACCAGGACCAGCTCCGGGGTGCGCTCGCCCGCCGGGATGAGGTCCAGCACATCGGTGGAGGTTTTCTCCCGGAAATCGAGCCGGGCAAGCCACCCGGCGCCGAGGAGCGCCGCGGCAGCGAGCACGCTCCAACCGAAAACCTGGCGGCGGGTGGGGGTCATGGGTCAGCGGAAAAACCGGTGAAGCTCCTCGGCGGTGAACGGCGCCGGCGGCCGCGGATCGCCAACGAAGATCTCGACGCGTTGCACCGCGGAGCGGCGCAGCTCGATCCGGCGCACGAGATCGGCCTCCCCGGTGACGATAATCGCGCCCAGCGTGCGGCGGAGTTCCTCGGCGCGCGGCACCAGCGCCAGCGTCCACGCCTTGTCCGCCCGGCGGCCATAGAGTTCGAAGTCCGCCACCAGTGACGCGAAGTCGAAGCGCAGAATGTGCAGCAGCGCCTCGTTGGCGGCGCCGGCGCGCGCGTCAGCTGGCGGAGTGGTTTCGCGTCCGCCCTGGCGCATCAGCATCCCTTGGCGGTCGATGATGACGACGCGCTCCTGCGGTTCCCGGTAATGGAGACTCAGTCCCCGGGCGGCATCGATGCGCACCTCGCCCTTCAGCACGACGGGTTTCTTGCGGAAGGGGAACCAGCGGTGCTCCTCGAACGGGGCATCCACGGTGGCGCGCTGATCGAGACCGGCAAGCACATCGCGCCACGCCGGATCGACAGGTTCGAGGACGAGTCGGTGCTCCGCCGAGACGAGCGGCGGTTCTTCGGCGGCGCTCGTGGCCGTCGCAAACACCAGCAGACCAGGCAGCAGGAGCAGCACCGTCGTGGCGGACAGTCGCGCCAGTTGCCGGCGCCGACGCAGCACGGAGGGAAACCGGTGCAGGAGCAGTTCGGTGATCAGGCGGGTGTGCATCCACGCGAGCCGGAGGTTGTCGCGGCCGTAGTGAAAATGGGAGATGCCGCCTTCGCTGGGCCTGAAATAGCGCACCGGGGCCGCCAGGTTCACCGCCGGCATGCCGGACCAGAAGAGGCGCACGGCCGCCTCGGTGTCGAAATCGTAGCGTCGTCCGCCGCGCCGCGGGGCCATGACGTCCAGCAAGGGCCGCGCCGGGTAGACGCGGAAACCAAAAAGCGAATCATCGATGGCCGGCCCCAGTGTTTCGAAATGCACCAGGCCGTTGTTGAGCTTGCGGCCATACAGGCGCTCCGGCGGCACGTCGCGCCCAAAAATAGGGCGCCCGAGGATCATCGCCCCGGGCTGGTGCTGCGAGGCCGCCATGAATCCGGCGATGCTGGCGGCCGGATGCTGGCCGTCGGCATCCATGACCAGCGCGTGAGTGAAGCCCTGGGCCACCGCGTCGCGCAGACCGGCCAGCACGGCCGCGCCTTTGCCGCCGTTGCGCGGCAGCACGAGTACGCGCAGGCCGGGCTCATGTTCCGCCATCGCCACCACCGGCAGGTGGCTGCCGTCGGTGCTGCCATCGACGACCAAAAGCACCGGACGCCAGTAGCGCAGCACCTCGGCCACGACCCCGGCCAGGCGCGGACCGGGGTTGTAGGCGGGCAGAAGGACGAGATGCGTGGGCGACGGACTCATGGACGGAACACGGCCAAAGCGGGCATCATGAGATGGCTTCCGAGGGGGCGGCAACAGCGGAAGGCGGGGAGTGACTCATGAGAGCGCGGCGGAACCACATTTCCACCTCGGTCGCCGTCGCGGCGGCCATGTGCGTTTCCGGCGGCGGGAAGCATTTCCCAAGCGTCAGGGTCACATGCGCCGGCAGCCGCGGGAGTTTCCACCAGGCGCGATTTTTGATGAGGAGGTCGGAGTCGCAGGTGATGCGCACGGTCTGGATGGGCATGCGGGCGAGCTGGGCGATCAAGGCGAAACCCGGCTTGAGGGGATTGAGCAAGCCGTCGCGGGTGCGGGTGCCCTCGGGGAAAATGACGAGGGTATGCCCGGCGGCCACCGTGGCGCTGGCGGCGCGGATGAGATCAATCCCGCCGTCATTGGCGAGGTAACCGGCCGAGCGCGCGGCGGCACCGAGCACGGGATTGCGGCGGATGGCGGGCTTGAAAATGCACACCGCCTCGGGCACGCGGGCGAGCAGGTAGGTGATGTCCATCAACCCGGGATGGTTGGCCACCAGCACGAGACCGCGACTGCGCGGCAGGCGCTCGAAACCCTCGTAGGTGAAGGAAAACAGGCGTGTCTGTCGGAGCCACCACACCCAGAGGGAGAAATGCCGGTGGATCAGCCGCTGAAAGAAACGCTCGACCCGCGGCGTGTCCGGCAGCCAGCCCAGGAGCAGGCAGAACAGGCACAGCAACAGACCGCCGCTTCCAAAGAAAAAGAACGAAAGATAATACGCCAGGAGCTTATAGGCGGTGAGGCAGACGCGCATGGCGCTAGGACAAGGTTGCCGGGGTCGGCGGACCGGGCTCCGGATTGAGCGGCAGGAAGTTGAACCAGAGCAGCGGATGCTGTCGAACCAATGTCTCCAATTGCGTCAGCACCGCCTGAAAATGGACGCGGGCGCGCCGCAGATTGGCTTCGCGGCCCGCGCTGTCGGGCGTGAAAACCGGCGAGGCGACCACGAGGGTTGCGGCGTTCGATTCCGGCACACCCACGCAGAACACCACCGGCCGGTCGAAAAGCAGCGCGAGATGGTAGATGGTGAACGGGAACAGGCGCATCCGCCCCAGGAAGTGAAACGGCTCCGCCTTCGAACTGAATTCCAGCCGGTCGCACTGCATCGCCAGCGAGTGGCCGGCCTCCACGGCCTCCTTGAGCGCAAAGGGGAGGCTGCCCGGGTCATTGACCCAGATGAACGACACCCATTGCGCGAACAGCCGGCCAAGCCAGCGGGTGTCGTCGGAGTTGCCGACCTGCTGGCGGATCATCGCCAGGGGCCGGCCGCGACCGCCGAGCAGGAATCCGAGCAGGTCGGAATCTCCGAAATGAAAGGTGCCGAAGAGCGCCGGCCGGCCCGAGTTTACGAGCGCATCGAACGCGGGACCGTGCGCCGGATCGAGGCGGCAGTGATGCGGCACGCCGCGCGCCACGCGCAGTTTGACCATGAGGAAATCTGCAAACGCGAAGAAATGCCGCCAGACCTCGAGGAGTCGCGGCGGCCGGTTGAGCACGAGCGCCAGGTACTCGCGGGAATGGCGCCGCTGCGCGCCCATGAAAGACAGCGCCACCCACGTGCCGAGCATCAGGCCGGCACGGAAAAGCCACCGCGGCAGCCAGCGGTCCGCATGCTGGAGAAACCAAAAGCCCCACGAGGGGCCGGGATTGCGCGGACGGGGGTCGGAGGTGCTCACGACCACTGCAGGGTGAACCCGCCGCCGGCGCCGCGCCAGTGCATTTCGCGTCGTCCGGCGAGCGCTTCCGCAAAATCGGGCAGGGTCGGACATGGGCCGGTTTCCTGGTCCGCTCCGTCGGGCGCATGCGCCACCCGGCCGATCGCGCCGGCCGGCTCCGCCTTGAGGCTGAGCGCAAAGGCAAACGCCCGGTCGCTGGCCATGCCGTGGTCGAGCATCCACGTGCCGCGCTCTTCACCGCCGAGCAGCACCACCTGCCGCGCGGGGTCGATCAGCGCGGTCAGCAGCGCCTGTTCGACCAGCCGCCGCCGGCCAGTCAGTGGGAAAAAGCGCCGCACCGGCTGCTGCCGTCCGATGAGCACCTGCTGCACCGCGCTCGGATGGATCGAAGTCTGGAACAGCAGCGGGCTCGCCTCCGGGAAACTGGTCAGATAGTCCTCCAGCGCGCGCGTCTCCGCATAGGCGGTCGCATAAACCACTGTGTCGTCCAGGCCGATCGCGAGGCCGTCGAGGGTCGAGCCCACGAGCAGCCCGAGATGCGTCATGCGCCGCAGCGCCCCGCGGGGAAACTTCGCGGCCAGCCGGTCGCGCGCGCCGTCCACGGTCTCCGTGGCGGCGGGGTGTTCGACGCGCAGGAAATGGATATGCCGTTCAATCATGGGCCAGGAGCATGGCGGCATGGGCGCCGCCAAAGGCATTGCTGGTGAGAATGGCGCCGTCGTAGCCGGCGCTGGCAAAGGCCTCAAGCGCCACGCTGCCGGTGCAGCACGGGGCCGCGCCGCCGACGGTGCCGGGAATGCGGCCCGCGCGCAGGCCCGCGAGGGCCAGGGCGAGTTCGACCAGCCCGCAACTGCCCAGCGTGTGCCCGAGGCTGCCCTTCCACGAGACGAGCGGCGCGCCGGGCAGGTGGCGCGCATACGCCTCGGCCTCGAGCCGGCCGGCCTCCAGCGTGCCAGTGCCGTGGCCCTTCACCCATACGCGGCGGCCATGGATCATGCCGGCGATGGCCGCGGCGCAGACGTCGAAACCGGCGCCATCAGGCCGGTTGCCGGTGAAATGATACATCTCGTTGTACAGCGCATGCACTTCCAGGCGGAGAGGCGTCGCGGCGCGCGTGAGCACGGCGAAGGCCGCGCCGTCGCCGAGGCCGATCGAGCCGGTGGCGCGCACCGCATACGGCGCCGGCAGACTGGCGTTGAGAATCTTCAGGCTGTGGAAGCCGCCCGCGACAAACGGGCTCACGAAATCGAACGTGACCACCAGCACGCGGTCGGCCAGACCGGCGTGCAGCAGCCGCGCGGCCTGCACGAGGCCGAGATGGGCGGACACGCAGGCATGGGAGATTACGTTCACCTGTTCGCCCCAGCCGAATTCGCGCTGCAACATCTCCACGCACGCAAAGGGCGTGCCGTGCCGGAGGTGGCGCGGATCACGGTCGCGGGTGAACGCGTAGAGGCTGCCGACGCCGTAATTGCTGCTGGTGACGATGAGCGGCCGGCGGGCCGTGCCCCATCGGTCGCCGGGAATCTTTTCGACCAGGCGCCGCAGGTCGGGCAGCCAGCGCGGCGGCACGGTTTCATCCATCGGCCCGACGAGCGCCAGCGGCACGAGGTCGCCGCCGGCGGCGCCGAGCACGGGCGACAGCTGCAGGGCCCGCCGGCCCGCCAGCAGCTCAGCCAGCGTGGCGGTGGCGTCGCCAAACGGCGTGAGGCAGTCGCACGCCTCGATTCCCGCCGGAAGGGAGTCCAGAGTTGGACTCATGACGGAGGGTCAGGCGTCGCGGCCGGGCGGCCGGCCGCGGATGAAGTCGGCCAGGGTGGCGACGGTGGCGAGCGCCTGGCGCGACTCCTCACTGCTGCCGATCTTGATGCCGAATTCCTTTTCCAGGCGGAGCACGAGCTCAAGCGCGTCGATGGAATCCAGATCAAAACGGGACGTGCCGAAGAGCGGCTCGTCATCGAGAATTTCCTCGGGTTTCACGTCCTTCAGACGAAGGGTCTGAACGATGAGAATTTTCAGGCGGGCGTTAAGCGAATCGGACATGGGGGCTCACGGGGCGCGGCGGAGCACATGGCAGACGTTGCTGCCGCCAAAACCGCTGCTATTTTTGAGCACGAGGCGAGGAGCCACGTCAAGCGAAGTGCGCGGCAGGTCGAGGTGGGCGCAATCCGGATCCGGCTCTTCGAGATGCGCCGCGCCGGGAATGAATCCCTCGGCAATGGCGAGCGCGCAAAAGGCGGCCTCCATCGCGCCGGCGAGGGACAGGCCATGGCCGGTGAGCGCCTTGGTGCTGCTCACCTTCGGACGGACGCCGCTGAACACGGCCTGGAGGGCGAGCGCCTCGGAGCGGTCGCCAGCGGGAGTGGAGGTGGCATGGGCGTTGACGTAATCGATGTCGCGCGGGGCGACCTGCGCGTCGGCCAGGGCGCGCCGCATGGCCTCGCGCAACCCCGCGCCCTCCGGGTGGGAGGCGGCCACGCTATGGCCGTCGCCCGCCTGACCCCAGCCAATCAGCTCCGCATGGATTCGCGCGCCGCGGCGGCGCGCGAGTGCGGCCTCCTCGACCACCAATGCCACGGCGCCGCCGGTGCCGACAAAACCGTCGCGCCGCCGGTCGAACGGGCGCGAGGCGGTGTCGGGATCAGGGTTGACGGAAAGCGCGCGCAGGCTGGCGAAGGGCAGGATGCTCTCGGTGTTCATGTCCTCGGCGCCAACCACGAGCATGCGCCGCTGGCGGCCGAGACGGATTTCATCCATGGCGTAGCCGAGCGCGTGGCTGGAGGAGGTGCAGGCGGAGACGAAACCGCAGACCGCACCGCGGATGTGGTAATAGGCGGCGAGGTTGAAATTGAGCGTGCCCGCAATGGAACTGACGATGCCCATGGGATTGCCGCGCTCGCCGCGCGTCGCGTACATCTGGCTGAGATACTGGCCGAGCATGTAGGGCGAGCCGGCCGAGGCGCAGAAGAGGCCCGTGCCGCCGTCGGACAGGTCGTCCGCCCGGAGTCCGGCCTCGGCCAGCGCCTGCTGCACGGCGCAGAAGGCATACACCCCGTGCGGCGCCAGTCCGCGCACGGTTTCGCGGTCGATCGCATACGCGGCCGGCCAGCGCCAGTCGCGCCAGTTCGGCGTGGGGAAGGCGAAGTTCTTGACTGTACCCGCGACCTTCACGGGCAGGTTGGGATTGTCGAGGAAGACAAAGGGTTCAATGCCGTGCCGAAGTTCGCGCAGGCTGCGCAGGACGGTCGCCTTGTCGTTGCCAATGCTGGTAATGAAACCCAGACCGGTGATGACGGGCAGGGGCGGCATGCGGTGAAACCGGTCAGTGGCCCGTCTTGGCCGCGACTTTGCGCCGAATGAAGAGTCGCAGGTCGTCGATGGTGCGAACCTTGATAATCTCTTCGTTGGCAATGGAAATACCGAACAGGTCTTCGGCAAAGAACACGATTTCGGTGATCGCCAGTGAATCAAAGCCCAGTCCATCCATCAGCGGCGTGTCACCGGGCAACCCGGCGAGTGCCTGGTCGGGTTTTTTCGGAATGAAGTCCTCGAGGATGGCGAAAACCACAACGTCGAGGTCGGCGGCCTTGCCTCCGGCTTGGAAGCGCCGGAAGGCTGCGCGGGCATCCACGGGCAGATGGCGAAGTTTTTCCTCCAGATCAACCGGGGGAGTCACGGGGGTGGACGGCGGCGGGCGGGTTTCCATACGGCGGGGTATTGAAAAGTCGGTCAGGTCGTGGCGAAGGGTGGAAACGCGGGGTGGGGAAGGCAAAGGCAAAGTGCCGGGGCGGCGCGGGAGGGTCACGCTTTCACGGCGATGTATTCGCTGAACAACCCCAGCAGCGGCTGGCGGGCCACCTGAACAAAGCCGGCGGCCCGCAGCGCATCGAGCACCGATTGGGGCGGCACGCAGGCGTCCATCGTTTCCCAGAAGTAGGTCATCATCGTGGCGGCGTCGCGGCTGCGGGTGAACAGGCGCGTGAGGAACGGGTAGATCCGGCCGAAATAAAGCCGGAACAGGAACGCGCCGAGGCGCCGGGAGGGCTTGGTGACCTCAAGGATGAGCAGCTTGCCGCCGGGCCGGAGCACGCGACGGAATTCGCTGAAGGTTTCTTCGAGGCTGGCGACGTGGCGCAGCGCGTAGCCCATGGTGAGGAAATCAAAGGCACCATCGGCGAACGGCAGCGCCTCCGCCCGGCCCTGCACAAAGCGCGCGGCGAGCTTGGTGCGGGCGACCGCCAGCATGCCTTCGCTGGGATCGAGGCAGGTGATGTTCTCGGCCGAGCCGAGAATCTGCGCGGCTGCCACCGCCATCAGTCCCGTGCCGCAGGCCACGTCCAGCAGTTGCATGCCGGGCTTGAGGCCGTGACGCTTTTGGGCCCATCTGCGGTAAAAGCCGCCGCTATGGAAAAACCCCCAGTCCACCACCGCGTCGTAATGCTTCGCCCCGTCGTCAAAGAGCTGCCGGACGAAGGCCGGCTTTTCCGCGGAGCTGGCATAGCGGGCGGTGATGGGCGGATGGGGAATCATACGGTCAGGCGTTGAGGCTGGGAAGGGAGATGCCGCGTTGAGAGAAGAGAGGAATGCCGCGAACGAGCGCAGGCCAAGAAGAAAATGACCCAGCGGACTGCTGGTGGATCCTCCGGCAAGCGGAATTCAAAGTACGTCAGCAGAGCCGGCTCACGACCGGGCGCAGGGCCTGGTTCGCCAGCCAGTAAGGCAGCATAAGACCAGTTTTCAAACCGACCGGTCACCCTGTCGTACGATCTATTGACGCCCTCCGGCCGGCACCCAATCTTCGCGCTAGTCCGCGAACCCTCCGGTTCTCTCCGCCCCGCCCGCCGCTCTCCCTCATGCACCACTTTATCAAGATCGCCCTGCTGGGCTCCGTTCTGAGTGTCGCCACCTTCGCAGCTGAGCCCGCCCCGGGACGCCCCTGGGAAACGAGCGCCCTGAACGTTGAATCGGGAGTGCTCTGGGAAATAGGCAGCGGCACACCCTTCGCCTACCGGCTGGTGCCGACGCAGCTCTCATGGCGGTCCGCGGAATTTCTGGGTCATGCTTTTTCGGACGGATCCCGGATTGTGGTCCGCCACCGGCTTACCTTGATCGGCACTTTGATCCAGAACGGACCTGAATCTCATTACGTGGGGCTCTCGGGTTCGCCGTCCCTCGAATGGTGGGACCGGACCGGAACCTGGTCATTGTTCACCGGATCCGGTGGTGGCTTCGGATGGATCGATTCCCGCGGAATCAAAGGCGGTCAGGGCCAGGACTTCACGCTGAACTGGTTCATCCGGGGCGGGATCGAGCATGTCACCGTTAAAAACATCCGATGGAGCGCGGGCATAATGTACCAGCACATGTCGAACGGGGGACAAACCAAGCCCAATCCGGGGATCGACGCGCTGGGTTTTACGCTTGGTTACTCCTGGGCATACTGAGCTGAGGCGGAATCATGCAGTTGCGCAGGCGGAAGCAGGGAAGCATAGTCGCAGCGTGTGGTTCTTGATCATCGTCAATCTGGCCGGCAAAATGGCAGCCATCCTCGTGGGATGGACGGCGCCCGTCACAGCCCTGGCGCTCTGGTTTGGGCCCGACGCGTTGCTGGCTTATCACCTGTTCACACCCCAGGCGCAGGGCTTGGTGCGCATGCACCGGCGCTTCACGACCGCGCGACAGGAGGTGTGGCTGACCATTGACGACGGCCCCGACCCGGAAGACACTCCGCGCATTCTCGAACTGCTGGCGGCACACGGGGCGCGCGCAACGTTTTTTGTGATCGGAGAAAACGCCGCCATCCACCCCGGACTCGTCCGGGCGATCGCCGCCGCCGGGCACGAAGTGGCGCACCACACGCAAACGCATCCCCTCGGGATGTTTTGGTGCGCTTCACCGACACGGGTGGGACGGGAACTCGACGCAGGGCTGGAGGCATTGCGCCTGGCCGGAGTGAAACCGGCGCGATTTCGCCCGCCCGCCGGGATCAAGAATCTCTGGCTGGCGCCGGCCCTCCGCACACGCGGACTCACCTGCGTGGGCTGGAGTGCGCGCGGACTGGAACGCCGGCGCGGAGATGCGGAGGCGGTGGCAGCCAGGGCAACCCGCGGCCTCGCTCCTGGTGCGATCCTGTTGCTCCATGAAGGGCCCCGGGTGCCGGCGACCATCCGCGTTGCCGCCATCCGCCGCGTGCTCGAACGATTGCGCGAACAGGGCTACCAATGCGTCGTGCCCGGACCGGATCAGCTGGTTGGTTAGGAACCCCCTGTTAAACTTGGGGCGCTCCCGGAAAGACGCGAAGCAATCGCAGGTGCACAACGGCGACGGTAGCACCGAGCACGGCTCCGGCGAGGACGTCGAGTGAGACATGCTGGCGGATGGCGACCGTGGAATACAGAATGCCCAGGCACCACAGCCAGTTGAACGCGCGAACGAGGCGCCCGGCGCCCATCTGCCGCAACAGGCGCTCGACCCAGACGGCGGTAAACACGGCAAAAGCCACGTGCAGGGAGGGACAGGCGTTGCCCGAGGCATCGACCGACTTGAGAGAGGCAAAGGCGGGATGCTGCGACCAGTCAACGCCGGCCCGCGGCACGGCCGTCGGCCAAAAGAGAAATATCCCCAAACCGATGACACTGAGCCCGACGGCGGCCAGACCGTAGGACACGAGCTCGCGGCGATCGATCAGCAGCGCGGGCGCCAGGGACACATAAAACCACAGCGAAAAATAGAGGGGCAGGGCCTCAGGCCAAAAACCGACCAGCCGGTCGACCGCGGTGAGCGGCACGGTGGTGACAGGATAGAGCGGGTGCCGGAGCAACTGGAAATAGACGACAAAGAAGGCGGTCATGCCGAGGGTCGTGCCGATCATCTTGGCCGGCCACCACGTGCGCAGGCGGGCACCGGCCTGGTGAAGCCAGGCAACCTCGGGTGGGCGCTTGTGCGGCAAGTCCATGACCTGAGAATCAGTAGGTGGGCGCCGGGCTTGCACGGCAAGCGCAAGCAGCCATGCCCGGCTTGGATAGGGGAGGGCCCGGGCCGGGCCTCAGATAATTCATTGAAACCAGATCATGTTATAAAAGGGAGGGGGTGCCGACGAAGAAACAATCTCACCGACTTAGCTGGCCCGGGAGCCGGGCGTTTCGCAGGCTCTCGTCTCGCTGAAGGTGACCCCATCGGCTTCTCTCCACGTCGGGTTGGCCCGCCACATCCGGCGGATCAACGAATTCGGTTCGCGATCAGGTTTTCGCCATCCACAGGAGTCGGCCGCAACTGAGCTGGGAGGCGATGTCCACCGGTACGGGTAGGGTAACGCCCCATAGCGGCAGAGGCACAGGCAGCGTACGCTCTATTTTCCACCCTCAGCCTATGAAAATCAAAAATCTGTCAGCCCTGTTCGTGCTCATTGCCGGGCCCATCGCCCTGTTCGCCTCGTCCGCCACCGATCGCAAGATCGAAGATGCGGCCAAGGCATCGTACAATTATCGCACCGTCCTTGAGGACCACGTGACGGTAAAAGCCAATGACGGCGTCGTCACGCTCACCGGCATCGTGGGGGACAAAGACCTCAAAGTCCTCGCCGAGGACACCGTGAGCAATCTCCCGGGCGTCACCCGGGTGGACAACCAGATCGCCCTGGATCCGGCACTTGCCGAGCACTCCGACGGATGGATCGCCATCAAGCTCCGCACCCAGTTGCTC
>CAJAKX010000388.1 GCA_903940425.1 uncultured Opitutia bacterium | reverse complement strand
GGTCATGCGTGCGCGGATCGAGCTCGAGGGTGCTCTGGTACTGCAGCTCCGTGAGAATGTTGTACTCGACTTCTTTGATCGTCCCCTGGGCATCCACAAAGTGGTAGTGGAAGATGTCGCGCAGCGACTGGAGGGCCTCCCACGTCTGCTCCTTGAACACGCGGTAACGCCGGCGGGCGAGGTTTTCATCGTAGTCGGTGGCGCGCTCCTCCAGCAATTCACCCATGCCGGTGCGCCGCACCTCCTCATTATGCGCACGCACTTCGCGGCCGCGTTTGAGCTGGCGTTGCACCGAAGTGTTCTCATCGACAAACAGCACCATGATGTGAATCGTGGGCTGGCGGAAATGGATGCTGAGCGGCGTCGATGAAAACTCGCGCCACAGCGACTCCATGCGGTCGACGAGCAATTTCAGGCACTCGACCTGCACCTGGGTGCGCGGAAAACCGTCGAGGATGCAGCCGTCGCGATATTCAGGTTGCAGGAGGCGGCGGAAAAGAATGCCCACGACCTCACGGTCGCCGACCATGTAACCGGCATCCTTGACGCGCCGGGCTTCCGGTGAGTCCAGCAGTGAACTCACCACAACCGGGGGGCAGGTGAGTCCACGGGTTTTGAGGATGAAGGCGGTGTTGGTCCCTTTGCCGGCGCCTGGCGCGCCGCCCAGCAGAATGATCTCCTTGGGAAAGCGCAGGTTTTGCAGACCGAATTCAGCTTCGAGACTCTCCCAGACTGATTCGAAAATGAGCTGTGCGTCCTTGATCTCCAAATCGGGAAATTTGGTCGCAGGGAGCGGCCTCCGGACATGATCATTGTCTGCCGGGGAAGAGGGGGCGGGAGAGCCCGGGGAGCTCATGGACTCGAAGGGTTGTGGTTAATGAATGCGAAGCGCACCGTTTGCGCAAACTTGAGCCAAAACGCGAGTCCTTGCGTTTCGACCACGACGGCGAACGGTGCGGGCAAGATTGACATGGCCAGTAGACCGCCGTCGATGAGTATTTTATCAGCTAATAACCAGTTCGAGGCATGGGGCCGCTCATAAGCCAAGTGTCTGCCGTCTCTTTCCCATCCGGGGATGGCAGGATAAGCGGCTTATAGCCATTGAGATAAAGTGCATTGATTGGATGCATCATTGCCCGCAAGGTTCCGGGCAATACCGGGTTTTACTGTGGTGGCTCGCATGGAACTGTTTCCCGTTGGAATGAGTCTACTGCCCGTTGTTCTTTGCGATTCTTTTGTTGCTGCGCGGATGGCCGGAGGGCCGGAGTCACCCGACTGATTGACAGGAGCATTTGCAGGCCCCGTGAAACCATCCGCGTAGCTGGAACGTCATTTTATACGCTTCCCGGACTGTGAGCTGTTGCTCAACGACAGCAAGCAGGTCGGGATTAGTTGAAGCTGGACTTGGCGGGGCCGCCTTAGGCGGCCCCGCCTTGATTTTCTGCGGGGACCAAGACGGGTCATCAGAGACGGCAGGGACCATGTTTGGGGTTGGCGGGGAACCGCAGTCGCCTTTATCTGACAGTGTCGTAACTCCATGCGAATCCTCATCGTCGACGACGAAGCCAGCATCCGCCGAACCACCGCCATTGCCGTGCAGACCACCGGCCATGAGGCGGTGGAGGCGTCCAATGGAGCCCGCGCCCTCAAGCTCGTTGAAACCGAAGGGTTCGACGTATGCTTCCTCGACGTGAAACTCGGCGCCGAGGACGGCCTGGTGGTCATGGACAAACTGCTGCAGGTCTCCCCGGGGCTTGCGGTCGTCATGTTCACGGCTTTTGCCAGCATAGCCACGGCGGTCGAGGCCATGCGGCGGGGCGCCTTCGATTTCATTCCGAAGCCTTTCACCCCGGAGCAAATCCGCCAGGTGCTCCAGAAGATCGTCCGGACGCGCTCGCTCGAGCAGCGTGTCCGGCAGCTCGAATCACAGCTGGCCGACGAGTCGCCCGAGATTGATCTCACCTCCCTCGAACCCGCCGTGCAGCGCGTGCTCGAGATGGCCTTCAAGGCCGCCGACACCACCGCGACGATCCTCATCCTTGGTCCGAGTGGCACCGGCAAGAACGTGCTGGCCCGGGAAATCCACCGCCGCAGCGCGCAGCGCGAGCGGCCCTTTGTCACGGTCAACTGCCCGAGCCTTTCGAAGGAATTGCTGGAGAGCGAACTCTTTGGCCACGTGAAGGGCGCGTTCACCGGCGCGGTGCAGGACACCTTCGGCAAGGTCGCCGCCGCCGAGGGCGGCACGCTGTTCCTTGACGAGATCGGGGAGATGCCGCTCGAGATCCAGCCCAAGTTCCTGCGCCTGCTGCAGGATCGCGAGTACGAGCGGGTGGGCGAGGCGCGGCCGCGCCTCGCCAGCGTGCGCGTGATCGCCGCCAGCAACCGCAACCTGGCCGAGGAGAGGAAAGCCGGCCGGTTCCGCGAGGATCTTTTCTACCGGCTCAATGTCATCACCGTCGCCCTGCCCGGCCTGCACGAGCGCCCCGCCGATCTGATGCGCCTCGCCGGGAACTACCTCGTGTTCTTCGCGCGCCGTCTTGGCAAAAAGGTGCAGGGGTTCGCCCCCGACGTCACGGCGGCGTTCCGTGCCTATCCCTGGCCGGGCAACCTGCGGGAACTGCGCAACGTGATCGAGCGCGCCGTCATCCTGGCCGGCGGCGACATCCTCACCCCGGCCGATCTACCGGAGGAATTTTCCCACCGGCCTGATTCGTCGATTCAGGTGGGCGCGCGCGTCCCCCTCGACAATTTGGAGGCCGAGCATATCCGGCGCATTCTCGCCACCTCGTCCACATTCGAGGAGGCCGCCCGCACGCTGGGCATCGACCCGGCCACGCTTTACCGCAAGCGGCAGAAACTCGGGTTGCTGTGAATCCGGCCATCCGGGCGTTCCGACCCACCAGGGGATGACTGACTGGAAATAACATGCTTCGCACGCGCCTCACCCTCGGCTTGCTGCCGCTCCTGCTGCTGCTCATCGCCATGGGTGGGTATGCGCTTTTCACCTGCCTGGAGCTGAGCCGGTCGGTCGAGATCACGCTCGTGGGCAATTACCGGTCGATGCTGGCCACGGAAGCGATGAAGAACGCGGCGACGCTCATGAACAGCGCGCTCTACCAGGCGCAGGGCGGCGATGTTCTGGCGGCCCGGGAACGGTTTTCTGCGCGGCGTGCCCGCTTTGAACGCACTTTGCATGAACAGTCGATGACGGCGGCGGGCACGCCCCGCGCCCGGCCCGTCGAGGCGGTTGACGAAGCCTTCCTGGCGCAGGTGAAAACCGATGAGGCGTTCTTGCGCGAGGGCACGCTTTCGCCACTGGCTGCGTTGCGAGAAACCGAGACGGCGCTGTTCACCACGCTCCGGGCGCTCGAGGCCCTGGCCCAGCACGATTATGCAGCCTTGCAGGCCGAGCTGGCCCGTGCCGGACAGACCACCCGCATGACCATCAAGCTCCTCATGGGGGCGATGGCGGCGGCGATCCTGCTCTCGCTCTATCTTTCCTACCGGCTCAGCCGTTCGCTTCTGCGCCCCATCAAGGCGCTCACCGCGTCGGCCGTGGCGCTGGGGGATGGCGTCCTGGACCGCCCGGTGCCGGTGCTTTCACGCGACGAGCTGGGCGAACTCGCGCGCGCGTTCAACACGATGGCCGGCAAGCTGCGTGCCTTCCGGGAAGCAACGACGGCGAAGGTGCTGCGTGCCCAGCGCACCATGGAGGCCACGCTGACCTCGACGCCCGATCCGGTGTTCGTGGTCTCGAAAAACGGCGACGTCGAACTGAAGAATCCCGCCGCAGAGATGCTGGCGGTCGCGCCCGAGTTTGCCGGCGGGTTTCCGGTGCCCTTGCGCCAGCCGCTGGCCGAGGTGCTGGCCTCGGGCAACCATTACCTGCCCGCGGGCTACGACCATGTCGTCACCTTGCGCGTCGGACCCGAGGATCGGCACTACCTGCCGCGCATCCTCGCCGTGGGCGACGCGCTCACCGGCTTCGGCGGGGCGGCCATTCTGCTGCAGGATGTCACGAAGTTCCGCCTGCTGGACGACGCCAAAAACAATCTGGTCGGCACGGTGAGCCACGAACTCAAGACGCCGCTGACGGGTCTGCGCATGGCGGTCTACCTGCTGCTGGAGCAAAACCTCGGCCAGCTCACCTCCGCACAGCGCGAGCTGCTGGAAACCGCGCGCGATGACACCGACCGCCTGCTGCGCATCCTCAACGATCTGCTCGATTTGAGCCGGCTGGAGGGCGGAGCCACGGCCTTGAACCGCACTCCGGAGCGCGTGGACGGATTGCTCGCCGCCATGACCGGGGAAATCAGGCCGCTCATTGAGGCGGCGGGCCAGCGCATTGTGGTGAACAACGCCGCAGGAGTCGACACCGTGCCGGTCGATCGTGACCGCATCCGGCATGTGTTCATCAACCTGCTCACCAATGCCAGCAAGTATTCGCCCGAGGGCAGTGCGATCACCCTCTACGCCGGGCCGGCTCCCGACGGCTTTGTGAAGTTCGGCGTACGCGACCACGGACCGGGTATTCCGCCGGAGAGCCTGCCTCATGTGTTCGAGAAGTTCTACCGCGTCCCGGGGCAGACCAAGAAGGGTGCGGGCCTCGGGCTGGCCATCGCCCGCGAGATCGTGGTGGCGCACGGCGGCTCCATCGCCTGTGCCAGCGGGCCGGGCCCGGGCAGCGATTTTCACTTTCTCCTGCCGGGCGTCACGCCTTCTTCTGGATGACCTGCGGCGGGGCCTCCATCTGGCCGCGGGTCACGCCCAGTTGATTGATGAGCGTGAATTCGCGCCAGAGCCCGGCGCCGGTGATCTCCCCGCGCAGAAGCTGCTGGTAGCGCTGCACGGTGCGCACCAGTTCTTCGGGCGTTTCGTTGAGAAACTCCACGCGGAAGGCGCGTGCGCCGAGCGCCAGCAGCCGTGACACATACTCCGCTCCCGTCTGGGCGCGGTTGTCAAAGACGGTGGTGCGGCAGCCGGCGTCGGCTTTTACCGGCAGTTCGGCGCCGACGCGGTCGCGCAGGCGCAGGTCGACGCGGTCGCAGGG
>CAJAKX010000387.1 GCA_903940425.1 uncultured Opitutia bacterium | reverse complement strand
TGTGGGAGAGCATCCCCGCGCCGAACACGTTGACCAGGTTCAAACTGTTGAAGTCGCTCGCATCGGAGATGAACTCCAAGTCTGTCCGGAACATCACGCCCGTGACCCCGTTCTTCCGGCTGTACCGGAGGCGCCGCTGCATGTCCTCCACGACGCTGACGGGGAAAAACCCCATCCCGGAATATTGGCACCAGGTGTCGAATTCCACCCACTGGGGATGGCCATGCATGTGGCCAATCCGGGGGTTGTCCGGAAACGGCGGATAAAAGTCATGCGGCGTGTTCTTCAGGGCCACCGCGATATCCTTGGAGACGCTGGAACACGCATCCAAGATGAGGTTCTGTTCAGTGCGGCTGTAGGCAAAGTCCCGAACGACCAGCAGCTTCCCCTTGGCCTGCAGTGGCTCGTACATCGACTGAAGAATATTCTTATACCAGACGGAGGGATCGTAGGACCGGCAGCGATCGCAGGTGCAATTGTGCACCGACAGGGAGAGCTTGCTCTCGCGCGTGCCCGGGCTCACCAGCACCCCGCCAATGTCCGGAATCTCTTCCACCAATTCCTGATATTTTGCCCGCATGAACTCCCACCAGAAGGGATGCGTGGGGCAGACCACGCCCTTCGTTACCATCAGTTCGGGATGGAGCTCCACGAGCTCCTCCGGATAGGACATTTCCTTCACCTCGAGGAAGAAGCGGATGCCTTTATCTGCCGCCCGTTTAGCCACCTCGCTAATGTGGCTTTTGCCGTTCTCAACCTGGGCCAGGCGCACGGGCCAGCGCGCGTGCATCATCTTGGTGGGGAAGTAGGCTCGCGGCAGGACCACCCAGTCGGTGAGGGTGTTCTGGTGGAAGATCAAGGTGTTGAACTTGAGATCCTCCATCATGCGGAACGACCGCTCGAGCGCATTCCATCGCCACATGGCGGTTTGAAACCGGTCGTTGCTGCAGATCTCAAATCCGCGAATCGCAAAGTCCGGCTGGTCGGATTGCTCTGCCCCAGCCGCAGCCAGGACCACCGGAAATGATGTGTGTCGGTCCATATGGAGCCTTTTTCCTAATTAGCGAAAGGCCTTCAGGTCCGATTGGCAGCGGGAGTTCCGATCGCTTGAATCACGGCCACTTTCTTATGGATATCTGTCGTGAGTCGATCCAGCGGGCCCAAAGCGAAGAGCCGGTGGACGTAATGCGGTATGCGGATACCCTTCAACCGGCTGGCGGTTTCCTGGCGGTAGGCGGCGAGCTGGCCGGCGGCCCGTTCGGCGGCGGCGATATCCGCCGTGGCGCGGCTCTGCTCCGCCTTCTTGATCGTGAAGCACGCGACCGTGCAACGCTTGTAGCCCTGCACATAGCGTTGGTACAGATCCAGCATCGTCTCCAACGAGGCCCGCAGCTCGGCGGGCAGCTGCGACTGCTCCAGTTGCAAGATCTTCGGCAGTTGCGCCACCTCGCGCTCAGCCTGCTCCTTTTCTTCAAAGATCGCCTTCAGGTTCTCGTCCGTCAGTTCCACGCGCTTCGAGGCGCCCGGTTCCCAATCGTCCCGCTGGTGCAGCACCAGCATGTTGTCGAAGGCCCGATCGACCGAATCGGGAAACTGGCCGGTGCCATCGGTGAACACCAGCCCGCGCACGTACAGCGTCTTCTCGATCACCGACCAGGAGGCCGTCATGAAGTCTTTGTAGCGCTCCATCTCGGCCGCCGCCATCGGCACC
>CAJAKX010000386.1 GCA_903940425.1 uncultured Opitutia bacterium | reverse complement strand
GTGAGGCCGGCGATGAACAGCAACACGCCGCGGTCGATGCCGGCCGTTCCCTCCGTCAGCGCGCGCATTTCCCACGGCACCAGGCGGCTGACAATATCGTAGCCCCACGCCCCGACGATCGCGCCGACCACGCCACCCGCGGCGGCGAGCATCAGGCTCTCGGCGAGGAGCTGCCGGACGAGATCGTGGCGCGTCGCGCCGAGCGCCGTGCGGATCGCCATCTCACGGGCGCGGCCGAATGAGCGCGCGAGAAGCATGTTCGCGACATTGACGCAGGCGATCAGCAAGACCATGCCGACCGCGCCCAGCAGGAGCAGGAGGTTGGTCTGCGCATAACCGGCGAGGCGCTCGCGCAGCGGCTGCAGGAAGATGCCTCGGCCGGCGTTGATCTTCGGATAAGCCTGTTCCAAGCGCCGGCCGATGGCGGTCATCTGCGCGCGGGCGGCCTCGAAAGTGACGCCAGGCTTGAGGCGGCCGATGACGTACGTGCCATTGCGGTTCCCGCGTTCCCGCATGAACAACTGGTCGAGGAACGGGCCGAGCGGCACGAAGAGGTCGGCGCTGCGGTGAAAGCGAAAACTGGACGGCAGGATGCCGGCCACGCTGGTCGGCGCGCCATCTAGCAGCACGGTCTGTCCGACGATCTTCGGATCGCCCGCGAAGAAGCGCTGCCAGGCCGCGTGCGTCAGCCACACGACCGGTGCGGCCCCGGCGCGGTCGTCGTCGGCGGTGAGATCGCGGCCCTGGGCGGCATGCACGCCGACCGCGGGGAAGAAGTCCGCGGAAACCTGCGCGATCGCGATCTGCTCGGCGCTGTCGGGCGTCTTGAGCTTGCGGCCATCGGTGCGATAGATCGCGAGCGCGCTGAACACGTCCTGTCCCGCGTACCAGTCCTCGAAATTCGGGTAGGCGACGTTCGAATCGCCCGTCTCGGACAGGTGGACGAGGCGGTCCGGCTCCGGGTAGGGCAGGGTGCGCAGGAACGTCATGTTGACGAGGCTGAAGATCGCGGTGTTCGCCCCGATGCCCAGGGCGAGCGTCAGCACCACGATCGCGGTGAAGCCGGGCGATTTGGCGAGCAGGCGGAAGGCGAAGCGGAGATTGTTCATGGAAAAAGGAAAACCCTGAGCTGAAAGCGGTAAGCTTTAAGCTGGCCCGGAGCGGACGGGCACTTGCGCAACTTACGGCTTATCGCTTGAAGCTTACCGCTTGATCAGAGCGAGGTCTCCGCCTCCTTGGTAATGGCGCTTTCCTCGACGACCCGGCCGTCGAAGAGGTGCACGGAACGCACGGCATGCCGCGCGAAGCGGTGGTCGTGCGTCACCATCACGATCGTGGACCCGCTCTTGTGCAAATTGGCCAGCAGTTCCATGACCGCATCGCCGTTTTTGGAGTCGAGGTTGCCCGTGGGCTCATCGGCGAGCAGCACGGACGGATAACCGGCCAGGGCGCGGGCCACGGCGACGCGCTGCTGCTGGCCGCCGGAGAGCTGGGAGGGAAGATGCTTGGCCCGGTGGGCCATGCCGACCTTCTCGAGCGCCTCGTTGACGCGCTGCTTGCGCTCGCTCGCGGGCATGCCGCGGTAGGTCAGCGGGAGATCGACGTTTTCGTAGACGGTCAGGTCGCCGATGAGGTTGAACGACTGGAAAATGAACCCGATCTCGCGGTTGCGGATGCGCGCCCGCTCGGCGAGCGAGAGGCCCTGCACGGGACGGCTGTTGAGGCGGTATTCGCCCTCGGTCGGCGTGTCGAGGAGGCCGAGGATGGACAGGAGCGTGGACTTGCCGCAGCCGGAGGGGCCGGCGATCGAGACGTATTCGCCCTTGAGAATCTCAAGGTGAATGCCGGAGAGGGCGTGGGTCTCGACTTCGTCAGTCAGAAAAACCTTGGTCACGCCGTCGAGTTTGATGAGGGACTGGCCGTTCGTTTCGGTGTTCATATGGATGAAGCGGTAAGCAATAAGCAGTAAGCGATAGGCTGTACGCTATATGCGGTGATGGGATTCGGGTGGTTGGAGGGGGATTTGATGCTTTCAGTGCGTTCAGCGGGCAGCTCAGAGTTTATGGCTTAAGGCTTACCGCTTATCGCTGATGGCTAATTCAGGCGGACGCGCTCGTTGGCGTCCCATTGGGTCATGTCGGAGAGGATGACCCGGTCGCCGGGCTGGAGACCGCGGACGATCTCGATGGTGTTGACGGAACTCCGGCCAAGCTGCACCTGGATGCGCTCCGCATAACCGCCGTCGGCATCAAGCTTGAAGATGCCCACGGTGCTGCGTTCCTGGCCGAAGGCCGGACGGCCGACGAAGATCACGTCGTCCAGGCGTTCGAGTTCGATGGTGCCGTCGACGCTGAGGTCGGGCCGGGCGCCCTTGGGCAGCTCGCCTTCGAGCGAGACGTCCACCGTGACCGTGCCATTCTGTACGGAGGGATCGACGCGGGAGACGTGGCCGGCGACGAGGCCGTTGCGGGTGTCGATGGACGCGAGCTGGCCGATTTGAATGTCCTTGGCCTGCGTTTCCGCGATGCGCACCTCGGCCTTCAGGCGCGTGGGGTCGGCCACGCGGGCCAGATTGGCGCCGGGCTGCACTTGGGCGCCGACCTCGACGGGCAGCACCTGCAGCACGCCCGGCATGCCGGCGCGGACAGAAAGGGCATCGGCCTCATCGCGGCGGAGTTTCGCCTGGGCCCGGATGCGATCAACCTCCGCTTCCTTGACGGCGAGCTGCGGCGCGATCGATTCGTTGGTGAAAGCATAGCGTTTTTGCTCGATGGTGTACTGCGTGCTCGCGTCCTCCGCCGCGACCTTCGAGCGGCGCAGTTCCAAGGCGGAGACGAGACCGTCCTTGAACAGCTCGTCGTTGACCTCGGCCTGGAGCCGGGTGGTTTCGAATTCGGACTTGGCGCGGGCCAGAGCGGCCTCGGCGTCAAGCACGCCTTTCTGAAGCGTCATCTTGTAATTCGCGAGCTCGGCCTCGGCCGACTTGAGCTGCGAATCCGCGCTGGTGGCGGCCTCCACCACGCTGGGATTGCTGAGCATCAGGATCACGCTGTCCGGCGTGACGACGGCACCCGGCCGCAGCACGATGTGATCGACCCGGCCATCGGTGCGCGCGGCAATCCAGCGGATCTCCTCCGGCACGAGCGTGCCCAGACCGCGCACCTGCCGGACCATCGGGCCGCGCGCCACAGTGCCGATCCATACCAGGTTGTGATCGATCGTGGGCGCGGCGGGCTTGAGGCGCGAAAGGGCAAACGTCACGCCGATCAGGGCGACCGCGATGATGCTGGCGATAATGATGCGCTTTTTGCGCTTTTCCTTGGCCGCGTTGGGACGGGGAATATCCATGAGAGGGTCGTTTGTATCGGATTCTTTGCATCGCCTGTGCCAAGCTCCGTCC
>CAJAKX010000385.1 GCA_903940425.1 uncultured Opitutia bacterium | reverse complement strand
TTTCCTGTTCCCGGTCATCGTCGTTTTGTTCGTGTTCGGATTGGATCGCGGGTCGTATCAGCGCACCGATCCGTTCATGTCCGAAGGAAAACCGCAGGGCGTGGATGGCGCCTTTTTCAAGGCGTCGTACATCCTGTTTTTTGTTTTCTGGATCCCGCTGCTCCTCCTCTGCGTCAAAGCGCGGCAATTTTCTCACGCGACGGAAACCATCATCCGGGAGTATTTCGAGGTCACTCGTCGCGATATCAGAGAAGGGCAACGGGAGCTGACGGATCCGAATGTCTCCCCCGCCGCCGATCCCGCCAAGTCTGCCACCATTGTTTCACCCTGACCCGTTTGGACTTCCTCCCTCAAACCATCCCCACCATGAAAACTCCCTGTATCTCCCATGGCAGGCTGGCAGCCCTGTGCCTCGCCTGCTTCGCCCTCCTCGTCGGAGGTGCTTCGTCCGGCCGATCTCAAGGGACCGGCATTGTGACCGATCCGGCAACGCCGTCTCCTGATCAGCTGCTGGAGCGCATCAGTTCCTTCCCCGTGGACAGGGACACCAGAAACGCCGGCATCCTGGCGGTGCAGAAGGCAATGACCGACCTGCAAAATAGCGCGCAGACTACCCGGACGCTGCTGGCCGCAGGCACGCTGCCCAAAGAGCAGGCGGACCAGCAAATCAGAACGGCCTTGGATGCATTCAGGCGTGACGCCAAGCTGGCCTGGCTGACGGTGGTGGCCCGGCCCGATGGCTGCACCTGCAGATGGAAACCCTTGTACGGCGGAACATGGACGGTAATCAACGGCAGCGGAACCTTCGTTGGGATCGGCGTTAATCTCGTGGAGATCTCCAAACCTGGATTCAAGACATCCACCGACAAGGTTATGGTCAGCGTAGACAGCATCCTAACCCGTACTCTCGATCCCGGGTCTCCCTGAGCGGAGCGAGCCGGACCCCCTTCCCATGCCCACCTTCACGCAATACATTCGGAAGTTCAACAGCATCTGCGGCTATATTTTTGGCGCGGTTGGCGTCACCACCTCGTTTCTCCCGTTTGTCGATGTGGTCGCACCTCCGGGTTCGAACTATGGATTCCCGGGATCAAGCTACGGCTATTTCACCATCGTCCTTTTGGCGGCGACGTTGGTCCTCACGTATGCCTTGTGGAGCTACTTCCAGCCGGCGTCAGAAAAACCGGTGATGCTGGCGACGTTGATCTTTGGGACCCTGGCCCTGGCCGCAACCGGCATTTACATTCTGCGCTTGATGCCGAGTTACATCTACATCTACGAAAAGCAACCCGCGCCTGGAGCACAGGGATCCTCGGTCGGAGAAAAGGTGCGGGTCGTTGTCGGCAATGGCCAGGACAGCTATACGGACGAGGCACTGAAAGCCATCCGGGAGAATCCCGATGGGCGGCCTTCAAAGGGCGATCTGATCGAGGGTTTCACGCTGCCTCACCTGGACCGGCTGTTCAAAGAGGACGACCTCCGCTTGGCGGTGCAGCGATTGGCGGCCGGGTATCTGGGAGCCAGCATGCTTCTGTTCCTGACCTTTTGCTGCCTTGTCTTTGGCGAGGCGATGAAACGTCCGCATCCACCCAGGACAATGCCGGCACCCTGAATGCCATCCGCCACTTCTCCCCCAAAAACGTCACATTATTATGAATCACTCCGGCTGCCATTTGGGTATTCACCGCATATCCTGCTTCCTGCTCGGGCCCTTGCTCATGCTTACGACCGGTTGCGTCAGCTCTTTCACTGGCCGTCCCGCGCGCAGCGCACGACCACAAGAAATCCTCGTTCAACTCAAGAAGGGCCCGGGCACCAACGTCGTGACCCTGATCACGGAATACCACAACCCGGCCAATGCCGCCAAGCAGAAGGAGATTCGCGACGGCATCATCGATCTAGGCATGCTCGAGATCGATCAGCAGTACGCACTGTTTGTCGAGCAGTTCGCATCTACGAAAAAGACCTTCGACACGACCACCGAATTGGGATCGGTGTTCGCCAGCTCCGCGTCCGCCGCCATGACGCCGGCCACCACCAAGACCGTGCTATCGCTGGTCTCCGGCGGATTCACCGCCAGCCGAACCTCGGTCGGGAAAAACTTTTTCTACGAACAGTCGATCAAGGCGATCATCCAGCAAATGACGGCCGAGCGCCGCGCGGTGGCGGCGGATCTGATCAGGGGCACGGGTTCCACCGTCGACGTATATCCTCTGGCCGCCGCTTTGCAGGATCTCGAGCGTTACTATTTCGCCGGCACCATCGACGGCGCTTTTGCCGGAATGCAGAAGGGCGCTGCGCAGAAGGAGGAGAAGGCCAACCAAGATATCGAGAGTATCCAAAAAGTACTCAAGAAAGTGATCGACTACAAGGCGCTGGCAAAGATCTGGATCACCAACAACGGTGAAAAGAACGCCCAAGTGAAAATCATTTCGTGGCTCGGTCGACAGAAAGCGGAAGTGCTCTCTGATGCGAAGGTGACTTTGCTCATCGAGGCATTCAACAGCAACCTCACCCCCGAAAAGATCGCCCCGGCGTTCCCCACGGAACCTAAAGAAACCGTGATTAAGGCGATCAAAAACCTGCGGAGAGTGGGAGGGGAAGCGGATGAAGCTCTCTTCGTCCAAACACACGCCGGCACGGTCGATCGCGACGAGTTGGTGAACGCTCTACCCGGAAATGCGCTCGCCAATTTCCTCGGTGCGTATGCGGAGGACGACATTCTCGAACTCGCGAATACACCACCAACCACACCCCAATGAAAAAAAATACATTCACCTCCAAAAGCGCCAAGACCGCATGCAAGATCGAGATTCTGCACGACGTCGCAGCTGGCGACGTCGCGACAACGGTGGCCGAGCGCATGAAAAACCCGAAATGCCGTTCTTACAAAATTCTGCCCGAGGATGACGGCGAGTTCACGCTCATCTTCTTTTACGACGTCTGACGCCAGCGCCCGGGCGTGGCGCCTTGGCAGTGGCCGCACGCATGCGGTAACTCAGCGACACGCCCAGCGCCTGGCTGACGGAGCAGCTCACCGGGGAATCCGTTCTTCCTCGGTGACCTCATTCAGCCTCGGTGGTCTCAGTGACTCAAAAAATGCAAACAGGAAAACCGGTGCGCGCCAGGCAGCCGCGGTGTCGCCGACCCTGCCTGTCCGCCATAGCCCAACGGGCGACGGTGGAAGCTATGTCGAACGGGCTCCCGCCGCCCCCCGTCGCCCTTGGCCCAAGCGGGGATGTCTGGAGTTAAGACGTCGGTGCGCGGGTCGCACCACGAATGCTAGGGAGAATACCGCCTTCGAGACGCATTCAGCCGGGTTAGACCCCATATGAGTGCGCCAGAATTCCGGCTATCATCCGGTCGTACCGCAACCAAGGTCACAAAACAAAGGTCACCCATGTCCCTCCTCTTCGTCGTGCCAATCCTGATCGTCGTCGGCGTGTTGCTCTGGCTGGTCAATGCCCGCCTCCCGATGGACGGAAAGTCCAAGAACATTTTCAACGCCGTCGTGTGCCTGGGTTCAACGGCCGGCATGCTGACGGGATGCGTCGGTTACGTGGGCCAGGCGCGCGGCGGGAGTGGGTATGGACCCCGTCCCGCGGTGGAGGCCACCGTCGTGATGCAAGACGACTATGTGTATTACCCCGGCTACGATCTCTATTACAGCAACAACCGGCACCAGTACTATTACCAGGACGGTGGCGCGTGGGTTTCGCGGCCTGCGCCGCGTGGGGTCTCGGTTGACGTGCTGTTTGCTTCACCGTCAGTGCGGATGGATTTTCACGACTCCCCGGCCCGTCACCACGCGGAGGTCGTGAAGCAGTATCCGAGGAATTGGGCGCCGCCCGGCGCGCATCAAGTTCAGAATAAAAATAGCCAGAAAGACAATCGGAAGGACGCCAAGAGCGACAACAAGGGCAACGACAAGGGC
>CAJAKX010000384.1 GCA_903940425.1 uncultured Opitutia bacterium | reverse complement strand
TTCGTCTATTACGATTGCGCCGAGGTTGAGGTTCACATCCGCACCAAACTTAAGGTACCGGCTCGCGGCTGATCGCCGGGTCGCCGGCCGGCCCGGCGCCACTAATTATCCTGAATATCCCGCGGCGGAGCGGACGAGCTTCCGAGGGCGCAAGCCCGAAGGCGGTCGATAAAATCCGCCAACGACTTCGCCTCCTGCAGCGCCATTTGGGCGGTGTTGGGCGGCCATCTCCGCCAGACGTCGCGGCGTTGATCGAGCGTGCGGCATGCAGCCCGCAGCTCCCGCAGCAGTTCAAAGGCTTCCACCGATCCGGAGAGAACCGCAGGACCCTGGTTCTGGCGCCGGCCGGCAATATGCGTCCGAATGCGTTTGCGGAGTCCGGCAGTCGATAGTTTCTCCCGTTCCGCCAGCGTCAGCCAGTCCTCGATCTCGGCAGGATCAGCAAAGGCGAGTCCTACCTCGCAGTGATGGGACCAGCTCAAAGCGTCATGGCGACATGACACAGGGATGCGGGAGCAGACCATCTTGGCGTTGCGCAACGTGCCCGGCTCGAGGCCGGCCTCGCCGGCGCAGGTGACAATCCGGCCGCGGTAGCGGACTTCGCCGTAGGCGAGCGCGTCACCCAGCCAGGCGGTCAGGGTTTGCCTCGCCCCGGTGGTCGTGCGGGTCAGGCGAGCAAGGTGGGTCACAAGACCGCGCCATTCCACTTGGTCAAGATGTGGGGCCAACTCCAGACCAAGCCGGTCGGCGTGGGCGATCCCGCTGCCGGGCAATTCCGCCACGAGTTGCTGCACGTCAGTTCGCATCGGATTGCTGGATGGCTCGGCGGGGCAGGTTCAAGCGCTGCTGCATGGCCGCGACTTGCTTCCGGAATCCCTCGTGGGAAAGCCCGTGCTTGCGGGCGTAGTCCCGCAGGCTCAACTGGTCGAACTCGGCGATCCCCGTGGCATGAATCAGCACGTCCACTGCTAGATCGCGGTTCCTGGCCCCGGCCAGCTCATAGACCAGATCGCGCACCGCGCGCAGGGCCGCACGCTGGTCGGGCCTGGCCTCCAGCCCTAGGGTGGCGCGCAACTCGTCCAGGAGCCCCATCCGGGCGCAGTCCTTGAGCAGGTCGGCGACACTGTCCGTCCCGCAAAACCGCGCCGCCGGCGCCACGGCGCCAGTCCACGGGGTCTGCTCTCGATTCAGTCGATTCATGCTCGGCAAGCTATTCCCGACTGACCCCTCTGCGTCAGATGGTCACTTATGACCATGTAACCGCGGTAATACCCGAACGCACCTAGCATCACGAAACAGGGTTCATCGAATCTGACCATGTCATCCCCATACCATTTACCCATACGAACGCGAGTAATAATTGCTGATCACATGTCAATAAATGCCTCAAACAAGTCCCGGGTGACCCTTCCGCCACCGACCGTCTATGACCAAGACGAGATCAAATCCCCAATTGAATGAGCGGCATCCGCCGCCACCTTCTACCTATACAAGCGTGCACACGCCACCCCTAACGTCCGTTAGAACGGTCCGGCTTCACCGAGACCACTCCGCCACCAAACGACGACCTTGTTGCTGCTCTTGGCATTACTTCGTGCTTTACTCAAACCCATATGATAGTAACATACACCGCTAATGGACCATGCCGACCTGCACGCCCGCTTGATGGACGAAGCCAAGCGCTATGAGCCCGCGGAACACGCTCGCGGGAAGCTGGCGCCCTTCCGGGAGGTATTGCTCATCTGGCGGGCGAAGGCCGCGAGCTATGAACAGATCGCAGCGGCCCTGACCAGGCAAGGAGTGAAGATCTCGCCCGCCGGCGTGGGCGCTTTTTGCCGCCGGACCTTTGCGCAAGCCGAGATCTTGCGGGAGCAGACCCGCCTCCGGACAGAGACGCCCCATCGCCCGACGGCGACCGCTCCGAGCTTTCCTGGGCCCTCCGCGGTCGCACTTCCGGTCCCGGCACCGCTGCCGCCGGGTCGCCGGGGACCGAAAATCGCCCGGGACAACTACTGATTCCATCCGCGACTTTGCCCTGGTGTCACGGCTTCCGGCTTGGCCGAGCCTTGCGGGCAGCCCATCCACGCGGTCTTGGAGGGAACGCCTTAAGGTACTTCCTCACGGCCGGCGCCAAGGTCTCCGTTTCGGGTGCGGCCCTGAGCACGGCCCGCACCACGAACGCCCGGTTGGCAGGGATCTCTTTCGCGGCTAATTCGGTTACGACGCCGTCGAGCTTTTTTACCAAATCGGGCGGCAAATCGACCGTCGGATGACCGGCCACGTAATCGGTCTCGCGTGGGCCAGCGTTCTTTTCGTAGGCCTTGGCTAGCAGCACCGCATGGGCAAACATCTCATTCACTGACGTGAAATGGAGCAATGCACGCACCACCGTGCCGCCGCGCACAGGCAGCCCTGCTCTGCACAGCCCGGCCACACAAGCGTTCAGCGCCCGAACGTCGGCGGGGTAGAACGAAAAGCTGACTTTGATCGTGGCCTGATCGCTCACATCAAACCCATACGCCTGTCCTGATCGCGCTGGCAACGATCAATGCGGAACCGAGATTCGCCAAATTCGGCAGACACTGTCTGCCAAATCGCAAAGGCCCAAACGATTGGCGCCAGCGTTCACCATGATAGTCGATTGTCGATCAACTTGTCCCTCATTTCGGTTCATTGAACCGCGAGCAGCCCTCCAGGAAGCACCAGGCAGGAGCCGGGTCCGTGCGGCTGGCCAAGCTTTTGACCTCCATCCGCAAATTTTTGACAACGGGCAGTGCGCAACGGCTGACTTCAATTTTTCAGACGATGTCTGAAAAATCGGTCACACTTGGCTGGAATACAATTCACCAGACGCCGTTCGGTGATTCTGCATGCAACACGTAGACTTCGTCCGCTTGTTGGCAGTCAAGCGACAGCAAAATGGTGATGCAGTAGTAGCGAAGCGAGAACTTCCCAACGGACGTTAGGGGTGGCGTGTTCTGCGACGAATAGGTAGAAGGTTCACCGCGTAGGTGACAGATCGCTGTTGGTTGGCCATGCATTAAGCTTAAGCCGGGATGATTTGGACACGGGCAGCGGGCCTTTATTTTTTTCTGGCAGAATGCCGGGATGAGGGTCGGATAGTTTGAATTCGCACCAGGGTACCCTTGTAGAACCACGATTGCTTCACTGCCGTGTGACTTCATAAGTTCCCAGTGGATTGAGAGAGGGTCGCAGGCGGGCAGACTTCTTAAGCCGGTATGCTGCGGGGACTATTGTGCAATACCAACCCGCTATGATAGGGCAAATCGGCGGGCTGCGGAGGCCAACAAAAGCCGAAGCAGCAGCGCCGAAACCGCGTTTTGCCGCTAACCACGCCGCGACTGAAGCGACAAGGATTCGCCGGACCCGGTCAGGCTGTTGGCCGACGCATCAGTTAAATCAGCCAGTGTCCTGTGTGGACCACACCTCGGGCACGCACTTGGTTTGGCCCTTTCTGGAAATATGCCCCTTGGTCCGAGACGATCTATCTCGACGCGAGACTCCTTCAATCGCAACCGACGGGTTTCCTCCAAGACCCAGATGAGGTCTGCCCAAGCGATGTAGGTGCGCCTGTTTACGGAATCGGCTGGTCTTACGGGATACCTGGTTTCATCCGGCCTGTTCTGCCTTCAACATCCGGGCGCTCTCTAATGCTTCTGGTGACTCGATGCGAAAGCGGCTTAGTCCCATCCTGAAGACAAATCCCGCCTCTATCTTGATAGCCCCCGTGACCTTTTGCTGCTTTGCGAATTCGTTCACGAACGTTCCGTTCTTGCTGCCCAAGTCCTCCAGCCACCAACTCATGTCCCGCCAGATGAGACGGGCATGTCGGCGCGATACGTCGGGATCGTCCGGCAAGGAAACCGTGCACGTTGACTGCCGCCCAAAAGTGACTTCGGGTGGCGCGCCCGCCGCTTCGATCATCATGGCCTCGCCATCGCGAGGTCCGCTCATGTGGGTCATGATTAACTGCATTCTTGTCCCCTCCTATTATGATACGAAAGTTAGTTTACCGCCCTTCGCAGTGATGCGTATTCCCCCTCTACCGACCTGTTTGGAGAATACGGCATCGACCAGCGGTTGCACCACCAACTGATCCACGGCCCGCTCCAGCGGACGCGCCCCCATGCGGGGGTCAAAATCGCGGCCGAGGATGAAATCCTTCGCCTCGTCTTCTAAGGTCAATGTAATGCCCTGTGCGGATTGAAATGCTGCCGTCTTTTCCGCGAGTATTTGGTCCAGAATCAATGCTAATTCCGCACGCCCAAGCGGCAGAAATTGCACCGCCTCTGTGATGCGATTCACCAGTTCCGGACGGAATAACTGCATTGCCGCCGCACGAAGGTCCTCTTCGCCCGCGCCAGCAAACCCGATCCGCCTTTCTGCTCCCAGGTTTGATGTCAGGATGAAGATCGCATTTGAGCAATCCACCATCCGACCCTGATTGTCCGTCGTGCGGCCATCGTCGAACACCGACAGGAACAAGTTGAGAACATCCGAGTGGGCTTTCTCGATCTCGTCGAGTAGCACGACGCTGTAGGGCCGCCTCCGCAGTGCCTCGCTGAAAAGGCCCGGCTGCTCGCTGCCAATGTAGCCCCGTGGCGATCCCACCAAATTGCTGATGGCATACTTTTCCTGGTACTCGCCCATGTCGAAACGGACCAGGGCCTCATCCGTGCCAAACAAGAAGCGCGCCAGCTCCTTGGCGAGTTTGGTCTTGCCCACTCCTGACGGCCCCATGAACAGGAAAACGCCGACAGGCCGGTTCGGCGCCTTGAGTCCAGCCAAGGCAGAGCGCAGACAACGGCTTACGGCCGCGACCGCCCGGTCTTGGCCAATGACGCGCGCCGCCAGAGATTTCTCCATATCTGCGTAGCGCTGCTGATCATCCGCCGCAAGCCGCCCAGCAGGGATACCCGTCCATTCCGCAACAACGGACGCTATGTCCTCGGCGGTCACGCGGGAGGCTGCTTTGACTACCGCGCGGGCGCAGGCGATGTCGATGGCATCGATCGCCTTGTCGGGTTGGTTGCGGTCCTTGACGTATTTGTCTGTCAGGGTCACTGCCGCGTTCAACGCATCTTCGGCAATGACCATCCTGTGTCCTTTCGCTGCCTGCTTTTCGAGAATGCGGGGGACCACTTTCTGCAGGACCGCTAGGGTCACTTCGGGCGCCAGCTCTTTGATGAGCACCGGGGAAAAACGCCGCTCAAGCGCCGAATCCTTCCGGATGTACCGGGCATACTCATCCTGGGTCGTTGCCCCGATGCAGGAAATATCGCCCCGTGCCAGCGCCGGCTTGAACATCTGGGCGGCATCAAGCGCCGCATCTTTCGTTCCCCCTGCGCCCATCAAGGTATGAATCTCATCGATGAAGAGAATGACTTCGGAGGCATTGGTCGCTTCCTGCAGGATCTTCTTCATCCGTTCTTCGAACTGTCCGCGATACGTGGTGCCGGCCGTCAAGCTGCCCATTTCGAGCTCGATTATCCTTTTTCCCCGCAAAGTCGCGGGAACCAACCCCTGTTCAATTCGCCAAGCCAGCCCTTCGACGATCGCGGTTTTCCCGACGCCCGCGTCGCCCAGCAAAAGCGGGTTGGATTTATGGGTCCGGGCCAGAATGGTGATGATCTGTTCGATTTCCGCTTCGCGCCCGATTGCGTCGGCTAGTTTTCCCAAGCGCGCAAGCTTGGTAAGGTCGCGGCCCTGTTGGTCCAGCATCGGTGTGGGAAGGGTAACTGGCACGGCCGGCGCAGGCGTTATCGCCGGTCCTGGAGCTGCCACCTTGGTTCTTGACGATGGAGCAGCCGGTGGAGTGACCGGTCGATTCACGCTGGCCTGGGTGCGCTCCGTGGTGGGACCAGCCCCGGCCAGTCGCGTCGCTTCCGGATTGATGTCCTCGCCTTCCCGATCAAGTGCGCTGAGCAGCTTCTCAGGCGCACACCCGAGCGAAGACAGGAAACGCAGGGGAAGGCTTTCGCCTTCCTCGATGATGGCCCGCAGCAAGGCATCATCCGAAATCATGATGCCACCCAAAGCTTGCCGATCTGCCGCGCCGAGGATCGAAACCAATCGCGGGGTCAGAAAGAGGGTCTCAGGTAACGATGCATGCCCGAGACCAATTTCGCGTCGGAGAAACTCGCGAATCTCGGCGGCGTCAAGACCGGCGGCACGAAACGTGCCCTCAGTTTTTCCGCGCGTCAACGCGATGAACACATGCTCCACTCCTACGTGTAGGTGCCGCAGCCGTCGCGCCTCGTCAGCGGCGGCATCCAGCAAAACACACCGCGTTCTCCAGTATACCAACGTTGTCTTGTCATCGCTCATCTTCGCTTGTCTTTCTTGGGCCGGCTTCTTGCTCATTTAGCGCATCGAACAATTCTTGAGCTCTAGTCCTTCCAATCCTTGCGCCCCTGTCGTTCGCGTCAATTTCCAGCGCGCGATCATAGCACGCAATCGCCTCGTCATATCGTCCGGTCAGCATTAACGTTCCGCCTTTTTCGTTCCATGCTTCAGCATTCATCGAATCGATCTCCAATGCGCGCTCGTAACAGTGAAGCGCCTCATTATGGCGTCTAAAATAGTCAAACGTGCGGCCCCTATCGACCCATGTGTTGACGCAATTCGGATCAATTTCCAGTGCACGATTATAACACGCGATCGCTTCATCTTATTTGTTGCAGAATGGAATTCCTGTTCTTTGCAGCCTGTTTAAGGCTCGGGTCGATTTCCAATGCGCAATCGTAACACTTAATCGCTTTATCGTAGTGTTTAAGAAAATGTAACGCAACGCCCTTGTAGAAATAGGGGGCGGCGAATTTCGGAGCGATTTCTAACGAGCGGTCGAAACACCCAATCGCCTCATCAAGGCGCTCAAGTGTGACTAAATGGACGCCTTTATAGAAATAGGCGGAAGCATCTTCCGGGTTAATTTGCAGCGCGCGGTCGAAACAGACATTCGCCTCATCATGACGCTTGTAATGGTCAAGTGCCCTTCCTTTGTGTATCCAAGCATTAGGGTAGTCGGGCTTAAGTTCCAGCGCGCGGTCGAAACAAGCAATCGCATCATCATAGCGTTCGAGTTCGTAAAGAACACGCCCTTTGTTTTCCCAAGCCTCGACGTTGGTGGGAAACATTTCCAGCGCGTGGTTGAAACACACGATCGCTTCATCGCAACGATTGAGGTTCATCAACGCGACGCCCTTGTTATTCCAGGCTGCAACTTTGTTGGGTTCGAGTGCTATGGAACTGCTGTAACACTCTATCGCTTCCTTGTAATTCTTCAGATTGATTAGCGAATCGCCCTTTCTGTTCCAAGCTTCAGCATAATTTGGGTTTATGGCGAGCGCACGGTCAAAACACGCGATTGCCTCATGATAACGTCCGCGCTTGTCAAAGACGATCCCCTCGTTTTGCCAAGCAAAGGTGAAATTGGGATCAAGCTCGAGTGCGCGGCCGTAACATACAATCGCCTCATCATCACGCTTGAGCCTGTAAAGAATGAGCCCCTTGTTGTTCCAAGCAATGGCGTTGGTAGGATCGTTCGCTAAGGCGCTATCGCAACAGTCAATCGCTTCTTTTAGCCGGTTGAGTTCAAGCAACGCGACCGCCCTGTTGATCAAAATGCTGAAATCGTTTGGGGTCAGTTTCAGCGCGCGGTCGCAGGCTAAAAGCATCTCTGCATACTTTTCTAATTGCGCCAGCGAATAGCTGGCGCCGCAAAGCTCGCTTGCGGTGAGTTCGAACGCGGAAAAATCGAGCACCGCAGGCTGGCCCGTCAGATGGTGAAACAGCTCCGCCAACTCGGTGACCACGTCGTCCCAATTCAGTGGGCGTTCTGCTGGAGCCTTGGCCAGACACTTCATCACGACGGCCTCCATCTCTTCTGGCAAATCCGGGCGAAGGTTCCTCGGAGCCGCCGGCATCCGGGTGAGATGCGCGGATTTCCACTCTTCGACCGTCTCGGCGGCAAACATCCGGTGGCCGGTAAACATCTCGTAGAGGATGCACCCGAAGGCATAAATATCCGTGCGCGGATCGAGCGACTCGCCGCGCCACTGCTCCGGCGCCATGTAGGCCGGCGTCCCGGCTTCGGCCTCGGCGGCGCCCACCAGGCCGAAATCCGTCACCATCGCGCGGGCGCGACTGTCCACCAGGATGTTCGCGGGCTTGAGGTCGCGGTGCACCAGCCCAGGAATCTTTCGCCCGGCGTGCTGCATCCCCTGTGCGATCTGGAGCGCCATTTCGACCGCCAGCTTCAACGTCAGCCGCGGATGCCCCAGCCAGGCCTGGAGGTCCCCGCCCATGCCCTCCTCACCACGGACGTACTCGGTGATCACGTAGGGCAGACCATCATGCATCTCCACCAAATAGGCCCGGACGATGAACGGGTGCTTTTCGAGCCGCACCCAGGTGGCGGCTTCCTCCGCGAAGAGATCGCGCATCCTTGGCTTTGCAGCGAAGCGCTCCTGCAGGGTCTTGAGCGCGCGCGGCAATTGCTCCTGGTGGTCGAACGTGCCGTAAACCACGCCCATTGAGCCGCGGTGGATGGCCAGCACCTCGTATCGCCCGCCGATCCGGTCGCCGATCTTGTAGCGCTCGGTCGGCCCGGCCGCGGGCTGCGCCGCCAGTTGCGTGGCCAGGATCGATTGATAACCGGCGCCGGCCAGCCGGGTGCGGTTCGGCACGATCTGGGTCCGATAGGCCTCTCCGGCCAGCCGGGTGGCATCGGCAGGAGGGATCGGGTGCTTGGGCTCGTTGCTCATGTTCGAGATCCAACGGCGCACTGTAAGTCCATCAGTGTGTTCCCAAGCAGGCCTTCGCCGGCAGACCAGGGCGAATTTCGACCGGTTTGTTTCATCGGTTATGGGCTTGCCGGTTTCTGGGCCGCCTTCGGTTGATTGAGCAATTTTTGAGCGGCATTCCTGTTATTCTTGGCGAGTTCGCTGTTAGGGTCGATTTTCAATGCGCGTTCGAAACATCCGATCGCCTCCTCATAGCGCTTGAGATGGTATAACGCGGCGCCTTTGACGATCCAATCATTCGTAGGGATAGGATCGATTCCCAGCGCGCGGTCGCAACATGCCATCGCCTCCTCGTAGCGCTTGAGTTTGATTAGCGTGCGTCCCTTACTGTTCCAAGCATAGGGCAGCTTGGAGTCGATATCCAGCGCGCGGTCGTAACACGCTATCGCCTCCTCTGAGCGCATAAGATCGTCTAGCGCATCGCCCTTGACTTTCCACGCATACGCGTCGTTGGGATCGATTTTCAGCGTGCGTTCGAAACACGCAATCGCCTCCTCGTAGCGCTTTAGTTCGGATAGCGCGCTACCCTTGTCGTTCCAAAGAAAGGTCCTATTCGGATCGATAGCCAGCGCGCGGTCGTAACAGACAATCGCTTCACCATATCGCTTGAAAAGACGTAGGGCGTCGCCTTTGAGGCCCCAAACATAGGTGTGGTTGGGATCGATTGCCAGCGAGCGGTCGTAACACGCAATCGCCTCCTCGTAGCGCTTGAGCTGTACTGACGCGATTCCCTTTAGGTTCCAACCTAAGGTGGCATTGGGGTCGATTGCTAGCACGCGGTTGCAGGCTGAAATCACCTCCTTGGGCTTCTTCAGGAGCTGCAGCGAAAAAGCGGCGGTGATTAGCTCCCCTGCGGTGAGTTCATACGCAGAGAAATCGAGCACCGCCGGTTGGCCCGTCAGGCAGGAAAACAGTGTCGCGAGCTTGTTGACCACGTCATCCCAATTCTGCGGGCGTTCTTCTGGCGCCTTGGCGAGGCACTTCATCACCAGGGCTTCCGTCTCGTCGGCCAAACCCGGCTGCAGCACTCTCGGAGCGGTCGGCATCCGGGTGAGATGCGCGGACTTCCACTGTTCGACCGTCCCGGCAGCGAACATCCGGTGGGCGGTGAACAACTCGTAGAGGATGCACCCGAAGGCATATATGTCCGTGCGCGCATCAAGCGCCTCGCCGCGCCATTGTTCAGGCGCCATGTACGCGGGTGTCCCGGCTTCGGTCTCGGCGGCACCCACCAGGCCGAAATCCGTCACCATCGCGCGGGCGCGACTGTCCACCAGAATGTTCGCGGGCTTGAGGTCGCGATGTACGAGCCCAGGGATTTTTCGCACGGCATGCTGCATCCCCTGCGCGATCTGGAGCGCCATCTCGACCGCCAGCTTCAACGTCAGCCGCGGATGACCCAGCCAGGCCTGGAGGTCCCCTCCCATGGCCTCTTCACCACGGACGTACTCGGTGATCACGTAGGGCTGACCATCAAATCTCTCGACCAGGTAGGCCCGGACGATGAAGGGATGCTTTTCAAGCCGCACCCAGGTGGCGGCTTCTTCGGCGAAAAGGTCGCGCATTATTGGCGTTGAAGCGAAGCGCTCCTGCAGGGTCTTGAGCGCACGCGGCAATTGCTCGTTGTGATCGAACGTGCCGTAAACCACGCCCATCGAGCCGCGGTGGATAGCCAGCACCTCGTAACGACCCCCGATACGGTCGCCGATGTTGTAGCTCTCGGTCGGCCCGGCCACGGATTGTGCTGCCAATCGCGTGGCTAGGATCGATTGATAGCCAATACCAGCCGGCCGGGTGCGGCTCGGCAGGATCTGGGTCCGATAAGCCTCTCCGGCCAGCCGGGTGGCGTCGGCAGGGGTTATCGGATGTTTTCGTTCATGGCTCATAGCACCTCAAATACACAGGTGTTCGAACTTACGGACGAATGCTTTCTGTAATAGAATGTTCTGCGGAACAGCGGCGCAGTAATTTTTTATAAACGTGCTGATACCCTCCTGAAAATCGTCGCGATACAAAATCGGCCCATCAGGCCCAGCGCGATCGACGATGAGCGACGACTCACTCTTGGCATGTATGAGCCACGTTCCCTTCGTGCGGGCCTCGTGGAGTACTCCACAGCGCACGGATTTGTAGAAATCCTTGGCCAGAGCGCCGTCGAAGTATTGCTTGAATGGATCGCGCTTGGTTAGAAAGGAAATAAACATTTTCCCACTATTCTTGTATGTGTATTGCCGAGCGGTGTTTTTGGAATTGGCACCCGGAAGAAAGCTCTTCAGCCACTCGGGGAACAGCCAATGAGTGGCGTCGTCATAATTGTAGTTGGTGCCCTGATAGCAGCTCTCCAAAAATTCGACGAGCGAGCATTGAATCGCAACGATGGCGAACCCCTCGCCTTTGGGTTCTTCAACTTTCGATAAGTGTAAGTTTCTGACCGCCTCAATAGGATCGAGATATCGCGTCTTCAATCGGTCGTAGTAGTAGTCCCGCAAAACGTCGTCCCAAATCCCGGATTCTGCTCCCGCGATCAGCTTGGGCTGAATAGACTTCCAATGGCCAATTGTTTTCTTGGAGGAGAGTTTAGTTTTGTCGGAGGGCATGGTGTTGTGTGGCTGGCACCTCATAACGTTTCGATGTGCTGGATTTCGGCACGGTATTCGACGGGCAGTTTCCAACGGATGGCACCTTTTACGATGTGGTCGAGATACCACGACGCGGGCGGTTGATGCGCTGCCGCCTTCTCGCAGACGACGTAGGTTAGCACGCGCAGAGATCGGGTCGAATCGTTCTCGGCAAGGACAATAACCGCTTCCGGACGGTAGGCCCGGGAATTGACGCCTTCGGCTGCATCCAACTTGGGCTTCTCTGCTGGGTCGATGTCGAAAACGACGCCCCAAACAATCCCGCCGGGGCACATCACCACATCGGCGGTTCCCGTCTGGTGCTTCTCTGACCATCGGGTGAAAGCCAATTTGTAGTCTGGAAGCGTCGCTCTCAGCAGGAATTGCGCGGATGGAGCGCGGTCACGGCGTGTGATGCGTTCCCAGTCCATGTTCGAGCCGTATGCGAAGTAGAGCATCAGTTATGAGGCTGTTAGGTTGAAATGCGAGTGGCCAGCTCAGACGAGCAGCGTTGAGAACCAAACACAAACTAGCAGGGTTGCCGCGTTCATCGACGCCTAAACGGCTTTCGTATCCGCCGTAAGTTCAAAATCCAAGAAGAAGTCGCTGCGGAGAAGGTGTATAAATTCATTCATGGGCTGGCAGGTCGCGGACCCCGGCCCGATAGCTCGAAGGAGACACAAAAGCCTCAACGGCTTCCCAGTTGGCGTGACAGGCTGGACCGGTACAGCCACGGGCCGAGCCGCATCACTCCGCGAAAACACGAGGGCACGGAGCAGACTCGGGGCGCTCCAGCGAGGGCGTCCTGCGCGCCGCCTGCGCAATTTCGGGACCGTAATTTCAATTGATGTTGCTGCCGAAACTCGCGGGCACTTGAGCAGGTACTTGGCAGTCGTGACGGTGCGCCGCGTGGAGGACATCGCGTAGGCACCGTGGGGCATGCGCAATGCCCACTTGGCAAAAATCTTCACCCGAGATTTGCCACGGATTTGCCAGCGAACCTGTTTTTAGCTTGTTTTTCCCTCAACTCGCTGCATCTTCTTTCCTGCTCTAACTCACTGCTAAACAACTCAAAGCACGCTCAGCGAAGCTTTTCTGTTGTTGGGTGACTGGCGGTTCGAATCCCTCCCTCTCCGCCAGCCTTCGCCAAGCCTACGGCTGGCAAGCCATCCGTCAGCCGACCACAACCGTCGCCGGCATGGTCGCTCCGGGCAGAATCCAAGGCGAAGGCTGCGCGCCATCGGCTTGGCGAAGGCGGGCATGACACTCACCTCACACCATTCAAGAGAAACGTCGTGGTCATTCCTGTCTCGCAGGAGGTGTAACGGACCTAGGCGTTGGAGCCGGCCGGTGGCTGGGTCTTTGAATGCCCCGCAGCGTGGCTCCTCAGCAAGTGACTGGTTATGTATAGCACTCCCGGCGCGATCAGGACTGCAAAAAACCAAGTTATCTTCCCGTTCACTATCGACGGTCCGAATATCAAACAAATACCAACAAGGGAAAGGATCCCTCCGGTAAGTTCCCAACGCCAGCCCGCAAAAAAGCCGCCCACGATCAGAGCAAGCCCGACGAAGCCGATCTGGACGTACGCTGGCTGCGTCAAGGGATTCGGCATCCCTTCTCCAATTGCGATGGCCACGATTACAACGACGGCAAACGTGCTGACGATTCGCGCGATCCAACGACACAGGGTTGCGGGGAGGCTGGTTGTTTTCATGAATGCAGGTTTTTGGAGTAACTGTGAAAGGCTCCTTGCAGGAGGTGGATCCGGTGATGGGTTAATTATTGGGGCCGCTGCGCCGCCGCGACCATAGCGGCCAGTTCGTTGCTGCGCTGCTGGGCCTTTAAGACTGTTTCCGGCCCGAATCTGAACTCTATCTCATGCTTCGCCATGTCGCGCATCTGAATCATGTGCTTATCGCCTTTCTCGGCTGAAAGTATGATCCAAGCGAGGGCCTCGATTTCGTCTACCGGCACCCCGTTGCCGTTGTGATAGATTATGCCGATCTCGCACTGAGCGGGGGCGTAGCCCTGCTCGGCAGCCTTGCGACACCATTTGAGCGCTTCCGTCATGTCCTTCCGAAGGCCGCCGTCGCCATGTTCATATAACAC
>CAJAKX010000383.1 GCA_903940425.1 uncultured Opitutia bacterium | reverse complement strand
TCACGAGAAAGCGATCCATGCTGGCGGCGGCGAGCCACTTCGCCCTCGGCTCTCCTTTCCCAATCGCTATGACGCAAAAGTCGTGGCAAAGCAGGAAATCATCGGGCGTCGGCGCGTGCTGCAGGATCATGGCGGCGTTGTAATAATCCGGACCCGTGTGCAGCTGGTCGGCGGCATAGAGCTCCTTCACCCGCCGCTCGCGCTCGTCGTCCCGCCGGCTCAGCGCGGGGATGTCGACCGGCTTGCCCTCGTATGCCGGCTGATGGTCCGCCTGATCTTCGTCGTAGAGATGTTTCAGTTCGGCATTGTCGTTCGCCGGCTCGTTCACGGCAAAGTGGCTGACGCCGGCCTGGCGGCAGATGTTGATCACGGTGGCCACCTCGTCCGCTGACGCCCCCGTATCCACCGACAGCTGGAAATTGACCTCCTTGTCCTTCCTCGCCTCCGTTGCGGCGAAAACGCCGAGATCCCCCATGCCGACCGTCTTGTCGCCAACGCGGACGGAGCCGTCCTTCGCAATCGTGATCAAGTAGGTGTCTGAGGCGAACAAGGGCGCCACGGCCAACGCCAACGCCGCGATAAAACCGCTGATGTAGTATTTGCTGCGCATAGATTTTCTTCTCCGAACGTTACAGATCTGCCGCGCCGGACGGCGGCGCGCCGGGTGCGCCAGCAGCCGGCGTGACGCTGGTCCGCATTGGCCGTGGCACTTGGTTGGGCTCTTTCACCTTCATCGGGAATATCGTCAGCCCAGGCAAAGCAGGCCTAGGCCTGCTTTGCTTTTTCGAGCAGCACGATGATGAGCGTCGCGATGGGACCAAGGAAGAGGCTTGCCATGAACCAACCGAGACCGCTGCGATTCTTCGCCTGGGCGAGCCCCGCATTGATCAACGCCAGCGTGAACCAACCGACTGCGTATTGTGGAGTGTGGTATAGCATAAAGGGGGCGCGGACTCTTCTCCGGACAGGATGGTTATCCCGATTTCAAATCATGTATGCCCGGGCCGCAATTCGTTAACGGCCTAGGGCAGTTCCTGCAGCCGGATGCGACGGTATTCCATCTGGCCGCGGTCGCCTTCCAGGCCGATGGGGCCGGTCGCGGGCACCGGCAGCGCGGCTTCGAGCACCTCGCCGTTGCAGGTGCAGTACGCCACGTTGTTCCTCACCGTGACCACGATCTCATTCCAGTCCTGCGGCCGGTATTTCGTGAGCGTGGTGTAGGGACCGGCGAGGAGGTAGTCGCGACACTGGAGCTGGGGTCCGCGGATGAAGATGCCGCTGTCCGTGTTCGGCGTGGCGCGAAACTCGAGCTTGAGGATGAAATTTCGGGGGAACTCGCGCGTCGTCCAGAGCGTCTGGATCTTCCGATATTCGGGCGGCGTGGTCACGATGAGCCGGCCGGCTTTCGCGACGTAGCGGCCGTCATCGCTCGCCGCCCGTCCGTCGAAACTGACCGCCTGCGTCACGATCGGCCACGCCGCGGCATGCGGATCGCTGCTTTGCCAGCGTTTCGCCGACTGGATGTCCGCCTCCGAAGTCGACCGGTAGCCCCAGCCGGTGAGATCACGTCCGTTGAAGAGGCTGACAAAGTCCGGCTCGGAGGTGAAGTCGTCCGGGGTGGTTTCGACAAAGCCGAGCGTGGCGAGCACGGGACGCAGCGCGGCGGTCCACTTGGCGTAGCCCGCCGCGTTGGGGTGCAGCAGGTCGGGAAACTCCTCCGGTTTGGCTTCGCCCTGCGCGTTGGCGAACAGCGGCCAGGTTTCCAGGAGGGTGATTTGCGGGTCACCCCTGACCGCGGCGGCGTAGAGTTCGTTGAGTTTCTTGATCCGGTCGGCGGGACACACCCGGGTGGTGCTGGGGAAGACCTGGCAGAGGATCACCGGCAGATGCGGGTCGGCCTGCTTGAGGGCGGCGAGGATGAGCTTCAGGTTGCCCACGATGGTCTCGGGTTCGGCATGGTTCCCCAGGTCGTTGATGCCGATCAGGAGGACCACGCCGGCGGGATGCAGCGCGAGGACGTCGTCCTGCAGGCGGAAAAGGACGCCGCGCGTGGTGTCGCCGCTGATGCCGCGATTGGCGATCTTCACGCCGGGGAAGCGGCCGCCGAAGTCGTCGCCCCAGCCCTGGGTGATGGAATCGCCGAGAAAAACGAGGGCCTGCTGGTCCTGCGCGGTGCGCACAGCCCACTGACTGCGGCGCTGCGTCCAGACTTTCTGGAACCAGTCGGCGCGCGTGAGCGGGCCGGCACCCGGCAGGCCGTCGTCCGTGGCCGGAATCTGGAAGCGCGCATCCGCCGGGGGCGGGGGCGTCGCGGGCTGGGCGGCCGCGGTGAAGGCGAGCAGGAGGGAGGCGGTCAGCAGCAACATTGGGTGTTTCATGGCGCCCGGGTATGCTGGCGGATGCCGGACCCAAGGCAAGCCGGGCCCGTGCGCATTGGCTTGTCGTCGGAGCTGGAAACCGCCTAGGATGACGGCTCCTTAAATTATGATCATTTCAAACACCTCCTCCCCCCGTTCGGCTGCGTGCCGAATTGCCCTGATTGCCTTGGGCTGCGCCTGCCTCGCCATTGTTCAAATGCCGGCGCTGAAAGCCGCGGATACCGCGGCGACGCAAGCTCCGGCCATCAAAGCTCCGAGCCTGCCCCTGACCGCCACCTTCGATAAAGTGGTCGGCGCCGAGAAAGGCCCGTACGTGCTGAAGCTGAAAAACGACTCGAAGGCCGAGCTCAAGGTCACCGCGAAGATCCTCCTGAGCGTGGCGTTCCACATGGGCTCCAAGCATTGGGACCTTCCCGAGCACGTCATCGCCTCGGGTCAGGTCTGGTCCATTCCGGACCTTTCCGCCGGCGACAAGATTACCGTCACGGCCGAGGGTTTTGCCCCGCTCGAGCTCGTTGTTCCTTAAGGTGCTCCGACCCCGCCGCGATGATCGTGGCGGGGTCGCCGTGTGGAGTCTTGGCCAGGGGTCGCCCTGAGGAACCCACCACCCTTTGAGTTCTTCAAAGTGATGCTGGAAGGTGGCGGCCCCACGGCCTGGCCGAAGGGGTCATGTGCAAACGATTGACAACGAAGGTTCAGGATTTGTGCAGGCGCGCCGTCAGTCCCCAGATTTGGCATCGTCAAGGGTTCACATATGACCCCTTGCCAACACCCCGCATGAACAGACGAAGCATCGTCGCGGCGAATCGTGAGTTCTACGACGCCTTGTGGTCGCGGGCGCATCTTGAGCGCCCGGACCGTTTCAACACCTGGCCGCTGATAGCAGGGCTGCTTCCGGAAGCGCCGGCGCGTTTGGAAGTCGGCCCCGGCCTGCGCCCGCGC
>CAJAKX010000382.1 GCA_903940425.1 uncultured Opitutia bacterium | reverse complement strand
GGACAAAGCAAAGCGCGCCCCGGCGAGCGCCCATCATGGGGCCACGCCTCACAAGAGGCCGGCCGTCCTGAAGCTGTAGTAACCCAGCCCGGCTGGATCAGCCGCGGCACGGCCGATGATGACATGGTCGAGGAGGTCGATGTCCACAGCCCTGGACGCCTCGCGCAGTTGCCGGGTGACTTGCACATCAGCGGCAGAAGGGGCCGGGTCCCCCGACGGATGGTTGTGCACACAGGCCACGGCCGTCGCCCCTTCCCGGATGGCGCAGCGGAACACCTCGCGCGGGTGGGCGAGTGAGCTGGTAGCGGTGCCCGAAGTGACTTCCACCATCTTTTTCAGCCGGTTTTTCCGGTTCAGGCACAGGACCCAGAATTTCTCCACCTCCAGTCCGTGCACCGTCGGTGCCAGGAAGTCGACGACGAGTTCCGGCCGGTTGAGCAGTGGCGCCTCGGTCTTCGGCGGCTGCATCATCCTCCGCCCGATCTCGATCATCGCGATGAGCAGTTGTCCCTTGGCCCGTCCGATGCCTTTCCACCGTTGGAAATCCGTCGGATGCCAGGAGGCGAGTCCGGCGATCGATCCGGCTTCCGCCACGAGTCGTCGCGACAGGTCCATCAGTTTGCCGGTGGCGAGGCCGCTTTGCAGCACGAGTGCCAGCAGTTCCGTGTCGCTCAGGGCGGCTGCCCCGAAGGCGTCGAGCCGCGCTTGCGGCTGTTCCCCGCAGGCGAGGGTGATTTCCGTGTCCGGTGTGTCCAGGGCCAGGTCCAGTTTGGATTGGTTCATGACGTTGGGCGCACGTTGCGCCGCGGTCGGACGTCGTGTCCGGTTCTCGTGGCGCGCTCCGCGCGCTGGCCCTTGCGGGCACGCCCAGCCACCGACGAGGCCGCCGAGCGAGGAGCCTTGCGCTCCTCGCGAGGGGGAAGGCCGCGGGAGGGAAAGGTGGAGCCGCGCAAAGCGCGGACTACCTTGGCGGGTGTGACAAAATAGGGCCCGCGAGCGGAGGCTTGTTTACTTCTCACACAGGGCGGTCAGCCCTCCTCAATGGATCATCATCTGCTTGGCTGAGCCCAACGGGGAGGAGATGTTCCATGCCGCCCCACCGTTTTGGTCCGGGGGTCGACGGGCCGTATGTCGGCCAACCAGTGGTCATCGACCAAATCGAAACCAGATGAACCCATGCTGGCGGCAACCCAAGTGGCTGGCCCGTGACGCATGCTCAGCGCATGCGCTCCAGCACTAGGCGATACTCGCTTCATAGATACGCATGGGAATGCCGGCGCGGGCGGAAAGATCTCCCCAGCCATGGTTTCCTCGGCTGTAGGTGCCAAGTATTCGACGATGCTGGCCAGGCGATTTTCGGTTCCCCATGGGACGCATCTTTCTGGACTTATTTTAAGCTCGTATCGTGTCAAAAAAACTGGTGTGTTTTTTTGACAAATTCCTGTGACTACTCCATTTCAAAGCATTGATGATAAGATCATCCGGTCGATTAATGCCCGGCATAGTGCTTCTGTGTTTGCAGCCAAGGACTTCAAAAGCTTTGGGAAAGGCCCGGCCATCGGGCAGGCGCTCGCCCGGCTAGCCAAAGCGGGCAAGCTTCGCCGGATTCGCCAGGGATTCTATGACTTGCCCCGGCCGCATCCCATACTCGGGCAGACTTCGCCTGATCCCACCGCCGTGGTGCAAGCACTGATGAAGGGCACCGGGGCGCAATGGCAATTCTCCGGAGCCTATGCGGCCAACCAGCTGGGGGTGTCGGAGCAGGTGCCGGCCAAGATTCTGGTGCTTACAGATGGCACACCGCGCCGTGTGGCCCTTGGCCGGTTGACGCTCGTTTTCCGGCATGCGGCGCCACGCAACCTGCTGGGGGCCGGCCGGCCGGCCGGTCTTGTCATCCAAGCACTGCGGCACCTGCGCAAAACGGGACTATCGGCCGCCGACGTGGCCCGGCTTGGCCAAAAGCTCGATGCCGCGACCAAGGCCGATCTGGCCATGCTTGCGCCGAACCTGCCTGCCTGGATGCAGCCGTTGGTCAACCGGATCGTGACCTGACCGGAAACTCATGAATTCCGTCCTGAAGCTGACCGCGCCCCAACGCGCCGATTTGTTCAATGCCGCCGCACAGAAACTCGGCATCGGGCCGGTGGCGTTGGAGAAGGATTTCTGGGTGTGCTGGACCTTGCGGGAGCTGTTCTCGCTGCCGGGCATCGGCGACCATCTCATCTTCAAGGGCGGCACCTCCCTCTCCAAAGTCTGGCGGGCGATCCAGCGGTTTTCCGAGGACATCGACATCTCCTTGAGCCGCGAATGGCTCGGTTTTGGCGGGGAGCAGGACCCGGCGCGGCAGGACACGCGAAATAAGCAAAAGCGGAAGTTGGAGAAACTGGCGACCGCCTGCTCCCAGAAGATTCATGGCGCCCTCCTGCCGGCGCTGCGCGGCCGGGCGGCCGCCGCGTTGGGCGATCACGGCTGGTCGCTCGAGGTGTCTCCGGCTGACCCGCAAGAGCTGCTGTTCCGCTATCCGACATCGCTGCCGGCCATGCCCGGTACCGAATACATTGATCGTGAGGTGAAGATCGAATGTGGCGCCCGTTCGGACTTTTGGCCGGCGGATAACCGGACAATTCAGCCCTACGTCGCCGAGGCGTATCCGCAGGCGATCACGGATGCATCGGTGCGGGTGCGCGCGCTATCCATCGAGCGGACCTTTTGGGAGAAGGCGACGATCCTGCACGCGGAGGCCAACCGGCCGGCGGAGAAGCCCACGCCCGGCAAGTTATCGCGCCATTATGCCGATCTGGCGGCCTTGGCGGATCATCCCGATGCCAAAGGCGCTTTGGCACGCGACGACCTGCGCGCCCGGGTGGTGGAACACAAGCAGGTGTTTTTCCCGGCCGCGTGGGCGAAATACGAGAAAGCAATGCCGGGGACATTCCGCCTAGTCCCGTCCGCTGAGCGGCTGGCCCAGATGGCGGCGGATTACCGCGAGATGCAAGTGATGTATTTTGGAGCGCCGAAATCTTGGGCCGAAATCGTGGGTCGCCTGCGCTTGCTCGAAGAAACGATCAACCGTTCGCAATAGATCTCTTGGTGCCGGGTGTTTTTCTCGCCCGTTCGCCGTGTACCGCCGGCCATTTCGTACAGCTGGATGGTGGATTACCTGCACTGCCGTTATAGTGCCCTGTGCGGCGAAGAAAGGGCATGATGGAGCTTCCCCGACGCTGGGGTTTCCCATGTTTGGGCCAGTTGGCCGGGGCGAAACAGTCGCAGGGCATCAGGGGCGAATCCGCATGCGGACCAGCGCGAACTGCGTGGCATCTGGCACCCAAGTTCTCGCCTGTCCCACCTGGGCCAGCGCCGCGCGCACGCTGTCGTGCGCGGGCGTGCCCTTGAGGCACTCGAAATTCATCGCCACTTTCAGCGCGAATTCCGTCTGGCCCAGGTGGTCGTCGAGGTGCTGCCGGGTGGAGGGAGGAACCGGCACGGTTCAGACCGCCGCCGCCGCGGCCTTGGGCGCGGGCGCGGCCTTCGGCGCGGCGAGTTCGCGGCGCGCCTGGCGGTCCTTCTCGCGCAGCACGGCGCTGACGAACGCCTTGTCCTTATAGTAGGGCTTCACGCCGTCGAGGTCGCGGTCGATGCGCGCCCGGGCCTCGGGGGTCTGGGCGTCGTAGAACGCCTTGGCCTGCGGGAGCTGCTTGTCGATCAGGCGCATCTCGCTCTCGTGCTTCTGCACGTCCTTGTAGAGCAGCGTTTCGATGGCCCGCTCGGGATACTCCTTCACGAGCCGGGTGTAATAGGTGACGTCATCAGGGTTGGCCGCTTTGTGCGCCTCGATGCGCTTCTTCACCTCGGGGTTGTCGCGGAACTGCAGGGGTTTCGTTTTCTCGGTTTCAGTCTTCTTGTCGGGTTTAGGGTCGATAGCCATATGCGTATGGGATTTGCGGCCACTCTGATAGGTGCGGGCCGTGGCGGCACCGGGCGGAGGATTCCGCCCAAAGGGTCATTTGAGGACGGGGTTGAACGGCGGCTCGGGCGGGCCTTGCACGAGGCGGAGTGCGAGGTCGAACTGGGCGCAGATGTCCTCGCATTCGTGGCGGGCCAGTGAGAACGCCATGAGGCTTTTCGCCTCGATCTTGGGGTTGGCGCCGCCGAAACGGGCATTGAGCTGGTCGGCGGCCGCGTAGAACTCGGCGGCCACGGGCTCGGGTAGTTGCAGATTCAGGGTGATCATGGGCATTGGTGGTTGGGAGGTTTGGGACTGAAGCCGGTCAATTCGCCCCGGTCCGGGGTCCCGGAGGGTCGGGCCGGACAGGAGCGGAAGCCGGCCCGGAAACCAGAGGCTCGGCGGAGGCGGACGGGAGGCGGAGCGACGGGACGGGCCCGACCTTCGGGGGCACGGCCGGCCGTTCGCCCGG
>CAJAKX010000381.1 GCA_903940425.1 uncultured Opitutia bacterium | reverse complement strand
GTGGAGCAGCGGGCAAAAGCAGGAAACCCGGAACCCGCCCCGCCGCACTGAGGCGCTGTTTTCTTTCCGCGGCCGCGAATCCGGGCGGAAACACGGCAGAGGCTGCTATCCGAAAACCCGATTAGAGAGTGATTCCCTTGGCATTGGTAGGGGCGCGATCTTGTCGCGCCCTCCAAGATGGGCGCAGCAAGCCTGCGCCCCTACGTTTCTTTCAAGGGTTTCCGGATAGTCTGTACGCCCTGCGGCAAGCGCCGCGTTTTTCTGTTTTCACCCCGAATTTCGCCCTCCAGATTCCGGCATTTTTCCCACCGTCCTCTTCCCTTGACTCAGAAGGGGCTTGGAGTAACCTCACGCGCTTTTTCCAGGATGGCGCAAGAACTGAAAGACACTCTGCAGCTTCCGAAAACCGACTTTCCGATGCGGGCGAGCCTCGTGCAGCGTGAGCCGGTCCGCCTCGCGCATTGGGAGAAGATCGGCCTCTATGACGCCATCCAGAAAAAGCGCGGCGCCGCGCCCGCGTTCGTGCTGCACGACGGCCCGCCGTTCACCAACGGCGACGTCCACATCGGCACCGCGCTCAACAAGACGCTCAAGGACATCGTCCTTCGCTACAAGTCGCTGCGCGGCTTCCGCACCCCCTACGTGCCCGGCTGGGACTGCCACGGTCTGCCCATTGAACAGAAGGTCACGCGCGAGCTCCAGGCGAAGAAGCTGCAGGTGACGACCACCGAGCTGCGCCAGCGGTGCGACGATTTCTCCGAGACGTGGATCGCGAAGCAGAAATCGCAGTTCCAGCGCCTCGGCGTGCTCGCCGACTGGCCGCACGAATACAAGACCAAGGCTCCGGCCTTCGAGGCCGACATCCTGCGCACCTTTGCCGCGTTCATCGAGCAGGGCCTCGTCTACCGCGCCAAGAAGCCGGTCTATTGGTCCATCCCCTTTGAAACGGCGCTGGCCGAAGCCGAGATCGAGTACAAGGACCATGTCAGCCCCTCGATCTGGGTGAAGTTTCCCGTGCCCGCCGAGGAGGCCAGGAAGTTCGGTCTGCCCGCTGACAAACCCCTCTTCATCGTCATCTGGACGACCACGCCGTGGACGATTCCCGCCAATCTCGCCATCGCGCTGCACCCGGACGTCAACTATTTGGTCGTTCAATTCCCCGAAAGCAGAGTGCCAGATCAAGCCTTTATTGTCGCTGAGGCTTGTTTTGAAAGATTCCAAAGCGAGGTGATCGGCCGAAGGCTCTTGGATGTCCAAAGACAACCAGGTGAACCGACGCTGAGAGTCGATCAATGCCAATTAGGGAGCTTTAAAGGTCGTGATCTCGAGCATCTCCAGGCCCGCCATCCGTTCATCGACCGCGCCTCGCCCGTCGTCCTCGCCGACTATGTCACGACCGACAGCGGCACGGGCTGCGTGCACACGGCGCCGGGCCATGGCCTTGAGGATTACCTCACCGGCCTCAAGTACGGCCTTGAAATCTACTGTCCCGTCGGCGATGACGGCCGTTTTCTCGACGACGGCCGCATCCCCGCCGACCTCGCCGGCCTGACCACATTGGAGAGCGTCAACGACCTGGCGAAGAAACGCACCTCGCCCGCGAACATCGCGGTGTTGAGGAAACTCGATGCCATTGGCGCGCTGCTCGCGAAGCATTCCCT
>CAJAKX010000380.1 GCA_903940425.1 uncultured Opitutia bacterium | reverse complement strand
GGATTGCCAGGGCTTGGAGCATGGTCGGCACCAAGAGGCTCGACGCCAAGTCATGAGGAAAGAGCCGGATCAACACCTGAGGTGAACGGACCGGCGGGAAGGTGAGTTTCAGGCGGATTTTCCCTCCCCGGGGACTTTGCGACCCCGAGGTCAGCCGGACTTCTAACGGGCTTGCACGCGGCACCGCCGGTTGCCACCGTCGGGGCCCAGCATGGTTTACCCAAAACCTCCCGCGATCCTGGCGGGCCGCGACCTGCGGCCCGCGGATCTCGCCGCCGACCTCCCCGGCGCCCTGCTCCGCACCTACGCGTGGATGCTGACCGCCCGCACGGCCGACAACCGCATTCTCGACCTTTTCCGGCAGGGCCTCATCCGCGGCACCGTCACCGGCGGCCAGGGCAACGAGGGGCTTATTGTCCCGCTCGCGCTGCTGGCCGACAAGGATGTCGACGTCATCTCCCTCACGCACCGCGGCCTCGGCGGGCATCTTATCTGGAGCGGCCACCTCGTCGACCATCTCAACCAGTACTTCGCCAACGCCGCCAGCCCGACCAAGGCGCGCGAGGGCAACGTCCACCACGGCGACCCGAAGCACCGCTCGCTGCCGATGATCAGCCACCTCGGCATCATGGTGTCGAACGTGGTCGGCGCCCTCGACTCGCAGCGGCGTTTCGGCCGGCCGGCCATGGGCTTTGCCTTCATCGGCGACGGCTCCAGCAGCACGGGCGACGTGCACGAATCGCTCAACCTCGCCACGCTGCTCAACCTGCCGATTCTCTTCGTCATCGAGAACAACCACTACGCCTACTCGACGCCGGTCAGCGAGCAATACGCCGCCGGGCTCGAACTCTGGCGCCGCGCCGCCGGCTACGGCATCGAGGGCCTCGCCCTCGACTGCACCGCGGATGTCGCCGCCACGCTCCAGACGTTCGCCGCCGCCATTGACAAGGTCCACCGGACCGGCCGCCCGCTGCTGATCGAGGCGAACACGCTGCGCCTGCGCGGCCACGCCGCCTACGACACCTGCGACTACCTGAAGCCGGGCGAGGCCGAGGCCATGTTTGCGGCCGATCCGCTCCCGAAACTGCGCGCCCGTCTCGCCGCCGGCGGCCACGGCGCGAACCTCGACGCGCTCGACGCGGAAATCGCCGCGTTTGTCGAGGAATGCCTCAAGGTGGCGATGGCCCAGCCGCGCCCCGACCCGACCGGGATGGAGCACGACCTGTTCGCGCCGCCCGCACCGCCGGTTCCCTGGGTGCCCTCCATCGACTCGGAACCCCCAACCAAAAACGCAAAACCCAAAACCGAAATCGTGACCATGGCGCAGGCGCTCAACCGCGCGCTGCGCAAAATCCTCACCGAGCGCCCCGAATCCCTCGTCCTCGGCCAGGACATCGCCACCTATGGCGGCGCGTTCAAGGTCACCGAGGGATTACTCAAGGACTTCGGCCGGCCGCGCGTGATGAACATGCCCCTCGCCGAGAGCGTCAGCACGGGCTACGCCATCGGCCTCGCGGTCAACGGCCACCACCCCATCGAGGAATTCCAGTTCGCCGACTTCTCCACCGAGGCCACGACGCAGATCGTGCTCAACGCCGCGACGTATCATTTCCGGTCGGGCGCCGCCGTGCCGCTCGTGCTGCGCCTGCCGTGCGGCGGCGGGCTCACCTTCGGCTCGTTCCACTCGGAGGAACTCGAGTCGTTCTACCTCTCCATGCCCGGCCTCAAGGCGCTCTACCCCAGCAACCCGCAGGACGCCTTCAACGCGCTGCTCGCCGCCTTCGAGGATGGCAATCCCGTCCTGCTGTTCGAACACAAGGGGCTCTACCGCCGCGGCAAGCATCCCATCACGTGGGATCCGCACTTCCGCGACGTCTGGAATCCCAAGTGCGTCCGGACCGGCGATTTTGCGACCCTCGTCACCTATGGCGAGATGGTGCATCTGACGGGCGAGATCTGCGACTACTTCGCCGCCGAGTATGAGCGCAACTTCGAGCTCTGGGACCTGCGCGGCCTCTCCCCGCTCCGGCTGGACGCCATCAAGGAGTCGCTCGCGCGCACCCACCGGCTGATCGTGCTGCACGAGGGCCGGCGCACGCACGGCTTCGGCGCCGAGCTGGTCGCCCGCCTCACCGAGGAGCTGTTCTTCTCGCTCGAGGCGCCGCCGCTGCGCCTCGGCGCGCTCGACCTGCCCGTGCCCTTCGCCCCCGAACTGGAAACGGCCTTCCGCCCGACCAGGGAGAAGGTGCTCGCCGCCGTCGCCAGCTGGCTGGGATGAACCGAGGGCGGATTTCGGATTGGCGATTTCGGAAAGACCACTGTTTGCTTGGCCCCACGTGAAATCGAAACGCCCCCGCCCGCGTAAATCACTTTCCGGTCGCCGGCCTCCGCGATCCGGCATCCCCCGTTCCTCCTGGACGCGCATCCGGCTCTTCGCGATGGACGTCGACGGCATCCTCACCGACGGCACGGTGACGATCCACACCGACGGCACCGAGTCGAAAACCTTCTCCATCCTCGACGGCCTGGGCCTCGTGCGCTGCCGCGACGCCGGCATCATTCTCGCCTGGATTTCCGGCCGGACCTCCCCGGTCTCCATCGTCCGCGCCACCGAACTGAAGATCACCCACCTCATCCAAGGCTGCACCGACAAGCTCGCGGTGCTCCAGGAACTGGCCGGTCGGCTCGGCCTCGGAGCCGAGACGGTATGCTACATGGGCGACGACGACATCGACGCGCCGGCGCTCGCCTGGGCCGGCGTCGGCGTCACCGTGCCCGGCGCCATGCCCGCCGCCCTCGCGGCGGCCGGCTATATCACCTCGCGTTCCGCCGGTCGCGGCGCCGTGCGCGAAGTGTGTGAACTTATTCTCAACCGCCCGGTCTAGCGCCCCGCCGTGTCTTACCTGCGTTTCATTCTCCTTGCGCTCGGCGCGCTCAGCCTTGCGTCCGCCGCCGGCCTTCTGCGTGGAGCCGACGAACGCCCCACCACCCTCACCACCGATGCGCCGGTGATCAACTTCCGCGTGCCCACCTTTACCAAGGAGGGCTACCGTTCGTGGCTCTTGTGCGGTTCCGAGGGGCTTTACATCAATGAGAACCAGCTCGCCGTCACCAACCTTAGCCTCACGGTCTTCACCGGCGATGCCTCGAACCGCGTGGAGTCGGTCTTCCTGAGCCCCGCGGCCACCGCGCTTCTCAACGCGGGCCAGGTGCGCGGCCCGGGCCGCCTCCGGCTCATCAACGACGATTTCGAGGCGACCGGCGCGGACTGGGTCTACGATCACCGCCAGAAAAAGGTTTCCATCCGGAAAGACGTGCGGGTAGTTTTCCACGCCCAGCTGCAGAGTATTCTCCGATGACCTCCCGTCTCCGCACCGTTCTGCCGTGCCTTCTGCTCTGCGCGCTGCCGCTGCGCGCCGCCGAAGAAGCGTCCGCCTCCGACACGGTCATCGAATCCCAGGCCCTCGACAGCCAGAGCACCGACACCCAGACCCTCTCGGTCTTCACCGGGAATGTGACGGTGACTGGCAACGCCATCCGCATCACCTGCGACCGGCTCGACGTCGTGTCCCTGCGCAGCGGCGACAAGCTGGATACCCTGGGCAAGCAGGACCGCTTCAAGTCGCTCATCGCCACCGGCCGGGTGCGCATCGTGCAGGGCGACCGCGAGGCCACCTGCGAACGCGCCGAGGTGCTCCCGGGCGAGGATCGGATCACGCTTTCCGGCCGCCCCATGGTCGTCGATCACGGCAACAATTCGACGGCCACAGGCGAGCCGCTGATTCTTTATCGCGGCGATCGCCGCGTCCGCGGCAGCAATGTCCGCATCACGCTGCCGCCGCTCAAGGATCTTGGCTTCGACAAAAACCAGCCGCCCCCCGCGCCGCCGGCCGAGCCGGCCGCCAAGCAGCCCTGAGGATGGAAACCGCTCCCAGTGCAGTGCGTACGGTCCCGCCGGCGGCCCCCGCCGTGGCGGCGGCGGCTCCTGAGCCGGAGAACGGCGCGTCCATTCGCACGGACGGTCTGGTGAAGGTCTTCGGCCAGCGCGCCGTCGTCAACGGGGTCAACCTGCGCGTCAATGCCGGCGAAATCGTCGGTCTGCTCGGCCGCAACGGCGCGGGCAAGACCACGACCTTCTACATGATCGTCGGTCTGGTGCCGGTGACGCGCGGCCGCGTGTTCATCAATGGCGCCGACGCCACCCGCCTGCGCATGCACCGGCGGGCGCGCCTCGGGGTCGGCTACCTGCCGCAGGAGGCCTCCGTCTTCCGCAAGCTGACCGTGGAGGAAAACATCCTCGCCATCGTCGAGACGCTGCCCATCGCCCACCACGATCGCCCGGCGCACGTCGCCCGCCACCTCGACGAGCTCGGCCTCGCCCACCTCGCGAAACAGAAGGCCTACACGCTCTCCGGCGGTGAGCGCCGCCGGCTCGAGATTGCCCGCGCGCTGGTCACCACGCCGCGCTTCCTGCTCATGGACGAGCCGTTCAGCGGCATCGATCCAATCGCCCTGGCGGACGTGCAGAAGATCGTGCGACAGCTCAAGGAGCGCGGCATCGGCGTGCTCATCACCGACCACAACGTCCGCGAAACCCTCAACATCGTGGACCGCGGCTACATCATCCATGAGGGCCGCGTCATTGCCGAGGGCCCGCGGGATTACCTCATCAACGATGCCATGGCCCGGGAGTTCTATCTTGGCAAGGACTTCAACCTCTAGGCTGGCGCTTCTTTTGCCACCCCGTCATTAGTCATCCGGCCATCCGTCATCACCCGCCTTCCGGCCCCTCCACCCCATGCCCAAAGCCATCCACGGCATTTCCGTCGCCCACTTCTTCGAGACCTACGGTGCCAAGCTCAAGCTGGAACTCATCACCGGCCGCGATGGTCTGCACCGTCTCATCCGCGAGCCCGCGATCAACCGCCCCGCCCTGGCCCTCACCGGCTTCTTCAAGTATTTCGCGAACAAACGCATCCAGGTGCTCGGCGCCGCCGAGATGACCTTCCTGCGTACGCTCGGCGAGAAGGCCCAGCGCGAGGTCATGAACGGCATGGCCGACCGCCATATTCCGTGCCTGATTCTGACGCGAAACTACACCTTCCCGAAGTCGATGCTGGAAGTCGCGCAGGAGCGCCACCTGCCCGTCTTCCGCACGCCGATGATCACGATGAATTTCGTGAACACGGCCACGCTTTGCGTCGACAACGAGTTTGCCCCCGCCACGATCGAACAGGGCACCACCGTCGACCTCAAGGGCGTGGGAGTGATCATCCGCGGCGACAGCGGGGTGGGCAAATCCGAGTGCGCCCTGGCCCTCGTCGAGCGCGGCCACAGCCTCGTGGCCGACGACATCACCGTGATCAAGCTGCTCGACGAGCGCGAACTCATGGCCAGCAGCCGTCCGCTCACCCGCGGTTACATGGAGTGCCGCGGCATCGGCATCATCAACATCGCCGAGATGTTCGGCATCAAGAGCGTCCGCCTGGAGAAGCGCATCGACATGGTCGTCAGCCTGCGCGAGTGGACGCCCGACGCCGCCGAGGAACGCACGGGGCTCGAAGAGAACTACTATGAAATCCTCGGCATCAAGCTGCCGCACATCGAGCTGTTTGTCCGGCCCGGCCGCGACATCGCGCGCCTGGTCGAGGTGGCCGCAATGGTGCAGGCGCTCAAGCGCATGGGCCACGATCCGGCGAAGGATTTCAACGAGCGCCTGATCGCCCACATGGCCGAACAGCCGGAAACCGAAAACAAGAAACCGCTCAGGCTCTCCGCCTCCACGTTTCCGCGCGAGGAACCGAGCCGCAGCGCCACTTCCTGATCCCGCGGCCGGGCGGCCGTCTGTCCCCCGCCAATCGACATCATCATGCCCCTTCCCCGTGCCGACGGCCGCCGCGCCGACCAGTTGCGCCCCGTGATCTTTGAGGCCGGCCCCGCCCCCTATGCCGCCGGTTCCGTGCTGGCGCGCTTCGGCAATACGCAGGTCATCTGCGCCGCCACCATCGAGTCCAAGGTGCCCACCTGGATGAAACAGCAGGGCGTGACCGGCGGCTGGCTCACCGCCGAATACTCGATGCTCCCCTACAGCACGCTCGAGCGGAAGCCGCGCGACATCACCCGCGGGAAGCTGGACGGCCGCACGGTCGAGATCCAGCGCCTGATCGGCCGCTCCCTCCGCGCCGTCATCGACCTGCAGAAACTCGGCGACAACACGCTCTGGATTGATTGCGACGTGCTCCAGGCCGACGGCGGCACGCGCACCGCCTCCATCACCGGCGCCTACCTTGCCGCGCGCCTCGCCATCCAAAAGTTGCTCGACAATAAGAGAATCACGGAGAATCCGCTCACCGATTCGGTGGCCGCCGTGAGCGTGGGCCTGCTGCAGGGGCGGGAAATGCTCGACCTCGCCTACCTCGAGGACCGGGACGCCGAGGTCGACTTCAATGTCGTCATGACCGGCCGCGGCCAGTTCGTCGAGGTGCAGGGCGCGGGCGAGGAGGCGACCTTCACGCACGATCAGTTGCAGAGCCTGCTCACCTTCGCCCAGAACGGGCTCAAGGAACTTGCTGCGCTGCAGACGGCCTTCCTCGCACGGCACCTGCTGAAGTTCTAAGCCGTGTCTTAAGCCTGTCATTGCGACTCTGCTGGTCAGCAGAGCGCCCTACGGGACGACGAAGCAATCCAGCTCTTCGACAAGCCCCTCGACATGCTCGGGGCCTTGAGCTTGTCGAAACGGCTCAGGGCCCCGAGCCCTGTCGAGGGACTGGATCGCCACGGCGCGCGGGCGCGCCTCGCGATGACAGATGGTATGACGACGCGTCCTGGCCCCCTACCGTCAGACCACGGGCACCTTGACGACGGTCTTGCGCACGAGCGCGGGTCCTTTCACCGCGAGTGCCGGCATGTGCGCGTCCTCCGGCCAGAATACGGCCACATCGCCCGTCCGTATCCGGAGCACGGACGCGGCACCGGTGTCGGCGTGTTTGGTCAGATCCTTCGCCTCATCGTGGGCCTGCGTGATGCCGAGCCGGGCCGCGGCGGCCACTTCCATCAATTCGTCGCCCGCCACGATCACCTGCACGTCGACGTACTTGCGGTGTGTCTCGAAAAATCCCTCCGGCCGGGGCTTTGTCTGGTAAGCCATCTCCATGGCGTAGGCGCCGCCGGGAAGCTCGTGACGGTGCGTGGACCCGCCGGCCAGGGCGGTGATGCGCGCATGCACTGCCGAACCGGGCGCCAACGCCTGCCCGGCATAGGCGAACGCGGAATTGAATTCCGGGAAGCGCGCGCACCGGGCGCGCACCGTGGCGAGAGATCCAAAGAAAGCCATGCCGGAAATTGAGGGCCCGCGCCAGAGGCCCGCAAGGCAATACCGCCAGGCCGCCGGCCATGGCCCGGGCGGCGAATCTTCGCCTGACGGGAAGCGCCACCCTGGCATCCTCCGGGTGAGGCGCCGCATCTAAAACGTTGCCGCGCCGGGCGACTTTGGCTGTGTTGATCGCTCCCGTGGCGATCAGAATCACCCGCATCCTGTCCGATCTGCACTATGGCGATCCCGCCAGCCGCGTGCGTTCGCTCGTAGCGCTGCGACCGCTGCTTGCGGGCGCCGACCGGATCGTGTTCAACGGTGACAGCCTTGAGACACGGTTCAGTCCGGCCGCGCAACCGGTGGAAGAAATGCGCCGGCACTTTCTGGAGTTTGTCCGCGACGAGGCACCGGGCGCCGCACTGCTGACCGGCAATCATGATGCCGGCATCTCCGACCTCCATCATCTTGATCTGATCGGAGGGCTCGTGTTCGTGACCCATGGCGAGATCCTCTTTGAGGATCTCGTGCCGTGGAGTGCGGAGCTTCCACAGATCCGCGAACTCTACCGCCAGCAGCTCGCCGGCCTGTCCTCCGCCGAGCGCGACCGGCTGGAGGCGCGGCTGGCCGCCTGCAAGCGCGCCTGTACGCAGCTGCGGCTGCCCTACGATTCGCATCCGCGCACATCCTGGAGCCGCACCGTGCACACCGCGCGCATGTTCTGGCCGCCCACGCGCACCCTGGCCATGATGCGGGCGTGGCGCGAACTGCCCGCCCGCGCCGCGGCTTTTGCCCGCCGCCACCGACCCGGGGCGCGTTTTATCGTGGTGGGCCATACGCATCTGCCCGGTGTGTGGTATCCGCGGCACTTGGTGGTGATCAACACCGGCTCATTTTGCCCGCCGTTTGGCTGCTATGCCGTCGATGTTTCGCCGGAGCAGGTGGTGGTGCGGCGCGTGCGTCACCACCGGGGTTCCTTCGAGCTGGGGCGGGTGGTGGCCTCCTTTGCCCTGGCTCCCACGCGCGACGGTGCCGAGGGCTCCGCAGCAACCATGCCCGAACTGGTTCCCACGCCATGACCATGGAATTTGGCTGGTGGGCCCGTGATGCCGAAAACCGCCCTTTTCAGGTCCGGGTGATCATCTTCGGCGGGGACCCGACCTGGAGCCGCAAACAGGGGCACCATCAGCCATGGGAGCCCTACGGCCCTCCCACGGACGAGGATTGGGATCACCTGTTTGCCGAAGCCAGGCGGCGCCTTCCGCGGCGTCTGCTTTCAACCAAGCAATTCGAGGCAATCAAGCGACTGCGACCAAGCTAGAGACCGCCTGGCCGGCCGCCGATGCCCACGTACCGGCGGGAGGAGATCACCTGGGCGCCTCGCCTCTTTCCATCAGTTTTTGCCAGATGAGGCGGAACGAACTGGCGAATTCGGCGGGGCGCTGGCGCACGAGGCGGGTAATCCCGGCCGGGGCGAACCATGCCCCCCGCTCGATTTCCTCGGGATGCAAGCTGAACGGCCCTTCCGCTTCCTGCCGGTAAACCCAGACGAATTCATGGCCGGTCTCGGGGCACGCCGGGAAGCGAAGCCAGCGACGGGGCGCCCGCGCCACGTGGAGGCCGATCTCCTCGCGCATCTCCCGCACGGCGCTCACGTCGTAATCTTCGCCGACATCAACGTGACCGGAGACCGAGGAATCCCATGCTCCCGGGGCCGTGTCCTTGCGCGCTGAACGTTTCTGCAAAAACAGCTCCCCGGCCCGGTTGAACACGAGCACATGCACCGCCCGATGCCTCAGGCCGTGCGCGTGCACCTCCCGCCGGGTGGCACGGGATACGATGACATCTTTTTCGTCGACCACGTCGAACCATTCCTCAGCGCTCTTGGACTCCGGCATGCTTTGTGTTTCGTCGTCCGAGGGACTGATTCCAAGCAAAACCGTCCGGAGAAACGCCAAAGCAGTCCCCATGGCCTTGATGCATTCGCCCGCAGGCGGCGGCCGGTCCACCGGCGGCTTGCGCGCGATCTTATCGTTTCGGCCGGCGCTTCGTCCGCGCGCGCCGGGAGGATCCGGCGCGGCGGCTTTTTTTGACCGCCGCGCCGGCCTGCCCTTCAGCCTTCATCCTGGCAATCCATTCGGCGAGCGCCTGGTCGCCTTCACGCGGGAACAGCCCCATGACCTCGCAGACATGCGCGAGAAGATCCCCGGTTTCATCCCCGGCGGACCTGCGTCGCCGCGAGCCCCGGGTGGTTTTCTTCTCCGCCCGATTTGCACGCGTGGTTCCGGGCTTGCTTCCCTGGCGGCCGGGCGGGTGCTTCCGGTGATGGCTGTCGGACTTGTGATGCATAGGGGAATGCAGGAGGGCCACCCATGCGGCCGGCTCCGCGTTATTCCAAACTGTATAATTTTATTATGTCAAATTTTTTTTGCCCGAAAACAGAATCGCCTTCTGCTTCGCCCGCGATCGGATGCATCGGTGACTGGCGGGAGTCCTGCCCCGGGGTATCCGAATTGTCAGAGCCGCGCCATGAACCGCCCCCGCCCCCTTGTCAGCCAGGCCGGAAACCCCGGCCGGCCCTGATCCCTGCAGCCCGGCTGGTTTCCGGCCGGACACGGCAACCGGAACCTGGTGTTGTTTGCCTCGGCAATCAGCATGGCTGTGCTGAAAATACGCTGGCGCTCCCCGGATGCGCCTCAATTGTCGCAAGCCTGCCTTTCCTGGTATGCCTTGAAGGCCCCCAGCAGCTCCTTGGGAAACAGCGCGCCCATCTCCGTGAGATGGGCGACGATCTCTGCGTTGGCCAGGCCCTGGTGGGCTGCAAACTGGAGCAGCTTGACCACGTCTTGGGAAGAACGGGGCGCGGGCATGAGTTTCAACGCCGGCTTGGCAGTGGACTGTACGAGGCGACACCGGTTTTTAGTGGCCATGTGGGTTAGCTGATCAGTTGAAGCTGCTTAAACACCCTCCCAGTCCTGCTGGTGGACTTGGAGGCACCCCATCTTGGGTAGTATCACCCGTTTCTTACAACCATGGCGGACACTCAATTTTTGGTAGGTCTGAAGGCTCGACATTTGCCAACAAAAGTCACCATTCGCGCCGCCGGCTGACAAAAATCAGCCCTTTTTGAGGCCGTTCCGGGGTGCTTTTCTCCCCTCAAAACGGGCAAAGATCCAAACCCCGCCTCACCGCGTGCGCAGGTATTCCCGCACCCCGGCCAGGCCGCGGGTGTTTAAAACGTGCTCCGCCGTGAGCCAGCCTTTGCGCGCGGCATTGATGCCCGCACGAACGTGCTCGAGCCCGGCGGTGTCGTGGGCGTCGGGATTGATGACACAGTACAGGCCCCGCTCCACCGCCCGGCGCCAGTGCCGCCAGTCCAGGTCGAGTCGCTGCGGATGGGCGTTGAGCTCGATGGCCACGCGGTTCGCCACGGCGGCATCGATCACCTTCGCCACGTTGACCGCGTAGCCTTCGCGCTTGAGCAGCAGCCGGCCGGTCGGATGTCCCAGCATGGTGGCGCACGGGTGTTCGATGGCGCGGATGATGCGCGCCGTCATTTCCGCCTCGCTCTGCGTGAAGGCCGAGTGCACCGAGACGACGACATAGTCGAGCTCACGCAGGACCGCCTCGTCGAGATCCAGCCGGCCGTCAGGCAGAATGTCGCACTCCACCCCGGCCAGGACCTGCGTCGTGAAGCGGCCCGACTGGTTGAGCGCGGCGATTTCGGCGATCTGCCTGCACAATCTAGCCTCGTCGAGACCGTTTGCCTGGAAGCTCGCCTTCGAATGATCGGCGATGCCGAGATACTCCCAGCCGTGCCCCTGGGCCGCCGCCACCATCTCGGCGAGCGTGTTGCGGCCGTCGGATGCCGTCGTGTGGTTGTGAAATACCCCGCGGATGTCGGCGGCTTCGACCAGCCGCGGAAGTTCGCCTTTCTCCGCCGCCTCGATCTCGCCCAGTCCCTCGCGCAACTCCGGCGGGATGTAGTGCAAACCGAGCGCGGCAAAAAGGTCGGTCTCCGACTGGATGTGCTCCAGCTTCGCGCTCCGGGATTTGCGTTGCGCCGCCGCCTTCTCCTTCGCCGTCCCTTCGCCCTCGGCCGGCACGAGCCCCCACTCGCTCAGACTCAGTCCGCGGGCCAGCGCCCGCTGGCGCATCTGCACGTTGTGGTCCTTCGAGCCGGTGAAATGATGCAACGCGAAGGCAAACTGGGCGGGCGGCACGATGCGCAGGTCGGCCTGCAGGCCGCCGGCGTAGCGCACGCTCGCCTTCGTCTCCCCCTTCGCCGTCACCTCCCGCACCTCCGGCCGCGTGATGAACCATTCGACGATCGGCGCCCACGCCGCCGCGGCCACGAGAAAATCGAGGTCACCCACGGTTTCCAACCCGCGCCGCAGGCTGCCCGCATGCTCGGCGCACCGCACCTGCGGCAGGGCGCGTAATCCCTGCAGAATCGGCTCGGCCACGGCGAAGGCCTCCCACCACCGGTGCCGCCGCGCATAGGCCGCCCGGTTGCGGATGCCCGCCAGGATCTTCTCCTGGCTTTTCTCGCCGAATCCGTCGAGCGCCGCCACCCGCCCCTCCGCGCAGGCTCGCGCCAGTTCCGCGACCGCACTGATCCCGAGCTTCTCGTGCAGCGCCTTGATCTTCTTCGCGCCCAGACCGGGGATTTCCAGCATCTCCACCAGGCCGGGGGCGATCGAAGCCTTCAGTTTCTCGTGAAACTCCAGTTGGCCCGTCGCGTGCAGCTCGGTGATCTTTTTCGCCAGCGCCTCGCCGATGCCCGGGATGGTCTGCAGCCGGTCTTCGGCGATGACCGTGCCCACATCCTCCTCCAGCGTCTCCAGCGCCCGCGCCCCCGCACGATAGGCGCGCACCTTGAAGGGATTTTCGCCCTTCAATTCCAGCAGCACGCCGATCTCCTCAAGGACTCCGGCTATCTCGTTCTTGGTCATGCCCGGTTTTCCCCACGGAACACACGGAATATACCCGGAAACTCAAGATCCACTTTCGGATGGCTTCCCTTTCCGTGGATTCTGTGTATTCGTGGTGGCATGCCTTTTGTCTACCGTCGCACCATCCGCTTCGCGGACACTGATGCCGCCGGCGTGGTGTTTTTTCCCAATTACCTCGCCATCTGTCACGAAGCCTATGAGGAGTCGCTGGCGGCCGACGGAATCGAGTTGAAATCGTTTTTCGGCAAGCACGGCGTGGTGGTGCCGATTACCAAAAGCCTGGCCGAATATCTGCGCCCGCTCACCTGCGGGGACAAAATCAGCGTGACCCTCACGCCCGCGCTCCTCGGCAGTGACGGCTACGCCATCGACTACGATCTGCACCGTCTCGGCCGCCCGGAAAAACTCGCGGCGCGGGTGCGCACCGAGCACGTCTGCATCTCCTCCCGGTCCAGCGAACGCCACGTCCTGCCGGCCGCCCTCGCCGCCTGGATCAGGCATCATTCCGCCTGATCCTGCCGCCCGCCTCCAAGGCCAGGGCCGTCAATTCCCGCCGGTTCACTTTTCCCTGGTCGTTGCGCGGCCAGACGGCGACGCGGACGTAGCGCTTGGGCCGCTTGTGCGGCGCCAGCCGGCCCGTGATGCACTCGCGGACTGCGGCGACATCCGGCTCCTTCGGACCGGCCGGATAGCATGCCACGACCGCCTCCCCCCATTCCGCATCCGGCACGCCGATCACCGCCACGTCGGCAAACTGTCCGGTGGTGCGCAACGCCGCCTCGACCTCGCCGGGTTCGACCTTTTTCCCGCCGGTGATGATGACGGCATCCCGCCGCCCAAGCACGTGCAGGCTGCCGGATTCGTCAAGAAAGCCGAGATCCTCCGTCAGCCACGGGCCGGCCTTGCGCCCGTGCGGATAATAACCGCGAGACAGGGACTCCGCCGTAATCTGGATGACGCCATCCACACCCAGTTCCACCCTCGCATGCGGCAGGGCGGAACCGCAACCGCGGTGGCCGGCCAGAAATTCCTCCGGGCGCAAGGCCGTGACCATGGCCGCCGTTTCCGTCATCCCGTAACCCGGCGCCAGGGGAAGCCGCGCCTCTGCCGCGCGGTCGAGCAGATCCGACCAGGCCGGCCCGCCGCCAAGAAAAACCGCCCGAAACCGCCGCAGACGGTCCGCCGCCGCCGGCTGGTCCAGCAGCCGCTGAAGCTGGGTCGGCACGAGGGACAGGAACCAGTCGCCCTTCCCAGTCTCCGGCCAGCGCCCGCTTTCCATCTCCGTCCAGGCCCACGGCAGGTATCGGCCGCCGGTGAGCGCACAGCGCATCCACGCCATCAGGCCGCTCACGTGATGCAACGGCAGCACGCCGACCGCGTTGATCTGCCTGACATGGAAATGTCCGCAGCAGCCACCCACTGCGGCGGACAGTGTGTCTTGATCGTGCCGGGCCAGCCTCAGCCTCCCGCTCGATCCACCGGTTGGCAGACAGAGCCAGCCGAGGCTCTGCCTCGGTTCTGTGTTTTGGGTTTTGAGTTTAGGGTTGGTCAGTTCGTCAAACCGGGCCCGTTCCGCCGCGCCCCACGATGGATCTGCCACGAACACCGTGGCCCCGGCCGCCATGGCCTCGCCGAAAGCGGCCATGAACCGTTCGGGCTCACGCTCCTCCACGATGACATCACGCGGGGCAGCCACCCGGAGTGTGATTCCGAGCCGGCGGACTAATTCAGTGCGTTCCATACGGTCTCGGGATTCATCCTGTTGACATCTTCAACCGACACGAAGGGAACGGCGGGCAGACCGTCAAACCGTCCATCCTTGAACAGCGGCGTGACTCCAAAACCGAGTGCGCGCGGGTGACGGCCCTTGAATTGAAATGCCAACCGCAGCGCCGCCTGCCGGCCCACGGCCGTCTCGAACGCCGAGGAAAAAACCACATCGGCTTGATGCTTCACGAGCAATCCCAGCACGCTCGCAGGCGCACCGGCCAGCGCCGGCTTCAGCACCAAGGCACCCGGCCAGCCGCGCCCCAGCCATGTCCGCAGACTCGGAAGTCCGGTCACCGATTCATCAAGCGCCAGTGTGGTCGGGTAGTCACGGGCCAGCCCAAGCAGGACGTCGTCCGTCCGGCGCTTCCCGGCCGCGCCCTGCGAAGCGTCAGCGAAGCAGGGCTGCTCCACAAACTCGATCGGCCGCTCCGCACAGCGCTCGAGCCACTTCGCCGCCTGCCGCGTCGTCCACGCGCCATTGGCATCGAGTCGCAGCTTCACGTGACCCGGCAGCCGCGCCAACAGATCGTCCAGCAGCACCCATTCGTCGGCGGCGTCAAGCACGCCGACCTTCCATTTGAACGCGACAAACCCTTCTGCCAGCGCCTTGTCCGCCGCCGCCAGCGCCGCCTTGCCCGCCGGCAGCAGCGCCGCCACCGGCAGGCGCCGGACCGCAGCGGACGAAAGGTTGGGCGCGTTATCCTTGACGCGCCGCGCCTGTGCCGGATCCGGCGGATCAGGGATAATCCGCCCCACCTCGGTCATAGCCGAGGCGAGGGCGAACCGCAGACAGCCATGACGCTCGTCGATGCCCTCGAGGGACGCCGTCTCCACCGTGTCCCCCAGCTTCGCCAGCACGTTCCCGGCCTCCGCCAGCGTCTCCGTGCCGAACCAGGGAATCGGCGCCACCTCACCGAAGCCGACACGTCCCTGCTCGTCCTCCAGCCGCAGCACAATTCCCTCCCGCTCCATCCACGGGCCATGGGCGGTGCGCACGGTGCGGAGGAGTGGAAGACGGTAGGGGCGATAGGCCAGGCGAAGGGTCACAGTCCCATGGTGTAGCGCCTGACCCGTGGCACGCAACCGCGCGTGCGTGTCGCCGTCGCAGAAAAAAGGCGTTGCGGTTTTTCGCCGCGGCATTATGTCATTCATGGCAACCATGACCAAGCCTGTCACGATTGCCCGCCCGGGGGATGACAAGTTCTATCCCACCGCGGACGAGTTTTTCGCCCGCCTCCTGCCCACGGCGCTGACCTACGACGACGTCTCGCTGGCGACGCTCTACTCGGAAATCCTTCCCAAGGACGCCGATCTCGCCACGCAGCTCTCGGAAACGCTGCGTCTGCAGATTCCGATCATCTCGTCGGACATGGACACCGTCACCGAGTCGCGCATGGCCATCGCCATGGCGCTCAACGGCGGCCTCGGCCTCATCCACTACAACATGCCGGCGCCGGATCAGGTGAAGGAGGTCGCGCGCGTGAAGCGTCATGTCCACGGCCTCATCCAGGATCCCATCACCGTCTCCCCCGATCTCGCCATCGGCGACGTGCTCGGGATGATCGAGCAGCGGCACTTCAGCTTTCTGACCTTCCCCGTCGTCGACGCGCGGGGCCGGCTCGTCGGCCTGCTGCCCGGCAGCATCGTCAAGGAGCGCTACCGCGCCAAAAAGGTCACCGAGGCGATGACCCCGCGCGCCAGGCTCATTGTCGCCCAGGAGCGCGACCTCGGCGGCGATCCCATCAAGTACGCCGACACGTTTTTCAGCGAGCACATCGGCATCAACAAGATGCTGGTCGTTGACGACCAGGACCGCCTGCGCGGGCTCGTGACCAGCACCGACGTCGAACGCATCATCGGCGAGGCCAAGTCGCGCCGGAAGCCCAGCCGCGATACGCATTTCCGCCTGGTGGCCGGCGCCGCGGTGGCTCCCGTGCGCAAACCGTCGGGGGAACTCGACCGCGACAAGATCATCGGACATGTCGGCGAGTTGGTGGACGAAGCCATCGACGCCGTCGCCGTCTCCACCGCCCATGGCCACAGCGCCGGCGTGGGCGAAATTGTGAAGATGCTTCGCGGAGCGTTTCCCACCCTTACCATCATCGCCGGCAACGTCACCGGCGCCGCCGGCGTGGAGTATCTCGCCGAGTGTGGCGCCGATGCCATCAAGATCGGCCAGGGGCCGGGCTCCATCTGCACCACGCGCATGGTGGCCGGCGTGGGCATCCCGCAGCTCACCGCCCTCTACGTGGGACGCAAGGGCGCCGCGGCCCGGGGCGTGCGTATCCTCGCCGACGGCGGCATCGCCAAGTCGGGCGACATCGTCAAGGCGCTCACGCTCGCCGACGCCGTCATCTGCGGCGGCCTGTTCGCCGGCTGCCGCGAGGCGCCGGGCGAGATCCTCGAGATCAACGGCAAGCTCTACAAACAGTACCGGGGCATGGGCACCATGGCCGCCATGAAGGCCGGCTCGGCCGCGCGCTACGGCCACGACAAGGAGGACCACACGCGCAAAATCTCCGCCGAGGGCATCGAGGCGCTCAAGGAGGTGTCCGGCTCGGTCGACAGCGTGCTCGCCGAGCTCATCGGCGGCCTGCAGTCCGGCATGGGCTACCTCGGCGCGCGCAACCTGTCCGAACTCCGGGTCAAGGCGCGCTACGTGCACGTCACCACGGCCGGTCAGAAGGAGGCCGCGGCGCACGACGTCATCGAGGTGTCGACCAAGAATAATCCGTAGGCGGGCATAGGTTCAGGGTTGCCATAGCCAACCCCATGAGGGTTTGGACGGGCGGGATGGCGCCCGAAGCTGGCGCGACTGACAACTGCCGTTGGCCTCGGGTTCCGCCTATCTGGTCTCCGCTTTCCGGTTTCCCAAGAATCTCCTTGCCCCGCCGTCCCCCCTCCCCTTTCTCCTTCATGGCAACAGGGGGCTCGCATCTCTGGCTGCCGCTTGAACCATGTCCCTCTCCCCGTTCAGCAGCCAGCTCATCGCCGATGTGGGCATCAGCTTCGGCGACGAAGGCAAAGGCCGGCTCATTCCCGAGGTCGCCGAGGAGCTGCGTCCGTCCCGCGCGCCCGTCGCGGTCGTCATCAAGGTCAACGGCGGCGCCAACTCGGGCCACACCGCCGCCGGCCTGAAGTTCAACCTGCTGCCGTCCGGCGTGGCCGTGCCCTTCATTCCGCACCTCTGCATCGGCAGCGGCGTCGTGGCCGACCCGCGCAAGATCTGGTGGGAGACCCGGCCGCTCGAGCACAAGGGCTATGCCGTGCTCTCGCGCCTGCTCATCGACGAGCGCACGCTGGTCTCCGACCTCACCCACCGCCTGCTCGACCTCGCGTGGGAGGACTACCGCACCAACGTGCTCCACGAGGAGCCGCGCGGCTCCACCGGCCGCGGCATCACGCCGGCCTACGGCGACGAGATCGCCCAGTGGCAGATCTGCTTTTCCGACTTCCAGGCCGGTCCCAACTATTTCGCCCGCAAGCTCGCCCAGCGCGCCGACCGCGCCCTCCACACCATCCGCCACGTCTGCCGCGTGAGCGAGGAGACGTGGACCGGATTCTTCAAGAAACTCACGGAAGCCGAGCAACGGGCCAACCGCGAGAGCATCGAGCAGGGCATTTTCCCCGCGGAGGAATTTGACTTCATCCGCTTTCTCGGCCGCGAGCCGTTCACCCTCGATCTCGACCGGCTGGCCGAGACCTACTGGCGCGCCGGCACCGCGCTGGCCCGGCACATCGGCGAGGTGCGCGAGCTGGTGCTGCGCGAACTGGGCGCCGGGCGGACCATCATCGGCGAATTCGGCCAGTCCTACTGGCTCGACAAACGCCAGGGCTTTTCGCCCAACGTCACGGCCTCGCACACCTTCTCGCCGGAGTTCTTCCAGTCGGCGGGCATTCCCCTCCAACCCATCCACACCATCGGCGTGGCCAAGGCCTACGACACCAAGGTCGGCACCCACACGTTCCTCACGCAGATGGACGACACCCATCCCCTGTGCGTCCGCCTGAAGCAGCTCGAGTACGGCACCTCCACCGGCCGCCAGCGCATGGTCGGCTGGTACGACGCGGTCGAAAAGGGTGACGCGCTGCGCTACGGCGGGTTTCACGACCTGATGATCAACAAGCTGGACGCGCTCACCCAGGCCGGCGACTGGCGCGGCGACCTGCTCGTCTGCACCGCCTACCAGGCGCCCGACGGACGCGTTGTCCGCCACGTGCCGCGCAACGAGGCGGTGCGCAAGACGCTCCGGCCGGTTTATCAAAGCTGCCCGGGATGGCCCGAGGACATCGCCGGCGTGCGCCGCTTCGCCGATCTGCCGCGCAATGCCCAGCGCTACGCCGGCGCCATGATGAAGGCCCTGCTCGAGGTGGCCTATGACGGCCGCGCCTGGCCGGCCGCGCTGCCCAATCTGCGCTACCTCGGCGTCGGCCCGCTGCCCACGCAGATCATCAAGGACGTGCCGGCGACGGCGGAGCTCATCGAGCTGGCGGGATTCTGAGCCATCTGGAAGCCACAGGCTGGAGGTTATCCGAAAACCGTCAGAACTTGGAGGGCGGCGCGCTGTCGCCGCCAAATGCCCGAGCGGCGCTGACGGAGCAGCGCCCTCCACCGGGCAGCGCAGCACGGTTTTCGGATAGCCTCTATTGTTCGCAGGTAGCAGTCATCCCGTCTCCCGCAGAACCTAAAAATCCTGCAACCGGCCCTCGCCGGCGCCGCGGCCGGGCTCGAGCTGCTCGAAGACTTCGCCGATCAAGTAGATTGAACCCGTGACCACCACCGTATCCTCCGCGCCGCCGATGGCGCAGCGATCCGGGCCGGGAAACACGTCGGCGACGGTCGTGCGCGCCACCCGGCCGTCGAAGGCCGCGGGGACGCAGTGTTCCAGCTCCTCATAGCCGCAGGCGCGCGCCTGGTGCGGAATGGCGAGGTGGATCTCCCGGGCGTGCCGCGCAATCACCTCGAGCAGGGCCCGGGCGCGATACTCGCCGAGCGCGCCGGTCATGATGACCGGTTTCCGGCCGGTCTCGGACAGGAGCTTCGTCAGATTGGCGTCGAGCACCTGCGCCCCCTCGGGATTGTGCGAGGCGTCGAGGATGAGCGGGCGTCCTCCGGCGGTCATCCGCTGCCAGCGGCCTGGCCAGTTGGCGTGCAGGAGGCCGCGGCTGATGACCTCGCCGTCCAGTTTCCAGCGCGGGGGCAGCAGCCGGGCGACGAGCGTGGCGGTGGCGGCGTTCCAGCGCTGGTAGTCGCCCTCGAGATTGGTGTGCGGATAACGATCGATGCCGTCACCGAACTCCTCGCGCACCGAATGAACGGGCGCATGCCGCTCCGCCGCGATCTTCCGGATGACCTCCTCGGCCACGGGGGGCATGCGGCCGAGCACGACGGGCCGCCCCGGCTTGATGATGCCCGCCTTCTCGGCCGCGATCAGGTCGAGCCGGTCGCCGAGCATATCGCAATGGTCGAGGCCGATCGAAGTGATCACCGCCACCTCCGGCAGCACGACGTTGGTGGCGTCGAGCCGTCCGCCCAGACCCACCTCGATGATGCCAATGTCCACCTGCCGCCGCGCAAACTGGAGGAAGGCCATGGCCGTCATGAACTCGAAAAAGCTCGGATGATCGTCGGCGCTGAAGAGCGCCGGTCGCTCCGCCACGGGCCGCAGTTCGTTGGTGTAGGCGACGATCTCCGCCTCGCCCAGCAGCCGGCGGTCCACCTGCACGCGCTCGCCGAGCTTCACGAGGTGGGGCGACGTGTAGAGCCCGGTGCGCCAGCCGGCCGTGTGCAGGATGGCGTCGAGCAATGCCGACACCGAGCCCTTGCCGTTCGTGCCGGCGACATGGATGACCGGGTAGCTTCTTTCCGGATGGCCGAGCGCCTCGACCAGGACCTGCATCCGGTCGATGCCGAATTTCATGCCCTTTGCCTTGAGGCCGAAAAGGTAGTCCTGCACCGGTGCATAGCCGGCGAATGTCCCGGTTGTTGGCATGAAAGGACGCGAGTTCAACAGGCGCACGGACCCGCGTCACGCCGTCTTTTGTTCCGGGCGTTATTCGGCTTTGCCCGCCGCCGGCCGCTGCTTCACGTACAGCGCCTGGAGGATGTCGCGCAACCGGTCGCGCATCTCGAGCCGGCTGACAATCTGGTCGATGAGGCCGTGCTTGAGGAGAAACTCGGCGCTTTGAAAGCCCGCCGGCAGCGACTGCTTGGTGGTCTCCTTGATGACGCGCGCTCCGGCGAAGCCGATCATCGCGCCCGGCTCGGCAAGGATGACGTCGCCGAGCGTGGCGAAGCTCGCCGTAACCCCGCCCGTGGTCGGGTCGGTGAGGACGGAGATGAAGGGGATTTTCGCCGCCGCAAGCCGGCCCAGCGCCGCGCTGGTCTTCGCCATCTGCATCAGCGAGAAAATGCCCTCCTGCATGCGCGCGCCGCCCGAGGCGCTGAAAATGAGGCACGGAATCTTCTCCTGCAGCGCGCGTTCGATGGTGCGCGTGAGCCTCTCGCCGGTTGCGCTACCCATGGCGCCGCCGCAGAAGCGGAAATCCATCACGGCCACCGCCACCGGTATGCCGTGGATGCGGCCGGTGCCGCACACCACCGCCTCGTTCATGCCGCTCTCCTTTTCATATTTCCGGAGACGCTCGGAATAAGGCTGCGAATCCGTGAAGCCCAGGGGATCGGCCGCCCGCACCTCCGCGGCGAATTCCTGGAAGGTGTCCGGGTCGAGCAGGTTCCTGAGGCGCTCCCGCGCGCCGAGGCGGAAATGATAGCCGCTCTTCGGCACCACCATCTGGTTGGCCTCGAGATCCTTGTTGAAGACGATCTCGCCCGAGAGCGGGCACTTCACCCAGACGCCCTTGGGGATGTCCTTCTTTTTGGCGGTAACGGTGGGATACTGCGGCTTGTTGAAATGCACCATGATGGAAATCAGCCGTGGCCGAAGGTGACGACGTCGAGATTCAGGCAGCCGGCCCGCCGCAGCACGGCAGCGCAGGCGTTGAGGGTGGAACCCGTCGTGAAGACATCATCAATGAGGACGTAACGTTCGGCGGGGTTTATGGCAGCGCCGGACCGCAAGGCAAAGGCATTTTTCAGATTGGCCTGGCGGGCGCGCCGATCGAAGGCGGTCTGGGTCGGCGTGTCGATGACGCGGCGCAACGGCTCCGTCACGCGCGTGTCCGCGCCGCCGGCAGCGGCGAAGCACTCCGCGAGCAGCCGGCTCTGGTTGTAGCCGCGCTCGCGTTCCTTGCGCGGATGCAACGGCACCGGTACGAGGACCGCGCCGTGCAGATAGCCGGTGATCCCCGGGGTGGCGCGGATGAGAGCGGCCATGTCCTTCAGCACATACAGGGCGCGATGGTATTTGAGCGCGTGCACGAGCGTCCGCCCGGGACCTTGCAGCAGCACGCAGGTGCGGCCCTCCCGGAACGCGGGCTCGAGTTCCGCGCAGTGCGGACATACCCGCTGGCCGTGCACTTCCCCGTCGAAGGGATGGCCACACACGTGGCAATGCGGCGGCTGCACGAAGGTCATCAGCGGCCCGCACCGCGTACAGAGGTGCCGCAGGCCGCCGCCTTCCACCAGCCCCCCGCAGTGCACGCACACCGGCGGAAACACGAGGTCGCCCGCGGTGCGCCCCAGCTGGCCGAACGCGAGAAGGGTGCTCATGCTCAGTAAAGCACCCGCGCCAGGAAAAGCCCCTGCGCAGGCGCGGTCTGGACGGCATGGGTGCGCCGGGCCGTGTGCAGGATCGCCTCGACCTGGACCGGCGTGAGTTTCCCCCGCCCCACGGCCACGAGCGCGCCGACGAGACTGCGCACCATCTTGTAGAGAAACCCGTCGGCCTCCGCGGTGATGCGCAGCCGCGCGCCGCGTCCGGTCACGTCGAGCCGGCGCAGGTGCCGCACGGTGTCCTCCCTCCCGACGCCATTCAGGGCCGTGAACGCCCGGAAGTCGTGGCGCCCCGTCAGGCGGCGCGCCGCCGTGCGCATCGCCGCCACGTCGAGCGGCTGGTGCAGCGACCAGCAAAACGGGTGAAGGAACGGATCGGCCGGACCGCCCTGATGCAGCTGGTAGAAATAGATTTTGCCGACGGCCGAGAAACGCGCGTGGAAACTCCGCGGCACCGGGCGCGCCGACTTCACCTGGATCGTCGGCGGCAGTCCGTCGCGCAACGCCGCCAGCAGTTTCGCGGGACCGTGCGTCCAGCCGGCGTCGAAGTGAAACACCTGCCCCAGCGCGTGCACGCCCGCATCGGTGCGGCCGCTGCCGTGGATGCGCACGGCGCGGCCGAGCATCCACTTGAGGCGGCGTTCGATGACATCCTGCACGGCGTTGCCATCGGGCTGGCTTTGCCAGCCGCTGAAACCCCGGCCGTCGTAGGCACAGACACACTTCCAGCGCTGGATTTTTGAAGAGGCCACGGAAGACACGAAAGCTATTTTGTTAGCCACGGATTACACGGATGAGCACGGGTCTTTGCAGAATTCCGCTGGCAGGGCCAGGGCGGTCGCCAGCGACCTTCCTGCCTGGATTTTTGGTCGCCCATAAAAGGAAATAATCATTCATCCGGGGTCATCCGCTTGATCCGCGGTCATTCTTCCGCCGACTTTGGCGGAAAACGCTGGTTGAGGAAATCCTGCAGGATGAGGCAGGCGGCGCGTGAATCGACCAGACCGGACGCCCGCACCGCCCGCCGCTTCCGCTTGGGGATGGATTGCTCCGCCTCAAAGGACGTCAGCCGCTCGTCCACGAGATGCACCGGCAGGCTGAAGGTCGCCTTGAGCTGCGCGGCAAAGGCTTCGGCCTCCTTGGCCTTGAAGCCGGCCGTGTCGTCCATGTTGAGCGGATGGCCGAGCACGAGGTCGGTGATGCGCCGCTGATGGATCACCGTGGCGAGTTTTTCCAGCCGTTTCCGTGGCGAGTGATCGGTCAGGGCCGGCAGCGGCGTCGCCACGCCGAGGTCGTCGCCATAGCCGAGGCCGACGCGCTTCTCCCCGTAATCGATGCCGAGACAACGCATGCCTCAGAGGAGCTTGCGGCCGCGCGGATCCGCCGCCAGCCGCTGGAGCAGGGTTTTCAGGTGCTGCGCCTTGTCGCGCGGGCAGACCAGCGTGGCGTCGCGCGTCTGCACGATGATCAGGTTGTCGGCGCCCAGGACGGCGGTGAATTGGCGGCCCTCGTTGATGACGATGTTATGGCTGCCCTGCTCGATGACGGCGTTCCCGCGGACGACATTACCGGCCGCGTCCTTGCTCAAGTGCCGGGTGAGCGCCGCCCAAGAGCCGATGTCGTCCCAGTCGAAGGTGGCCGGAAACACGACCACGTTATCCGCCTTTTCGAGGATGGCGTAGTCGACCGCGATTTTCGGCAGCGAGGGATAAATTTTGCGCAGGGTGTCTGTCAGCGGCCGTCGGGCCGCCAGGGCTTCGCCGATCTTCGCCAGGCCCGCGAAAACCTTGGGGGCATGCCGGGCAAAAGCTTCCAGGACAACGCCGGCCCGCCACACAAAGATGCCTGGATTCCAATAATATTCGCCGGAGGCGAGGTAGCCCTGCGCCTCCTCCAGCGAGGGCTTTTCCACAAACCGCCGGGCCCGGTAGATGACCCGGCCGTGCACCGTGCGCCACGGTTCCGCCCGCTGGATGTAACCGAAGGCGGTGGAGGGCTCGGTCGGGGGCACGCCGATCAACACGATGACCGGGGCCGCCTCGGCCGCCACGAAGGCCGCGCGCAAATCGCCCTGGAAGGCCCGCACATGGTGGATGACCGCGTCGGAGTGCACCGAGGCAAAAACCGCCCGGGGATCACGCGCCGCGATCAATTGCGCCGCGAGTCCCACCGCCGGACCGGAGTCGCGGCCCACCGGCTCGGCGATAATGTTCGCGCGCGGCAGGACCCGGCAAACCCGCCGCACCGCCGCCGCCTGTTCAACATTGGTGAGCACCAGCACGCGTGCGGCCGGCACCACCGGCAGGACGCGCTCCAGCGTCTGCCGCAGCATCGGCCGGTCGCCGATGATGGGCAGCAATTGCTTCGGGCGGCGCAAGCGGCTCTGTGGCCAGAAACGCTCGCCTTTGCCTCCCGCCAGAATCACGACGTATCGACGGACCATGAGAGAGAAGAAACCGCCGCCGGGCCGGCCGTCGAGGCGCAAATGCAGTTGCGAAAACAGGGGTTTCGACGCACTTAACTGCGTTTCCACATGCCCGACGCCCTGCCCAGTCTCTCGCCCGCAGAACTCAGCCGCTACCGCCGGCAGGTGCAGCTCGACGAGGTCGGGGTCGAGGGACAGCGCAAGCTCGCGGCCGCGCGCGTGCTCGTCGTCGGCGCGGGCGGCCTGGGCAGCCCGGCGGCGCTCTACCTGGCCGCCGCGGGCGTGGGCACGCTCGGCCTGGCGGACCGCGACCGGGTCGAGGAGCACAACCTCCAGCGGCAGATCATCCACGGCACGCCGGCCGTCGGCCAGCCCAAGGTCGAATCGGCGGCGCGGCAACTCGCCCTCCTGAATCCGCACGTGCGGCTGCGGCTTCACGGCGGGGGCGTCACACCAGCCAACGCGGTCGCCCTGTTCTCCGAATATGACCTCATCGTCGACGGCTCGGACAATTTTCCCACGCGCTATCTGAACAACGACGCGGCGTTTTTCGCCCGGCGGCCACTCGTTTACGGCAGCATTTTCAAGTTTGAGGGACAGGTGTCGGTGTTTGACCCGGCGCAGGGCGGCCCGTGTTATCGCTGCCTTTTCCCCGAGCCACCGCCGCCCGGGAGTGTCCCCGACTGCGGCGAGGCCGGCGTCTTCGGCGCGCTCTGCGGCGTGATCGGCAGCTTGCAGGCCATGGAGGCGATCAAATGCCTGCTCGGCATCGGCCAATCCTTGCGCGGACGCCTGCTCGTTTTCGACGCGCTCACCCAGCAGTTCCGCACCCTGAATCTCAAGCGTGATCCCCGCTGTCCGCTGTGCGGCGGCGAGCCGCGCATCCGGACCATCGACGCCGCCGGCTACGATTTTGCGTGTGGCGCGACTCCCGCGACCAGCGCCGGACCAGGCCCGGAGGAAATCCCGCTTGAAATCTCGGTCGAGGATGCCCGCGACCTGCTCAAGATGCAGGCCGACTGCGTCATGTTGCTCGATGTCCGGGAGCCTCGCGAGGTCAAGATCTGCCGGATTGAAGCCAGCGCCCCCATGCCGATGCGGGAAGTGGCCGGGCGTCTCGACGAACTGCCCCGCGACCGCCGCATCCTCGTGCTCTGCCATCACGGCAGCCGCAGCCGCCACGTGACCGAGTATCTGCGCACGCAGGGGTTTCCGGCGGTGAGCAATGTGCAGGGCGGCATCGCGGCGTGGGCCGAACGCATTGATCCGGCGATGCCGCGATACTGAGGCTGGGGCGCCGCGTCCGCTACCGCACCTTCAGTTCCGGATGCGCCGCGGCATAGGCGCGGGCATGATCGGCGAACGCGGCTTTCAGCCGCATCGCCACGGAATCTGGTCCGACCTGGAAGTGCTGCGCATCGATCGCGGCCACCGGCGTGATGTCCTTGGTGGTCGAGGTCAGAAAGCATTCCTGCATGTCGGGCAGATCGGATGGCCGCAACGTGACTTCCCGCAGTGGGATGCCCGCCGCCGGGGCCACCTCCTCGATCAGCACGCGCCGGGTGACCCCCGCGAGCAAACCGCTGGCCAGACCCGGAGTCAGCACCACGCCATCCCGGACGAAGTGAACGTTCGACACGGCGGCCTCGGTGATTTCGCCCGCCAGGTTGGTCATCACCACCTCGTCGGCTCCGCGGCTTTTCGCCTCACGCAGGCAGAGCAGGTTGTTGAGGTAGTTGCCGGTCTTCCAGGCCGGATCGATGGTGCGCCGGTCATTGCGGCGCAATTCGCGCGCCAGTGAGAGCCGCAGGCCGGCCTGCACCTTCGCGACCGGAAAGTCCTTGTTGGTCTGGACCAGCAGCACGTAGTCCGCGTGATCCGCCAGCGCCGGATCCAGGCCGATCGGACCACCGCCGCGCGTGACCTGCACGCGCACGTAGACCTCGCCCTGGCCACCGTGGTGGACCATGAACTCCGCCACGGTGCGGCGGATTTCCTCCAGGAGCCGTTCCCGCGACAACGGCAGCATCAGGGTCAGGGCCTGCGCGGAATTTTCCAGCCGCTCCCAGTGCTCCTCCCAAGCAAAGATGACGCCATGATAGGTGCGCCAGACCTCGTAGATCGCGTCACCATAAAGGAAGCCGCGATTGAGAGGGGCGATGGACGGCTCGTGCGCGGCATGCAGCCGTCCGTTGGTGTTGGCCTGGATGTAGTCGTGCGGCATGAGCGCCAGCAGCATCACCGCCGGGCTCCCTCACCACAAGCCGACAAATAAAAAGGCCCGCCCGTACGGAGGCCCGAAAATCACCTCACGTGGCCGCGCCTTACTTCTTCTTGCGGGCTTTCACCAAGCCAAAGGCTTTCTTGATGTTGTAGACGCTGGGCAGCGAAATGCCGAATTCCCGGGCGATCTGCGCGCCGGTCCTGCCGGTCTGGAGGGCGCCCTTGATCTTGTCCTTCATCTGCGGCGTGATCCGCGCGTGCTTCCGGTGACGCCCGGGCTTGCGTCCCCGGCGTTTGCCGGCGGGACCCGCCGCCGCGCGAAGGGCTTTGACCAGCTCTTTGACGCTTTCAAAACCGTATTTCTCATGAAGGTGCGCCAATGCCTTGGTCCGCTCCCTCTCGATTTGCTTCTGCAACTCGGCTACTTTCCCCTGATAATCAGCCAGCTGTTTGATTTTTTCGGTAACCATATGATGATTATGAAGTGTCCGGGACAATGTATAGACAAGCCTATATTTCCCATCGCTTGGATTATTGAAATTCAATTTTTGATCCGCTGATTTATATGGTTTATTCAGGGACTAGCGGGCAAGGCCGGTGTGTTCCCAGGGTTTTCGGCCAGATATCATTTTGATAATACCGCCGCCTGTCACCTCGTTTTCCCGTGACCTGGAATCAGCCACCGCGACAACGTATCGATGCTATTCCGGGATTCCGGTGACAGTCTTCCCGATGATATTATTTGGTCCGTCGTCGCGTCACCAACTTATTTTTGGGTAAACATGCCCGCTTATGATCTATAAATTTCTCCGGGAGGCCTGCGTTTATTCATCCCTCCACCCGCCACGATGCAACCACGGATGGAAAACGCGTTGCCGATCATCCGCGGATGCAATCGTTGTCCGGTCGGATGACGGCGGATCACCTGGCCGGCTGCCGCCTGCTTCAGCCGGCGAAAAGGAGCGGCTCCCGGCTGATGATTTCCCGGCGCGGAGGCGCCACGGCAGCTGGGGCCGTCACCGGCCCGCCGCCCTTCCCTCCCTTAGATCGTCATTGCGTGGTAGCCACCGTCGACGGCGACTTCGGCTCCCGTGATGAATGAGCCCGCATCGCTGGCCAGCAGGAGTGTCGCGCCGATGAGTTCGCGAGTTTCCCCGAAGCGTTTCATCGGGGTGTGGCCCATGATGCTGGCCACGCGGTCGGGCGTAAGCACTTTGCGGTTCTGCTCTGCCGGGAAAAAGCCCGGGGCGAGCACGTTCACGCGGACGTTCTTCAGCGCCCATTCCCGCGCCAGGTTTTTGCTCAGATTGTGCACCGCCGCCTTGGTCAGTGAGTAGGTGAACACGCGCGAGAGCGGCACGATGCCCGACATCGAGCCCATATTGATAATCGAGCCGCCCTGGCCGCGCTCGACGAGGTACTTGCCGAACACCTGGCAGCCCAGAAATATACTCTTCAGGTTGACGCGCACGATGCGTTCAAACTCCTCCTCCGTGATCTCGAGGAACGGCGTGGACGAGTTGATGCCGGCGCCGTTGACCAGGATGTCCACGCGACCCGAGCGCTTGAGCACGGCGGCCAGCAGCGCCTGAAGCTGCGTCAGATCGGTCGCATCGGCGATGTGGAACCAGCCCTTGCCGCCGGCCGCGGCAATCCTGGCGAGCCGCGCCTTCGCATTCTCCTCATCGCGCCCGGCCAGCCCGACCAGGACGACCTCCGCGCCCGCGCCGGCCAGACCCTCGGCCATCGTGCCGCACAGTTCGCCGGCACCGCCAATGATGACAGCCACCCGGCCGCTCAGGGAAAATAACGTGTCGAGATAATTCTGCGTGCTCATAGGTAGAAAGTTTGTTCACCAAGCAAGATTTTGCCAGCAAACGCAACGACAAAGGTGGACGATTCCGCCGTTTTTTCATCAATATGCCACGGCTTGAGCGCGGGCCCCCGCCCGCATTCATCGATGACCGATGGCCCTGCCGCTGGTGTTCAACAAGGCCGGGGCGCGAATCGCGATCTTGCCATTGAACTTTTCGGAACGCGCGTTTCCTTGTATCCCATGCCCCGCATCCCGCTGGAGGACAACTTCGACGACGTCATCAACAAGGCGCAGCGCGGACTGCGTCTGGATGATGGCGAGCTGGCGCGGCGCGCCGGCATCAGCAGCCCTGCGCTGCGGGCGCTCAAGGGCGGCACCTTCGACGAGGCGGCCGCGCGAGCCGTCGCTCCCGTACTGCAGCTGGGCGCCGACCAGCTGGTGGCCCTCGGGCGCAAAGCGTGGTATCCGGAGCAGGTGATCCCGCCGCGCGGCTTCGCCATGTTCAACACACCGTTCGAGGACATGACGGTGAACAGCTATCTCGTCTGGGACCCGCGGACGCACCGGGCCGCGGCGTTTGATACCGGCGCCACCTGCGAACCGATGCTCGGCGCGATCGGCGCGGAGAAGCTCACCGTGCGCTATCTTTTCCTCACGCATACCCACGACGACCACATCGCCGACGCGGCGCGCCTGCTCGCGCAAACCGGCGCCGAGATCTATTCTTCCGAACGTGAACCGTTCCCGGGAGGAAAAACATTCCGCGAGAACCAGACATTTCATCTTGATGGCGTGGCCATCAAAACCCTCCTCACCTGGGGTCACTCGCCAGGTCAAACGACCTATTTCGTGACCGGCCTGGCCTGGCCGCTCGCCATCTGCGGCGACTCGATGTTCGCCAGCTCCATGGGCGGCGGCCTGGTCTCCTACGAGGACCAATACCGCAACAACGTGGAAAAGATTTTCACATTGCCGCGCGATACGGTCATCGCCCCGGGTCACGGTCCTCTCACGACCCTGGCGCAGGAGAAGAAGCACAATCCGTTCTTTGCGCGATAACGGGCTTCCCAAGCGCTCCCGGAACATATCCCCGCGACGCGGTTGAGGATTGCCTAGGTGCGTTGGTGACTTTGCAGGCGGGGGCAATCCGCGCTGAGGAGAATACGCGGTCTCAACCCGTTTCATCCGCGACACATGATCTGATTGCGGAAAAATGCCTTGGTTTTGACTGACAGTAAGATTATTTCACCTTTGATTTCTGACAGTAAGACTATGGTGGCGTTGCTAATCATCTTATTAAATCAATTGCTGCAAACTGCGAGTGCACTCGCATCCCCTTAATACGTGCCTCCGATGAACCCCTCATTTGCGGCGCGGATGTTAGTTCAAAAGCAAACCCTAATCCTCCTATGACTGCTTCAACTCCCGACAGTCGTTCTCGTCTGATTCTGCGCGTGATGGTGACCGTCCTTTCGTTGGGCGCCTGCCGTTTCGCTTTTGCCCAGCCTGCTCCCACTCCCGCGGCTGCCATGGCCGGCCAGGAGGTGGTCGAACTGCCCAAGTTCGTCGTCACCGAGACGCCGGTTAACGCCTATGTGTCCAAGCAGGCCCTCTCCTCCTCGCGCGTGGCGATGTCGATCCAGGATATCCCGCAGACGGTTTCCGTCGTCACCAGCGATTTCATGGCGGACTCGATGAGCCTGCGCATGCTCGACGCCGCGAAATATGTCACCCCCGTGGTCGAATCGACGCTGCCCATCGGCGGCGACCGCTACACGATCCGCGGCTTCCAGGTCTCCCATGAGTTTATCGACGGCATGGTGATCTCTGGCGAGGACGGCTACAGCATGTCACTCGCCCCCTACAACCTCGACCGCGTCGAGATCATCAAGGGCCCGAACGCCATCCTCGTCCCCGGCGGCGCCCCCGGCGGCCAGTTCAATCCCATCACCAAGTCGCCGATCTTGAAGGACCAGCAGTCCGCCACGCTCGAACTCTCCCAATACTTCGGCAATGCCATCAGCACCGACATCAACCGCGTCATCTCGCTGGAAAAAGGGATGGCGGTCCGCTTTGTCGCCGCCTTTTGGGACAGCACGGGCTACCAAAGGCAAACTTTTCGCAAGGGTTATGAGTTTGCCCCCTCGATCAGCTGGCAGCTTTCCCCCGCGAACAAGCTGACCATCAAGGCCGAGTTTGTGCAGAACCGTGAGATGCTCGCTTACAGCGTGCCCATCGACCCCAGCGTCGGCAGTGATGGTTATGCCATCATTGCGACGGGCCTGCCGCGCGACTGGTCTTTTGCCAACAAGAATCAGGACTTCCGCCACCGCCGCACGGATCGCATCACCATGGAGCTGCTTTCGACCCTCAGCGATCACATCACCTCCCGCTTCATGTTGTCGGCCGATCACGTTGCGCGTCTGGACCAGGGCGGCACCAGTGCCGCGATCTTCACGCCCGACCCGGTTACCCACGCTCTCGTGGCCTTCAATCCCACCCGCAATCCTTATACCGGCAAATATGAGCCCGGTGTCGTCTGGTCGCTGAACCAGAGCGGCCCCACTGCCATCGCCACCTCGACGATCGTTCCCCTGCCCGACCCCAGCACTTACGTTTATCACCGCGTCAATGGCAGCGATCACCTCTGGTACACCGAAGGGCACATCCGCAACGACTATGCGGCCAAGTTTGAAGGTGATTTCTACAAGTCCACCACGGTCGCCGGTCTCGCCGGCAACCTTTCAAGGGTGAGATGGAAGAGCTACGTCGCCCAGTCGCAGGGGCCGGACGTGGCGAACACCGACCTCGGCGCGATGACTTGGACGCCCTACGTCTTCCCCGAGCCGACCCCCCCCAACAACGGCCAGAACAAGACCGCCAAGTTGGAGGAGCTGCAGCTGTATGCCTTCGAGAACCTCAGCTTCCTTAAGGATCACCTGGAGCTTTCCGGCGGCGTGTCGCAGTACTTCGGACAGATGACCCGCACGGACACCTCGGGGGTTCAACCGATCGCCACGAAGACGGTGATCAACCCCGACGGCACGACCCAGGTCATCAGCGCTCCGACCAATAGCATCAACTCTGTGGCCAAGAGCTATGGCGTCATCGTGAAGCCGATCCCGGAAGTCTCGCTTTTCTATAGCTACAACAGTACCGGCGCAACGATGCCCGGCACCCTGTCGGCGGGCAACCCCGGCATTTCCGAGTACGCCAGCCCGCCGTTCGCGTACCCCAACGGCAACCAGAAAGAGTATGGTGTGAAGACCTCCTTCTTGAAGGATACCCTCTCCTTCTCGTACTCCCATTTCGACATCTCGCTGACCAACCAAGGTGTGCCCAACAGCGAGTATTATACCCTCGTGTCTCAGGGCAGGCAGGCGGAGGCGAACTTAATCCAGAGCACGGTCTACATGGACGTCGTGTCGAAGGGCTGGGAGGTGGAGGGCAACTACGCGCTGAACAAGAACCTCACCCTCATCGGCAATTACTCGAAGTTCCAGTATCGCACGCCCCTCGCGGTCCGCATCCGCGCCGTGCCGGATAATCTCGGTGCGCTCTATGTGGACTACCGCTTCACCACGGGTGGGCTCAACGGCTTCGGCGTAAATGTCGGGATCGACTACAAGAGCGACATGGTGGGCGAAAGCGCCTCCGGCTACACCACCACCAAGCCGCTGCCCGACGGCACCTTTGTGCCGCAGCAGGCGACCTACAAATACGAAGGCCGCACGCTGTACAATCTGGGCTTCAGCTACCGCGCGACAAGTTGGGTCGCCCGGGTCCAGATCAGCAACCTGTTCGACAAGAAATACATTGCGGCCGGCGGCAGCCGCACCGCCATCGTGGTCGGTGACCCGCGCTGCCTCAGGGCCTCGCTTACCTACAACTTCTAGGCGGAGTCTGTATCGTTTATTTAGGAGTCTGATCTGCCGGCCGGCCCCGCAAGGGCCGGCCGGTTTGTTTCTCCGGGGTCTCCTCAACGGGCGGCCCACTGCCATGCCGCGCAGCGTGATTTGGAGCTGCTCCGGCACGTCGGTGAACTCGTGCGCAGGCCGCTCGGCCGGACAATTTCCAAACTTGCGCGGCGGGGTCAATTCGCGCAACGTGCACGCTCGGGTTTTTTGGCGCGGTAGCCAAGTGGTAAGGCCGGGCTCTGCAAAAGCCCTATGCGCCGGTTCGATTCCGGCCCGCGCCTCCAATCTTAACTGCTTTTGCAGCACGGATATTGGAGTCGCGGGGACCGCAACGGACACCAACTAGATCACTCCGTGAGACCTTAGCGTAACCGGCACCAACCCGCCGACTGTCCGCAAACAAGGTCATGCCGCTCTCACAATGGTTACGGTCCCGGCGCTCCGACCCGGGCAGCAACCCAACGATCAATCTCGGGCAGCCTTTCGGTCCGAATGCGAGCGAGGTCGCGAACCGCTGCGGCGATTTTGCGGATGTCCGTTTTGTTGCTGGGAGAGACGTGGGCTGCAGCGAAAGCATCGAGCCGGATCAAGACCTCCGTTTTATTCGCGTTCGAGAGCAGGTAGGCTATGAATACCGAGCGCCTGTCGGGATCTTCGATCAACTTGCCAAGGTCCTCCCAGTGCCTAACGGCATAATCAAATGCCATCATGGGATGTTTGTAGCTGACCGACCGGATGATTACCGGCCTGATTGTGACTTCGACTTCATCGGCAAGCGCAAGATCAAGAGC